>NZ_JAKFWS010000006.1 GCF_021731785.1 Methylocystis sp.
TTGGCGCAGCGCTTGCCACGCTCGCAGTGCCGCTGGCGGTTTCTCACAATGTGGCGGCGCTGAACTACAATTCGGCGAGTCCAAAGGTCGGACTACAATCCTTCCGGGATTATTACGAAAACTTAAACGTGGAAACCTTCCGTCTCGTGAATACCGCCGACACCGTACCCAATCTTCCGCCACAACGTAGCGGAGACTATCTACACGTCGGTCAACAGGTCTCCTTCAACGCCGACTATGGGGACGAGAAAAAAACACACAACCCCTGCTGCAGCTACGCCTACGCCATCTTCAATCCAAAAGCGCCATGTAATCAGGACTTTGATACCTGCGCCACGAGCCAAGATTCATAATCCGATATTCCCTCGACATGACGCAATTGGCGGCGGGGGCCGGGGCACGGCATTTGTCACTCCGCCGCCGACGCTTCTCACGATGGCAGCTCGAAGGATACGCTCAGAAAGGGAGAAAACGCTTCGTCGTCATTTACTCGGGTCCCAATTGAGGGAAGAAGCTTCCTCCGGCATATTCGATCGCCGTATCGGCCAGAAGGTCACGCCACATGCGATATTGATCGTCGAAAACCGCCTGACCGAGATCGCGTTCAACAAGCGCGGCCGCCAAAAACCTAAGCCCGTCGGCGAGTGTCAGGGCGTTTTCAAGATAGAGCAGCCGCACCCCGACAGCTTCACGTCCCATAACTGATATTGCCGCGGCGATCTCGATATTGTCACGACGGCCTTGTCCAGGACCGCAAACGCCAACAAAACACTGCCGCCAATCATTCGGGCTGCTCTCGCTTCGAAACGCTTCGAATCCCTCCCTCAGCGCGCTGTATGCAGCATGACCGACGACCTTGATGACCTGTTCCAATTGGGGATTTACGCGCTTTAGAGCCGATGGAAATTCGTTCGCAGTTGCACCCCGCCCTGACAACCACTGATCGGAAAGGGTTTTTAGTTCAGCAAGAAACTCTCGCGCCGGATGGGCCAGTTCGACCGGCAGCTCCGCCGAGACGCTTTCAATCGCCTCGGCCAGTGCTTCATTGAGCTGTTTTGCCGCCTGCAGCGCCGCGGTCGAATCCCGCCCCCGGAGCAACTGGCCCCAAGCGCCATGAGCGCCAAGGACCGCATGCATTAACCCTTTAATCTTTGGCAGCGTTTGATTTGGCTGATAACATTTCGCCAGTTTGCCATGTTCGACGCGCCAGATTTCTCCAGTGCCGATGAGCGTCAGCGCGGCGAGCGGAGTTTCCTCTAAGACCTGTTCCCGATTGGCGCCGTATAACGAACGGAACGTCATATTCAGTTTGGCGATAGGATCGTCTGGCGTTCCGGCTTGTGCCAGCGTCGCTGCGGAAATTTCTGACTCGCCCTCAGTTCCAGCATTCATTGCGACGCTCCATTGCAGCAAACGGCCCGTCAGTGACCATCATTGGAAAAATGCTGATAGTCGACGCTTCTTTTCCAGTGTCCGCCCCAGCGCCAGCCTTGTCGCGCGAAAGCCCTGGTGACGACGTCGCCATCAACGATGATCCCGACAATATCTCTCCTGCGCTTGGAGGGCTCATCATAGGCGCGCCCGGCTTCGGGCTCGGTTAGACTTCCTTCCCGGTAGGGATTTTGAACGGGATTGATGTCAACGGCCATGCCATAGGCGTGTCGCGACATCGCGCCGCGATCGGTGGTTCGGCAGTTGAACGCGCTCGTATTATTCGCCGCCATCGATCGTGCGTCGTCGCCGCCGAACTCATCGATTAGGGACATTCGATAGATTCGAAATTTCCCGCTGTCGTAAATTTCCTGAAAGGCCGCCGCGACCGCTTTTGCGGCGCTTCTTGCGACGATCAAAGAGCCGGTTTGCGGGTTGCCGTCGAAATCGAGATAAGGGACGCGTAAGAGAACAAGCGCGTCCCGTCCCGGACATGGAAGCTCCGCGCGCCACGACCTTCCCTGCATGTAAGCCCACACAGCGTCCGGAATTGGCTCAGCCGTCACCTTGGCGCCGCGCGCATTTGCCTCTGCGCCCGCAAGAAACAAGAGCAGAAGCGCAACCCCTCCGATGCGTGAGCAGTGAAAGGTCAAAATCATTTGCGCACTATTCCGCATTTTCGTCCGCCAACGTCGATCATTCGCCTGAAGGCTGAGATCCAAGCTCTCTCGTGATGAATGAGCCGGAAAATGCCTGTGCTCGTATGCTTGATGAGCAATTCGGGACCAAATGTCGTTCCAAGCGCTTTTCTAAAAACCTGCTTGGCGGCGTTTTACGCGGCTTCATTCATCAGAAGCAAGGTTGCGGTCATCTGATCTAGCGGCGGCTTAACCTCCGCGCGATCTCTGCCCGGATACGCACCGGCAAATCACAACAATCTTCTCGGAGCGCTCTCAAAGGCGTTCGGTCATAGAGACGGCAACAATGTTCGATTGGCACATTCCGACGCACGCCATCGTAGGAAAGGCAGCGCCTCGATCGTCAATGCCGCAATGCACACAAATTCGCCGACTCCATCTGCGATTACCATGTCGCCGATCATGAGTATCGCTAGTCCCTTGCATATTTCCGAGACAGCAAAAATTCCGTTTGCCCGGGCCATGCACACCAATTTGCCGAGCGGGCGGTCAGGCCGAGCCGTAAGTGCATTCGCCAAAAAGAGGGCGATCTCTTTTTTTCCGGGTGACAGCCCTACAGATGACGACGGCCTTGGTAAGCCCATGCTCAGCCTTCAACGATGGAGGAGTCGCTTCATTACCTTGAATTGCGACCGTCAATATGGCCGACATGCGGCCCCACCTAGGCACGAGGCGTGGACGGAACGACTAGCGCTCCCGGTCTCTCGCCGCTCAGCGCGGCGTTGCGAGACTTCTCAGATTTTCTCGGCGCGAGGTCATGAGCGTCCGATAGAAACGCCCCGACTGCGGCGTGGCAGCGGGGCGTTTCTTGCGTCTCAACGAACTGGCGTGTTTCTCAGCACACCCATATCCAGCTGCCAACGTAATCGTTCCATTGCTAGCACACGCCCGGGTTTAGAGGTCGCCAGGGCGTGCTCCAATCCCTCTTCTGATAGCGCCAGAGCCCGCCATAGGACTGGATGTTGCCATCGTTAGGGTACGATCGCTGCGCTTGAGCCATCGGAGCGAAACCCAAAGTCGCCCCGATTATCAATAGCACGAGCTTGCGCATTTTTTCCTCCAGATTGATTGGCTGTTAGCCAGTTCAACTGAGTCAGGCGCAAGCTCATTCAAGCCGCCGGCGAACGCTACATAGTCAAACGTGTCCGACGCAGCTTATGTTTCTTTCCTAAGTTTGCGCGGCCGAGGCAATCGCAAATCTTAATGTTTTGCAAAACGCTCTATGGCGTTGATAAACGCCTCCGGCGAAGCGGCAATGCGTCGAACGATATGCATCGGCAAATGAACGAGCATTCGAACGGTCGAGACGGTGGCGATGACTTTCGACGCGGAAACGAGACGCTGCATTCGGGTCTCCATTATGGGTGTGCGCTCGTTTGCGGCGCTTGTATGCGGCACGCACGCGGCTCGTGAGTTTTGCGAGCCGCATCTTAAGCATGCCAAGGTTTCGGCGGGGTTGCCGCAGTGTTACCGGTCAGTTTCGGCGTTGCGGCAAATTTGTGCGGCTCGAAATGCACCGCGCGACCGTCGTCAACCGACTTTTGTGCGAAGAACGCCGTTGTGGCCTAAAAAGAGCCAATTTATCTTATAGATAAGTAAGACTCGGCCTCATCGGAGCGAGTTACGTAACCAGGATTTCAGATTTCGAACGACAGTTCGACAGCAGCGGCCATAGCTCGCGTTTCCTGAACCTGCTCGTTCCAGAACTTACCGTTTCTCCGTATAAAGAAGCGCCGTTTGAGGTTTTTGTTCGCGTCCATCGTCGTTCCGGCGTCTACGGCCTCATTAAAGGAGTCCGTGGCGCGTCAAACTACATTTCAACTGGCATTCGGTTTACCGCTTTTTAACTTCAATTGACGCAGCGCTGATGCGGCGCTTTCCTCGATCATTCGCCGAGAATTTCCGTCCGCAATCGGTCTGCGACGGTATCGACCGCCGCCGCGACCGCTGGCGACATCGGGGCGCCGATATCGAAGGTCCCGCCTTCGATTGCATAAACGACGCAGCGCGAGGGCAATGCGCCAAGCGCTCTCGCGAGCTCCAGAGAATCGGCGAGGCCGAAGCCATGCGTCGACGCGCTGAAGGCGGTCTGCGGAAGGGGACCTGCGACGATGTCAAAACGGTGAATATCGCCAGGGGTTGCGCCGGACACGCAGGCGTCGACGATGAAGGCGGCGTCTGCGCCTTCAAGCCGCGCCAGCACTGTTGTCGCCTCGCCCTCCTCTTCGATAATTTCGACGTCGCCAAGCGAAACTCTCAGCGCTCGCGCGACTGCGCGGCCCGCGGCGTCATCGCCGCGCTGAAGATTGCCGATACAGAGCACGACACGCCGGCTCTCGCGCGCTCTATCCGCCACGATCGATCTCGAGCCGCAGGAAATGCGTCGCGCAGGAAATGCAAGGGTCGTGATTGCGGATCGTCTGCTCACAGCGGTGACGCAAAGTGTCATCTGGCAGATCGAGCCAGGCGTTGGCGAAGGTCCTTAGATCCTCTTCGATGCTCGGTTGATTCTGCGACGTCGGCGGCACAATGCGCGCGTCGGCGATCTTGCCATCGGCGTTGAGCCGGTAGCGGTGATACAGCATGCCACGCGGCGCCTCGGTCGCCGCAAAGCCGGTTCCGGCGCGCGGCTCTAAATCGATCGCGGGGCGTTCCGGTTCTTCGTAATCATCGATGATGCGCAGCGCCTCGTCGCAGGCGTAGAGAACTTCGACGGCGCGAACGATGATGCTGCGAAAGGGATTGACGCAGACGGGCCCAAGTCCTGCTTCGCACGCCGCCTCGCGCGCGAGCGGCGAGAGAGCGGCAGAGTTCAGCGCGTAACGCGCCAAGGGCCCCGTGAGATAGGCGCCGCGCGCCTTGATCTGCGCATGCAGCGCAGTCGAATGTTGGACATGGCTCTCCTCGAAATGTTCGTCATATTCCGCAGCGGAGATGTCGAGTCCGCGGCTCGAGACGATGCGGCCTTGGCTGAGGGGATATTCGCCGTCGCCCCGCAAGGCGACGAATTCATAGTCGCGCTCAACGTCAGGAAAGTCGAAGCCGGCCGTCCAGCGCACGGTAGCGAGCGCCCTATCCCGCGCACGCTTCAATTCTTCGGCGAGCGGCTGAAGCTCGCGCTTGCGCGGCGTGCGATAAAAGCCGCCGACGCGGACATTGATCGGATGGATTTCGCGGCCGCCGAGAAGCGTAATGATCGAATTGCCGACTCTCTTGAGATCCAATCCACGCCGCACGATGTCGGCGTGGTCGCGCGCCATTTCGATCGCGCCTTCATAGCCGAGAAAATCCGGCGCATGCAGCATATAGACATGCAGCGTATGGCTCTCGATCCACTCGCCGCAATAGATCAGCCGTCGTAGCTCGCGCAGCGGTCCGTCGACAACGACGCCGAGCGCATTCTCCATCGCGTGAACCGCGCTCATCTGATAGGCGACCGGACAGATGCCGCAAATGCGCGCCGTGATGTCGGGCGCCTCCGCATACATGCGGTCGCGCAAGAGGGCTTCGAAGAAGCGTGGCGGTTCAAAGATGTTGAACTCCGCCAGTTGAACGACGCCGTCGCGCGCGATGAGTTTGAGCGCGCCCTCGCCTTCGACGCGTGCGAGCTGGTCGACCTTGATCGTCCTACTGGTCATGACGCTCGCTTTCCTTTCGGAAGGCGTCGGCGTTGGCGTTGAAGGTGCGGTAGACGCGTTTGAGCGCGTCATAATCCATGCCGAGCTTGCTTAGCCAGGCCGAAAGCGACGGCGCATTGGGCGTCTCCATCGGGCCGTAGCAACCGTAGCAGCCGCGATTGTAGGAAGGACAGAGCGCGCCACAGCCCGCATGGGTGACAGGGCCCAGACACGGCGTCCCGTGGCCGACCATGACGCAAAGATTGCCGGCGATCTTGCATTCGATGCAGACGCTGTGCGGCGGCGTTTGCGGCTTGCGCCCGGCGAGGAACGCTGAAATCACCTCGACGAGCTGTCGCGTGTTGATCGGACAGCCCCGCAGTTCAAAATCGACCTTCACGTGATCGGCGATGGCGGTCGAGGTCGCCAGGGTCTGGATATAGTCGGGCCGCGCATAGACGATGGCCGTATATTCGCGCACGTCGGCGAAATTGCGCAGCGCCTGTATGCCGCCTGCGGTGGCGCAAGCGCCAATCGTCATTAAGAACCGCGACTGTCTGCGCACGTCCCGGATGCGTTCGGCGTCATGCGCCGTCGTCACCGACCCTTCGACGAGAGAGAGATCGTATGGACCCTCGACCGACGCCCGCGTCGCTTCGAGGAAATGCGCGATCTCGATTTCCCCGGCGATCTCCAGCAATTCGTCCTCGCAATCAAGGAGGCTAAGCTGGCAGCCGTCGCATGAGGCGAATTTCCAGACGGCGAGCTTTGGTCGAACACGCTCCACGTCAAAGCTCCCGATAGGAGAGAAGACTGCGCACGCGGCCGTAGCGATGCACCGGTCCGTCCTTGCAAATGAACAGCGGACCGAACTGGCAGTGGCCGCAATGGCCGATGGCGCATTTCATATTGCGCTCCATCGAGACGAAGATTCGGGAATCCGCGAGGCCGGCGTCTTCAAGCGCAAGCGCGGTTGCGCGGATCATCACCTCCGGCCCGCAAATCATCGCGACAGCCTCCGTCGCGTCGAAACGGAGCTTGGACAGCAAGGGCGTGACATAGCCGACGTCTCCCGTCCACTCCGGCCCGGCGCGTTCCACCGCGACGCGCAACTGGAAGTCGGGCGTTCGCCGCCATTCTTCAACTTCGCTGCGAAAAATGAGATCGTCCGGCGTGCGCGCGCCATAAAGGACGCCGACGCGCCCGTAAGCGGCGCGATGACGAAGCAGCCAATAGATGACCGGCCGAAGCGGCGCGAGTCCGATGCCGCCGGCAATCAGCAGGACATCGAAGCCCTTGGCTTCCTCAACCGGCCATCCGACGCCGAAAGGACCTCGCAAGCCCACTTGATCTCCAGCCTGCAATTTGCCGAGCGCCGCGCTCACCGGCCCGACGGCGCGGATGGTATGCGTCAGCCGCTCCGGCGCCTCCGAGTCGCCGCTGATGCTGATCGGTATTTCGCCGACGCCGAATGCGTAGAGCATATTGAACTGTCCCGGCGTGAACGGCGTGGCGTGCTCAGCCGCAAGATCGAAGGTGAAGACGTCTTGCGATTCGCGGATAAAGCGCGTCACCGGGATCATGCGCGGCGCCATAGGATAGGACGGTGGCGCGCAGGCTTTAAGCGTTTGCGGCATCATACATCCCGAGCGCCTGCATGCGCGCCGACTGCAAGCGTTTGACGAGCGGCGGAATGAAACGCTTCATCATTTCATAGCCGACGCGCGGATCCGCCTCGCACTTACCGCGAAGACACTTGCCGTCGAAAGCGATGGCGCGCGTCAGTTCGATGGCGCGCGCGTCGAATGACGAGCGGTAGGGCGGGATCAGCCAGTCGGCGCCAAGTATTTCTCCGCTCTTGACGGTCAGAAAGGTGAACGAACCGCGCCCCGGCACGAAAGTCTCAAGCGCCACAGCGCCATGTCGCACGAGATAAAAGGAATCCGCTGCGGCGCCCTCGCGATGAAGATAGTCGCCCGGCTGCAGCACGACATTCTTGGCGCATCCGGCGATTAGGCTCAGCGTGTCTTCATCCAGTCCCTCGGCGAAGGGGTGATGACGAAGCAGATCGGCAATGTCCTTCATTGCGGCTCCTCGGCGGCGGCGTCACATCCGCGGATGGCGCGCACCTCTTCGGTTATGTCGATGCCTACCGGACACCAGGCGATGCAGCGCCCGCAGCCGACGCAGCCCGATGAGCCAAATTGGTCGATCCAGGTCGCAAGCTTGTGGGTCATCCATTGGCGGTAGCGCGATTTCGCGCTGGCCCGCACGCTGCCGCCGTGAATGTAGGAAAAATCCATCGTGAAACAGGAATCCCAGCGACGCCAGCGTTCGGCGCGCTCCCCGGCGAGATCGGAGACGTCTTCCACCGATGTGCAGAAACAGGTCGGACAGACTAGGGTGCAGTTTGCGCAGGTCAGACAGCGCGTCGCCACCTCGTCCCAGCGCGGATGTTCGAGATTGCTCATCAGCAATTCGTTGAGGTCGTCCGAACGCATCTCGCGACCCATAGACGATGCGGTTCGTTCGATCACGGCTGCGGCGGCTTCGATCTCGTCATCCGAAGCGGCGCGATGCGGAATCGGCGCCAAAAGCGCATGGCCTTCCTCACTGCCGGCCTCGACGAGAAAAACATGTTCGCCGCCGTCGAGAAGCTCGGTCAGCGCGATGTCGAAGCCTTGCTTCACGCGCGGACCGGCTTGCATCGACGCGCAGAAGCAAACGCCCCCCGCCTGGCCGCAGTTTACCGCGACGATCAGCGCGCGCGCGCGCAACGCCTGGTAATGCGGATCGACGTAAAGGTCGCTGATAAGAACCCTGTCTTGAATCTCAATCGCGCGAATTTCGCACGCCCGCACGCCGATAAAGGCGAGCCGATCGTTGGGCGACGCTTCGGGCGTAACGGTTGTATTCTCTCCATGTCGTTCGGCCGTCCAGAGCCGCAGCTTCGGCGCATGTAGAAATTTTTTCCATGACTGCGGCCCGACCGAATATCCAAAGAGGGCGTCATCGCTGCGCCGCATCAATCTATAGCGGCCGCCATCCTGCTCATCCGTCCACCCGCGGGGCAAATCGTTGATCGATTCGATATCATCGTAGACGATGGCCTGGTTTTCCAGGGTTGGTCCGACGGCGCGATAGCCGCGCGCCTGGATCGCCTGCAGCAACGCTTCCAGGCCCTCAACCGTTACGATCGCCATCGCGCCGTCAACTTGGGCCGCCATCCGCTCCTACCCGGCTCCCTGCACATGCAAGTCAAATTATAGTGGGTCGCATGGAATTTTGTCTGCGACATTTATAGCCTTTGCCCTCGCCCGTGTGACGTGGGCATGACATCAAGCAGACTTGAAAACCGCGCGCTCTATCGCGTCTTCCTCAAAGCCAGCTTTGACGCTTAGCCGCACGCCTTGGCGCGCCAGTCGCACAACAAGCCCGCCGAATCCGCGGCTCGCCGGTTGCTCGCGTCCCGAGCACGAACTATCTTGACCTCTAATTCGGCCAACAGGCGCGAAGCGCAAGGCGAACACGCCGCACCGTCTTTTGCGCCCGAACCAGCGAGGATTGCTCATGTCGAATAGCTCCGACCCGGCCGAACCGAAACCGCCGCACGAGGAAAACTGGGCGACGACGCTCGAGCACGGCTTCGAGGAGATCAGGACCCAGCCGGCCGACGTTCTCTTCGTGGATGTCCTCAAAATCGATCTGCCCTACATCGTCATGCTCTCGATGGCGGTGCTCGGCATCGGCCTTGTCACCTTCACAGGCGGGCCAGTCGATTATTATTGGGAGTTCCTTACGCCCGTCTATTGCGCAATCTGCATCTATGTCGGCTGGCGGCACACCACGACGAGTCAGGAACGCGTGCGCTTGGTGTGGACTCAAATTCTGCATTGGGCCGCCGTTCTTGGCGCAATGGCCCTGATTTACACCGATGCGATGCTTAAAGTAGTCAATCCAAACGCTGCGGGACTTATGCTGATGGTCATCCTCGCCCTGTCGACTTTTGCGGCAGGAGTTCACGCCGGCGCTTGGCAGATTTGCGTCGTCGGCGTGATTCTGGCTATTTCCGCGCCCGTCTTGGCCACGATTCAGACCTCGTCGCCTTTCATTGTCGTCGCGACGCTTGGCGTGGTTTTTATCGGCGCGAGCTTGTATTTGACCTTTCACGCGCATCGCCGGAAGATCGGCGAAGCGGAAACCTGATTGGAGAAACTGCGCGCCGAAGAACCATTCGGCGCGCGTTTCTTCTAGGCGGAAGCCGGCTGTGCTGTGAGCGCGGCGCGGATCGCGTCTTCCTTGGACTTGTCGAACGACGTTCGCAGCACGACGCCGCCAACGCCTTTTAAGCCTTCCAGAACTTTGTCCGTCGTCATCTTGCGCACGAGCAGGAACAATGCGGCGCCTCCGGGCGGAATCGCAGCGGCCACGTCCTTCATGAATTTGTCGTCGATGCCAAAATCGGTCAGCGCCCCGGACACTGCGCCGGCGCCGGCGCCGATCGCCGCGCCTGCAAGCGGCATCATGAAGATCAACCCGATCAAAGCGCCCCAGAAAGCGCCAGAAACTCCGCCAAGCGCCGTGGTGTTGAACAGCTGATTGAGCTTCACCGCCCCGTCAGGATTTTTTACCGCGACAACTGCGTCGCCGAGTTCGATCAGATATTCCTTCTGCATGGTGAAGAGCTTCTGCCGAACTTCCTCGGCCTTCTCTTCCGACGGAAACGCAATCACGAGAAGATCATTCATGGGCCTCTCCTATTCCGCGCGCAGATTTCGGCGCGGCGCCATTGACGATCTAGTTTAGAGCAAAGAGCAAGACAATGCGGCGAGGCTTTCCGTTCGATCAATAGCCCGAACGACGCTGCGCCCGCGTGGCGGGCGGCATCTGCAGCGCGGCGCCCGTCCAGAGTGAAGCGCGCACAAAAAAGGCCCGGCGCAGAACGCCGGGCCTTGGCTTTAGATCGCCGGATTTTATACCGGCTGAGGCTCCATCCCGCCGACGTCGGGCTCTGGCTTTTGCCCCGTCGTCGGCACCGCCGAGCCGCGCGGCGGCGGCGGCGGCGATTCGTCGCGCACCGGCCGTTTGCCGACCAGCAGACCCTTCATCTCGTCGCCTGACAGCGTCTCGAATTCGAGCAGCCCATTGGCGAGCAAGTCGAGTTGACTGCGCTTTTCGGTCAGGATGCGCTTCGCCTCGTCATAGGCCTCCTGCACCAGACGGCGCACCTCGGCGTCGATCGTCTGCTGCGTCGCCTCCGAAAGCGTCTGCTGGCGCCCGATCGAATAGCCGAGGAACTGCTCCTGCTCAGGATTGGCGTAGGCGACGGCGCCAAGCTTGTCCGAGAAGCCAAGCTGCGTGACCATCGCGCGCGCGACACGGGTGCATTGCTGAATGTCCGAGGCCGCTCCCGACGTCACCTTGTCGTGACCGAAGATCATCTCCTCGGCGACGCGCCCGCCCATCGCAATGGCGAGCATCGCGGTCAGCTGCTCGTAACTCTGCGAAATCTGGTCGCGCTCGGGAAGACCCTGCACCATGCCGAGCGCTCTGCCGCGCGGAATGATCGTCGCTTTGTGGATCGGCATCGCGCCAGGAACCGAGAGCTGCACCAACGCATGGCCGCCCTCGTGATAGGCGGTGAGCTTCTTCTCCTCGTCCGTCATCACCAGCGTGCGACGCTCGGCCCCCATCATGATCTTGTCGCGCGCGTCCTCGAACTCCTGATTGGTGACGATGCGCTTCGAACGCCGCGCCGCGAGCAGCGCCGCCTCGTTGACAAGATTCATCAGATCGGCGCCCGAGAACCCCGGCGTGCCGCGCGCAACGATCTTCAAATCCACGTCCGGCGCCAAAGGCACCTTGCGGGCGTGAACTTTCAAAATCTTCTCGCGGCCGATGAAGTCCGGGTTCGGCACCTGGATCTGCCGGTCGAAGCGGCCCGGACGCATCAGCGCCGGGTCGAGCACGTCCGGACGGTTGGTCGCGGCGATCAGGATGATGCCCTCATTCGCCTCGAAGCCGTCCATCTCGACGAGCAGCTGGTTCAAAGTCTGCTCGCGCTCGTCATTGCCGCCGCCAAGGCCGGCGCCGCGATGGCGGCCGACCGCGTCGATCTCGTCGACGAAGATGATGCAGGGCGCGTTCTTCTTCGCCTGTTCGAACATGTCGCGCACGC
>NZ_JAKFWS010000109.1 GCF_021731785.1 Methylocystis sp.
GGCGGGTGTGGCTGTGATGCGATGGCGCGAGGGATCAGCGTAAGCAACTAATTAATACGCTAAATCAACGCTTTACGCCACATCCGCCAGCCCAAAATTACCGCCTCGCTGAATAAGATGGGCTAATCAAATGTTCTTCGAGTTTTTCAATTGTCTTCGGAAGATTCTGCATTGAGAACCCTCCCTTCGGTTTCATAGATGCTACTAGGTATAGGTACGGCGTACCCTTCTTTTTCTTGTGCATGGCCTTATTATAGTGCGTTGTTTTGTGATCTTTAAAACATTCATGCGTGAAGTCTTGATTGTTGGTCTGGCCGACGTACCAAGGGAGTATTCGCTTTGTCCCTGTCGGCCTGACGCCGAACACGTAGCAGCCTTTCGCTCCTGATAAACCTGGATGCTTAGCGTCGATGCTTTTCCAGAACCTCCCGATCGCATCCTTGTCAGCAATGAGCTTCCCGTCTCTCGGGACTTCGAAAGGACCAAAACTCTGAAATTTGCGCATGCGCCGGCTCTGCTCATGGTAGATAGTCAAAGCGCTAGCGCCGAATCATCGAGATGACAATCGGCGACATCAAGATGCGCGCAATTGTCTGCTCACCACCCTTATGCGGAAGTTCGTGTTTGCAGGCGATTGGGGCTGCAACGGGTCAAACTGAGACATTGGTAGCCGGTCCGCTGAACCTCTGGCCTTGGCGCATCCATGAGATTGGCCGGGGGTCACTTTAGCGCCGCCAGACGCGCCGCGCCGCGCGCCAGTTCCTCGGGCGTCATCTCACGTCCGGTGATCGCCGTGAACAGCGCCGCGACGCCCTCGGCGGTCGGCCGGGCCATGTGGCCCTCGAAGGTCGGTCGAGAGGACCGAGACGATCTCCTCTAGAGGCTGGCCGGCGGCAATCCCGCCCTCTCGCATTCCTGATGAAGTTCTGCCATCTCGTCCGGGCTCAACTCGCGCCCGATCAGCTTCTCGTAAAACTGCCGGATCGACGTTTCGTCCAAGCCCTTCGTAAGAAACAGTTGCGGTTTTGTGCTGTCGGCTGTCGGCCGCTCGACCTTGCCGGGCTCGGCGACTAGGCGCTCACGCATGGCTCTTGCCTTGCTCCACGAGAAAGCGAGGCAGCGGCTCCACGTCCAGCCATGCCGCGCCATCTGCCGGCGCTGCCGATGGGCGTCGGCCATGATCGCGGCGCGGTCGTAAGCGCCGGTGGCGTGAGCAGATCGTCGGGCTTCATGGCGCGCGCCTATTCGTAACATTTCGTAACCGCATCTTTCGCATTCGCTCGGCCGCCGTCATGGCGTGTTCGCCGAGCGGCTTGCGCCCAACTTTGCCGCGTCGGCGCAGCAAGTTTGCCAGAACCCATCAGTCGGGGCAGATTTACCTCGAAACATCAGCCCATCTGGCGAATGCCGGCTTAGACGATTGGCTAAGCGAGGCGTTCGCTTCAGAAGCATTTGCCAAACCGATTATTCAGTCATATCGTTGGCGAAAAATGGGAGTAATTGCCGTGAGTAAAATTTCTGGAGGTTTTCGGGCTTTGGGAAGCACAATGCGAACGATTGCCACAGGCGTCGTAACAGGGCTGATAGTGAAAAACATTCCCGCGTCGCCGACCGATCCCAATGATAGCGAAATCGAGGATGACATTGAGTCTTCCGGTTACGATTCGGACGGCAGTGACGGTTCAAGCGACTCTGACTCGTCGAGCTAACAGCTGCGGCGCATCGTTCAAGGCAACTTTTTTCCGGCCCGACCGTTTATGAAGAGTTTCATAGCCGTCTGAGGAGTATTTTGCATGAGAAGGAACGGATACACCATTGCAGCGGGTATATTGGCATGTGCGATTTCCGCCTTCGCATATGTTTCGCAGGCCGAAGCTGGTTGGCTAAGAAGATTAATTGCGCATGGACGGGCGGTGGAACGTGGAACAGCCAGCAGGGTGAGAAGCGAGATTGTCAACGAGGCCGCGCGTGAGAGCACGCGGCTAGTTATTCGCCGCTCTAGCCGAACGCCGTCTATTGATGAAGAAGATGACATCCAAAGGTAATTGTTCGTAAGAACACCTTGGCAGGCAACGCGCGAGAGCTACGCGGTTCGTGTGGCTCTTGTTGCTTCGGCGCTAATCGCCTTATCCCGGCTCGGCGCTCGGCTTTTTTGGCCGACCAGCGCGCCGACGCAGGTTCCGCGCGCCGCTTCGATGCAGTCACGGACGATGCGGGCGGCGTCAGCCGGACAGAATCGTAGCGCGCGTCCCGCCGGTGCAACGCTGTTCCTGAAGATCGCGCGTCACCCGCAACCCGAAAGTCTCGGCGTCTTCCTGCGGCTCGCGGCTCCAGCAACGCGTCTTGCCGCTGTCCAGCACGGCGATGACATAGACCAATTAAGCGCCGCTGAACCGGCCCCACAACAGCGGCGGATGGCATCCGAGATCGTCTGCCTCGCGCAGGAGAATTTGCCGTTCAATGATGGCGCTCATAGTTTCAGTTACTCTTCACACATCGTTTGGGCTGGGACGCCCGGCGGAAAGATGGGCCGGAACCACCGGGCGTCCCCTCGCGCTGGAACTCCGCCCCATCCAGCCCGGAGATCGCAAAGCGGAACGGGGCGCAAGCCTTTGCGCGGATCGCGCGCCATATTTGCCGGAAGTAAAGGAAGACGAAAACCTTCCGTCGCTCTGGCGCGCTGGGCGCAGCGTGAACACCTCGCTGCGCATTCGCATATTCAATGCGCCTTCAGCGACGTGTCGCCGCCGGCTTTCAATTTTGCGAAGTGCTCGGCGATTCGTCGTGCCGACGGGTGCTGTTCCCAATCGATCAGCAGCCATGGATTTGCGATGAAGCGTTCGATGCTTTTGCGCGACTCGTCATGATCGTCGAGCGCACGGGCAATCGCCATCAGTTCGGCGCGCTTGCTGAGGACTTCATTTTGCGCCGCTTCAGCGTTGCACAGCAGCGCGGCTGCGTTGACCTCCCGTCCCATCACGCGGCGAGCGCAATTGTCAACATGTCGCGCCGCCCAATCGACCGCTTCCCGTCGGGGACGAATGCTCTGCTCGGCCGCAGTGCGGGCTCGTTGCCAAACCTCGGCTTCATGTTTCGCCGCTTCGAGTTTGGCTTTCAGTTCGACAAGCGGACGCTCCAGCGTCGTTGCGTCAATGTCGGCGCTAGCGAGCGAGGTGATGAAAGCGTCGATCGCGGTATCATCGGAATGCTCGATTTCCTCGGCGAGCGTATCGACAAGACGCTCGGCCTCGAAATTTTTGTCACGGGCTTTCTTGGCGGCGCGCACGCTTTCGTCGAGATTGTTTTGCGCCAGCGTTAGCGCCTCGATGGCTTGCGCCAGCGCCTGACGTTCGGGAGTTGATGTTAGTTCGCTCATTGCGGTGATCCTCCTTTTTCATTGTGTGATCGTCTCACGCCGGCTTGATCCGACGCAGTTCGGGGAACCGCGAGAGAACCGAAGTGTGCGGATTGTCGAAAGCGGCGTCTTCGGCGTATATCCTAGCCGCGTCGTTTCGGTTCTTGTTGCTCGCCGGCAGGTCTGTGGTGAGCATACGTGCAACGGCAAGCAGTTCTTGCGCCGACAAGCGGCTCGCCAGAAACGCGAGAAGCTTGTCGATTCTCGCAGCGCTCGCGGCGTCGCTATCAGAGAACGGCAGCGCCGCTGGTGTTGGCGTGGCGCTGTCGTAGGCGTATTGCGGCGGGCTTCGTTCGTGGCCGGCTATTGGGCCGCAGCGATTGAAGCCTCGGCCCGACGGCAGCGTCAATTTGGCATGATTTGTTCCGTGCGGGCTCGGCATTGGGATGGTGTTCATTGTGGTGATCCTTTTCAAACGATCTTCATCTTGCGCATTTCAGGAAAGCGCTTACGCGTATCGAGGTTGACGACTGCCGGCGCTGGCGGCTCTTGCCTTCCGCTGAAACAGTCAGCTTGCTTGATGCGACGGGCTTCAGGGAACCTGTCGAGGAAACTTTCCCTCGGCCTCGGATCATTGCTGAATCTCGCCGGGCCGGCGCGACGCGAGTCATAACCGAGTTTCGGCGCGACAGCGGTTTCGAGAATTTCACGCAACTCTTCGATAGATGCGTCAACAGCAAGCCGCGTGCGAGTTTCGGCGACAATCGCATCGACAATCGCCGGGATGTTTGCTGCGTAATTCTCGGGCGTGACGAGTCGGAACAGCGGCGAGAGATCGACGCTGTGGAAGCCATCGGCGAGTCTCGGCGCGATGTAGTCCATCACAGCGTCGTAGCTGATTTGTCCGATTGGCGTCATGATCGTTTTCCTTTCTTCAGTATGTAATCCGACGTTTCATGTAAGGCGGAATTTCCCCGGCGCGACGCACATAGGCAGGCATCTGACCCGCCAATTCGAGCATCTTGTCGCTAACGACAAATCCGGACCTTTCGCCCAGCGCCAAAGTCAACCCGCCGCAGACGCAACACGCGATATCGTCGTGCGCGCCGGGAGGATGCGAAATTAACTCGCGACCGCCGGGCGACGTTCTGCGCTCCAGCGCAATAAGCTGATATTTGAGCTTGGGATGATCGAGCAACTCGACACGCCCCGCATTGTAAAGCGGAACACAGTCGCGATAGTTGTCCGACGTCGATTGAGTTGCGCTCTCGTACCGAACCCCGTAGGTGCGAAACCTCTCGGCAGGCCACTCGCCAGCGTACCTATCTCCCCTCACCGAATACAATCCATAGGATTTTAACGTCGTGCAAAAGTCGCCGACGACTTGATCCGGTGAGAAGGGCGGATGCGCTACACGGATGCAGTCAACGACGGCGGTGTGTCTTTCACGATGGCAAATCGCCAACGTCATGTCGTCAGACGACCCCCCTGACGGGTCGACCCACGCGACGTAACGCACGCCAGCCAGCGGCGGGATTTCATAGCGGCCGGCAACGATGCAGGCTTCAACAACCTCGGCGGGTAACAGCGCGCTGATGTCGCTACGCCATTCGCCGAGCCATTCGCTTGCCGCCGATTGCGGATCGCGTTCAATGGCGCGATCGATGACTTTTTGCGGCACCGTCGAATTGAAAGCTCTCGTCGGCCCGTTAGCGACAAGGATTGCGGGATCGCCTTTTTCACCATAATGCTTGGCGTACATCGAATGCGCGAAACCGGCTTTGCGATAGGTGCTGCTGATTGTGAAAAGTTGTCCGCGCGTCGTTACGAGACCCGGACGAACCGCATCAATAATTTCGAAATCTGGATTTGCGGAATCTTCGCTGCGGAAAAAACAAATTTCATCACACGCAGCGATCACAAAAGAACCGCCTCTCAATCCTCTAAAATCCGCAGCCTTAACTTCAATTTCGATTCCATTCGCTAATGAGAGTGAAAGCTGCGTTCTGCCGACGATGAGTTTGCGCAAGGCGGGCGACTGTTCGAATATCCCTTCGACGTATCGCAACATGATTTTCGCTTGTTTTTGATCGGCGGCGATGAGCAGCGCGACGCCACGCTCGCCGGGAGAAAGGCGATCGGAATGATCACAAAGCGCGCTGACATAAACGACAAGCGACGCAATTCCAGATGACTTACCACTGCGGCGTCCCGCAAAAACGTGCATTTCATCTACGGGATGTAGAAGTTCGCGTTCGCGGCCGGTCAGCGCTTTGAAATGCGCACGCTCGTTTGGCGTCAATTCTTCCCCAGCGGCCGCTAGAAGAAGCGATCTCATCGGTTCGTGCGTTTCGCCGCCCATCACGTTGCCAAGCAGGCTCGCGTCGGTGAAGGCTTGGCGAAGGGAGACCAAAGGCGTCACGTCAGTTGCCCTCGCCGCAAGGAGCCCAAGAATCCATGGCTCTGGAGACAAGCCAATGCCGGGCGCATCGCAGAACGGCTCGCTTCTGCTGGCGACGCTTCAGCACCTCACGGAGGAGGGGCGATTTCCGCCAATCGCTGCGATGTTCTGGCGATAAGGCGGCGGCGTCGCTTTCAGCCTGCGCGGCGGCGTGGCGAATTTGGGCGAAGACGGCGACGGCGTGACGAAATCCGTCATCACTTAAGCGAAGCACAACGGCGGCTCCGGCGACTTCGTCGTCAGCGTCGATGGGGCGCGGGTTGCTCATTCCGCCGCCTCCTCCTCGACGATGGCGTCGTCGCTGGGCTGCGGCGGCTGCGGGCAGGGCTGTGTGCGCGCGAAGAGGTGAGAAGGCGCTGGGGTAGCTTCAGACTTGCCGGCGGCGTCCTGACGGTGCTGAGCCACGATCTGAGCAAGCGAGGGCGTCACATCACGCGTAGCCCGATCTAGGCCAATCGTCTCAGAGATTCTACGAACGTGGCTCGACGTCCGGGCCAAAAGATCAATGTCGACCTTGCCGCCGTCGGCAAGCGTGACCTCCATCTTCTCGCACTCGACGATCAGCGCCGCGCAGCGCCGGATCAGGCTCAAACGCAGTTCGGTGAGGCTTTCGAGCCCGCCAGCGTCGCCGACCAGCATGGCGACCATGTCACGGTAACGTCGTGCCCAAGGCGATCTGCCATCCGCCGCGATGAATAACGAGCCGACCGTCACGCGCCCGCCCTTCAGACGCGCGTTCGTGACGCGACTCCTAGCCGCTTTCTTCATAAGCCCGTTAGGCGCGCCGTCCGTCGCTGTCATGGCCACTAATATAGGACATTTTTGGTAGCCTACCAATATTTGGTAAATTACCAAACCGGGCGTTCACGACAGCTTTTGAGCGAGCATCCGTTTTACGGCGTTGGCGGCATGACGCTTGCCGGACTTGGCGACGTGGCCTTTCGCTTCAAGTTCGGCCGCGATCTCGCGCAATGAACGTTTGCGGCCGTTGACAGGATAGCGCGCCAGTTTCTTGGCGAGAATGACCATTTCCGGGTTGCTCTCGGCGTAACTCTTGCGGCCCTCGCACTTGCCAGTGGCGGCCCTCTTCCGGTCGCGAGCGCCCTTCAGCTTGTGGACTAGCCGCGCCTTCTCGAATTGACTGAAAGCGCCGGCAATCTGACGCATCATCACTTTGAATGGATCGACCGTGTTCGTCAGATCATCGCCGTTCGAAGCGATCAGCGTGACGCCTCGGCTCTTGAGCGCGAGAATGCCAAGCTCTTGCGGCAGCACGTCGCGCGCGAAGCGGGAGACGTCCTCAATGATCACTGTGCGCACGCCGTTCCCCTCGATACGGTCGAGAAGCGCCGCAAAGCCGGGGCGAGCCTCAATCGCATCTTCGCCGGAAACGGCGGGATCATAGAACTCGTCGACGATCTCAAAACCAGCGCTTTCGGCATAGGCGCGGATCGCCTCGCGCTGACGAAGCGCCGAGTCCTTGTCGCGCCCGACATTGGTCTTTGACGAGGTTCGCAGATAGGCGACAGCTTTCGCCAAATCCTTATTCGCCATAGTGTTTGCCCGCGTTATCGTTACTCAGTCCTGAGGAAACGTAACGATTGAACGGCGCAATGCAAGGGTGGTGCGCACTCGAATGGCTACGAATGCGGGGGGCGAGAATGCGAAGGGGTGAAAAAAAATAAGAAGCGGGCCACTTATGCGTCGCCCTCCTCATAGGCGTCCTTGACGTCAGCCGATCAAGTGCCCCTTGCGAGCCGCCCCCATTAGCCGAACGCCCGATCACCTGCGCCGTGAGAGGCGGCTACGCTGTCACAAAGGGTTTGGCCAGTAATGCGTTGTCCAACCCTCTCGCTCTCGCGCGCACGCGCGCGCGAAAACACCAAAAACATGAGTCCCTTAAACCCTTCCATATTTTTCTAAGGATTCCGAAGAGAGAGAGAGATGAGTCCCTTGGTAAGAAGATGAGTCCCCTGGGGATGTGACTCAAAGAGTTTCAGCCGGGTTCAAGGGACTCATTTTCCGCCCCCCTGTGTGCCTAGAGAAATATCGAAGGGACTCAAGGGACTCGGGTTTTTGTAGCGCCCCGCGCGCGCGCGGGGCGCTCACTCCTCGAAAAATTCCGACATGTCGTCCGGCAACGCCCAATCCCATGCGCCGCTCGCCGCCTTGCGCGATTTGATGCGCATTTCATCCTTGGCGCGTTTGATCGTCGACTTGGTATGGCCGTCGGCCGCCGCCGCTTCGAAGATTTCCGCCGCCAGTCGCGGTCCGTCCCGCAGCATGTCGGACAGGAACGTTTTCGCCGCCGCCAGCGCCGGTCGGCGCTTTTCTTCCGACGTCTCCGCCGTCTCCGCCGCGTCGAGCAACGCCTTCGCCGGTCCGGCGATGCTCTCGCCCCATTTGATGCGCGACGCCGGAAACGCGACGCCATCCGCGTCATGCACAAACGTCTCTTCGATGTCGTAACCGAAGCCGCCGCCGCTCGGACCGATGTTCGACGCGGCGCGCACCAACACGCGCGGCGACTGCCCGTCCTCGACCGTTTGGCGTGTGGCGGTCATCAGCACGACGCGCGGGATGGCGGCGAAAGCAAGCGAGCCTGTGACCCGCTCGACGGGCGTATTGCCCCGCGTTCCCTTGGTCAGGTGATGCACGCCGACTACGGCGCAGTGATGTTTCTTGGCGAAGTCGACAACAGGCTGCAATCCTTGTCGCGTCTCGGCATTCTTGTGGCTGTCCGTGCCCGGCTTCACCGCCGACGCAATCGGATCGAGGATCGTCAGCGCGACGCCGCCGTCGATTTGCGCCACCACAGTCTCGACATTCTCAAGGTCGACGCCGGGATCGAACGGGCGCTTCTTGCCGTTCTCGTCGACTTCCGAGAGGATAAAAATCCGCTTGAGGTCGGCTCCCATCGCCATCAAGCGCGGCACGATTGTGTCATCCTCGCCGTCTTCGCCGCTCCAGATCAGCACATTGCCTTTTTGCGCTTGCGCGCCGTCTGGAAATAAGCCGCCCGTCGAGATGATTGTCGCTATTTGAAATGCGAGAGTCGACTTACCGTCGCCCTTCGTGCCTGCGATGATGTGCATCTTGTCGCGGACGAGGTAATGCTTCCATACCCAGTCGTAGCCCTTCGGTTTGATGTCCGCCGCGCACTTCAACAGAACGCGCTTCCCGCGCGGCTTATCGCTTCTTGGCGCGCGGAAGGCCTTCAGCCAACTGATCAGCAGTTCATCGGGACCGCTGGCCGTTGCGTCGTCATCGTCGTCCAGATCGTCAAAATATTTCGTGACGAGCGCTTCAATTTGCGCCGCGTCGTATGTCACAGCCTTGTTCCAACTGCGGTCGACTTCCTTCCCGAGCCGCCCGTCGTATTTTTGTGCGATGCCGTCAGGATATTTTTCGAACAGCGTCAACACGTCATCCGGCGCGAAGCCGAGGCGATACAGCCGATTGACGACTGATTGAAATGCTTCCGAGCGCTTTCCGACTTCGACGCCTTCGCGAATTGTCTTCATCGTCTTTTCGTCGTCGACGCTTTCGCCGTCTTCGCCTTCGGCGAACGAGCGCCGTGGGTAATCATAGGTTGTGTCGTCTGTCGCATGGGTGACGACGCCGTCGCCTTTTGGCGCAGCGGCGCTCTTTGTTGTCGTTGTCACTTTTGTCAGTGGCGGACGCAGCCGCTCGATTGCCGGATCGATGTTGGCAAGCTGGAGATCGAAGCCCGGAACAGCGTCGCCGGTCATCGTGATGAATCGCGTCGCCTTGCGATAAATCTCCAGCGAATATTCGCCTTGCGACTGTTTCGTATGGACGCGATCGCCATGCCCGTAGCCGATCACGCGCAGGCCACGTCCTGAAGGCGTGACTTCGACATAGGAGGCGCAACCTTCCAACAGCGCTCGCGCCTTCGGGACGATGACGATATCGCCATTGTCGTCGCGCGTGAGGCAGCCGTCCATGTCAAACGCGCAGAAGCGGGTGCCGGTCAGCACGAAGCCAATGCCGTCAAAGCCGCCAGCGCGATACGCGGCGCACGCTTCGGCGTAGCTCGCCCACGTCGCCTTGTCGTTCGTTCGCGCGCGCTCTTTTACGTCCCGCGCCTGATATGGGATTTTCGTCGGCTTGCCGCCGTTCGCCGTCGGCTCATAGCGCCATACCACCCAGTTGCGGAAACTCGTCAGCGGGCGCACCGCCTCGGAAAGGTTGAGGAACGCCGGCGCGACTGGCGCTCCGTTCGCGTGCGACACGGCGCTTGCGCCGGCGTCGAGTTCCTTGCTAGAAGGGAGCTTGCTTTCGGATGCTGCTGACGACTGACGGTGCGCTTTGCCGAGCGCGCCGTTTTCTTTTCGGTCTGACATTGGAAAACCTTCGAAAGTGCGTGTTCATTGTCGAGAGCCTTTTTCCCATTTCACATTTCATCCGTTTCGCAGCGGCTCGTTGGTTTGGCGCGTGTGCGCGCCCGTTTGCGGCGTTCTTCACATGATCATGCCCTCCCGCGCTTCGCAGGACGGCGCGCGTTGACGGCTGACGGCAGATTGGCGGCGTAAGCGCGCAGGTCGTCGTCAAGGACGATCGTCCGTCGGCCGATCTTCTTCGCCTTGAGGCGACCGGCCTTGATCTCCTCGAAAATTTTCGTCTTGCCGATGCCGAGCTTTTGCCCGGCGAGAAGTGCTGAATAGGCGATATCGCCGACGCTGTTATTCATTGCGTAAACCTTCTCCAGGATGCGTGGCCAGCCGCGTGAAGCCGGCGCGTTCCGTCAGAGAAAGTTGGAGATTTTTGAATCCTTGTGAAGACCCCATCTAGCGGGGCTGCTTATTGGGACTGGTCCCAATTAGCGGGGCTGCTCATTGGGACTCTTTTTCAGATACGCGGGAATGTGCCGGCACCAATTTTCGACGTCTTTTTTTTGAATTTTGACGCCCGTCGCAACCGTCACGACGGTCGCCGTAAGTCCTAAATTACGCTTTCCGTAAAGAGAAAACATCGTCGCTGCGACCAGTCGCGTTTTCACGCGCAACGCATCGTCGCCGCGCTCATTGGAGCTGCGTTTGATCACATGCGGATCGTTCGCTGCAAGAGCAGCTTTGCCTTTATATTCGAGACAGTCAGCGACAACGTCGAGCGCCTTCGCTAGATCGAAACTGAGCGGTTGCCCAGCTTCGTCGTAGCCGCGTTGATAGCCTTCGGCATTTCTGATCATTTCGCGACAAAGTTTGGCGGCGTCAAGAAATGGCTGCGCGGGCGCATCGGCTTCAGCGTGCTTAATCAGGTCCGGTTCGCCCGTGAGATCGCCGACGACGCTCACAAAAAACACCGCTGCGGCGCGCTGTTGTGGCGAAAACTTTTGCTCCGCATCCCACGTCGTAGGCAGTCCGGCGTCATTAAAAAGGAGATGCTGGGCGACAGCTTCCTGATCGGCGTTTTGCCGCAGCAAGAACCGCCAAACGGTTTCCATGCGCGCGTCGGTCAGCAGCCGTTCGGCGACGCCGCTGGGCGGCAGATGCCGGGCGGCGTCTGCAATCGACGCGGAAACCCGTGCGGGAACGCCCTTCGCCACCGGGCGTTGTGGCTTCTTTGAAGCGGTCATCGCGAATGCTCCTCTCGGGCGCGGGCGACGGCGTCATCGATGGCGTTGGCCCATGCCGTGAGCGCGTCGAGCATCGGTGCAAGCCGCGTCGATCGATCGTAATGTTTTGCCAGCGTCGAGCCGCCCGCGTGGCCGGCGATGCGCTCGGCGAGCGCCGTGTCGCCCGTAAGTTCGACTATGGCGCTTAGGGCGGTGCGGCGAAGATCGTGGAGGACAGCGCCGTCGATCTTCAAACGACCGCACAGCCGGGAGAAGGCGCGCGACAGGCTTTCGCCGTGCAGATGTTCCGCCCGGCCGCCCTTGGTGCGGGACAGGAAGACGTAGTCGGCTTTCTTGGGCGATAGCGCCCGCAAGATGGCGACGGCTTGCGGCGGCAAGGGTAAGGTGCGCGACGATGCAATGGTCTTGCCTCTGACGATGGTAAGCGTCGGCGGCGCGTCATCAAGCCGGATTGCCGACCATTG
Source organism: Methylocystis sp. (assembly GCF_021731785.1). Lineage (GTDB taxonomy): Bacteria > Pseudomonadota > Alphaproteobacteria > Rhizobiales > Beijerinckiaceae > Methylocystis. The sequence continues at coordinate 11,880 of NZ_JAKFWS010000109.1, forward strand.
CAGCG
>NZ_JAKFWS010000157.1 GCF_021731785.1 Methylocystis sp.
AGGAGGAGCGCCCCCGGCTCATTCCCTATCGCGGACGCTTCGACGGATTCCACGCGCTGCCGGCTTCCGTGTCGAAGACGTGCCTGGTCCGCTTCGACAACAACAAATACTCGGTGAACGCCGGCGCCGTTGGCCGTCCGGTCGAGATCCACGCCTATGCCGATCGCATCGTCCTCCGGCAGGATGGGCGCGTCGTCGCCGAACATGCGCGCTGCTTCGGACGCGGCGAGACGATCTACGACCCCTGGCATTACGTGCCCGTTCTGGCGCGCAAGCCCGGCGCGCTCAGGAACGGCGCGCCGTTCAAGGACTGGGTGTTGCCCGGGGCGCTCGAGCGCGTGCGCCGCAAGCTCGCCGGGTCAGACGACGGCGATCGTCAGATGGTGGCCATTCTCGCCGCCGTGCTCACTGACGGATTGCCGGCACTCGACGCCGCCTGCGCCGAAGCGCTCGAAAACGGCGTCCATTCCGCCGACGTCATCCTCAACATTCTCGCGCGCCGGCGCGATCCCGAACCCGCCGCGGTCATTGCGACCCCGGCGGCCTTGCGGTTGACCCAAGCCCCGATCGCCGACTGCGCCAGATACGATCAGCTCAGGAGCGTATGACCATGGAACGAACCGAAGTGCTCGACTTGATGGGGGAACTCAAGCTCTATGGCATGCGGAGCGCCTATGACGAGACATTGGCGACGGCGCTCAAGCGCAAACATGAACCGCAGCGTCTGGTCGGCGACCTGCTCAAGGCCGAGATATCGGAAAAGCAGGCGCGCTCGATCAAATATCAGCTTACCATCGCAAAGCTGCCCCTCGCCAAGGAGATCGACGACTTCGCCTTCAAGGACACGCCGATCAACGAAGGGCTGGTGCGCGACCTCGCCAGCGGCGCCTTCATCGCCCAGCAGCGTAACGTCGTGCTGGTCGGCGGAACCGGCACGGGCAAAACACATCTCGCGATCGCCATCGCCCGAAGCTGCATTCGCGCCGGCGCGCGCGGGCGCTTCTACACCACCGTCGATCTGGTCAATCGCCTTGAAGCGGAAGCCCGCGCCGGGCGGCAGGGACGGCTCGCCGATTATCTGACCCGCCTCGACGTCGTCATCCTCGACGAACTCGGCTATCTGCCCTTCGCCCAGGCCGGCGGCCAATTGCTGTTCCATCTGGTAAGCCGGCTCTATGAGCGCACCTCGATCATCGTCACGACCAACCTCGCCTTCGGCGAATGGCCGAGCGTTTTCGGCGATCCGAAAATGACGACCGCGCTGCTCGATCGGCTGACCCACCACTGCGATATCGTCGAGACCGGCAACGAGAGTTGGCGCTTCAAGAACCGCCTCTGATCACGCCGCCGCGCGCATCGTAACTCCAGTCGGGCTACGCCCTCCTTCCGTCACGACGCGCGCAACAAGGGGTCAATTTTGGACGCCGATATGGGGTCAAACTTCAACGCCGATTGACACCTATCGCGAGGCGCTGAAGGAATATACCCGCGACCGCGTTCCGCTCGACTGGGCGATGACGCAGATGAACCTCGGCAATGCGCTTGCAGTGCTTGGCGAGCGCGAAAGCGGGACGGATAAGCTCAATGAGGCGGTGGCCGCCTATCGCGAGGCGCTGAAGGAGAGAACCCGCGACCGCGTTCCGCTCGACTGGGCGATGACGCAGATGAACCTCGGCAATGCGCTTCGAAGGCTTGGCGAGCGCGAGAGCGGGACGGATAAGCTCAATGAGGCGGTCGCCGCCTTTCGCGAGGCGCTGAAGGAATATACCCGCGACCGCGCGCCGCCAAAGTGGGCGATGACGCAGATGAACCTCGGCGTTGCGCTTACAACGCTTGGCGAGCGCGATAGCGGGACGGAGAGGCTCAATGAGGCGGTCGCCGCCTATCGCGAGGCGCTGAAGGAAAATACCCGCGACCGCGTTCCGCTCTATTGGGCGAAGACGCAGATGAACCTCGGCAATGCGCTTACAACGCTTGGCGAGCGCGAGAGCGGGACGGAGAGGCTCAATGAGGCGGTCGCCGCCTATCGCGAGGCGCTGAAAGAAAATACCCGCGACCGCGTTCCGCTCCAATGGGCGATGACGCAGATGAACCTCGGCACTGCGCTTGCAACGCTTGGCGAGCGCGAGAGCGGGACGGATAAGCTCAATGAGGCGGTCGCCGCCTTTCGCGAGGCGCTGAAGGAATATACCCGCGACCGGGTGCCGCTCGACTGGGCGATGACGCAGATGAACCTCGGCGCTGCGCTTCAAACGCTCGGCGAGCGCGAGAGCGGGACGGATAAGCTCAATGAGGCGGTCGCCGCCTATCGCGAGGCGCTGAAGGAGAGAACCCGCGACCGCGTTCCGCTCGACTGGGCGATGACGCAGATGAACCTCGGCACTGCGCTTCGAGTGCTTGGCGAGCGCGAGAGCGGGACGGATAAGCTCAATGAGGCGGTCGCCGCCTATCGCGAGGCGCTGAAGGAAAATACCCGCGACCGCGTTCCGCTCCAATGGGCGAGGACCACGGGCAATCAGGGCGTAGCGCTGATGCGTCTCGCCCAACGCCAAAAAAATGCGCAAACGGCGGCGACGGCGCTTCGACAGATCGACGCCGCGCGCGAAGTCATGCGCGCCGGCGGCCACGCGCCGGATGCGGCCAATTACGAATCCCGGTTGCTCGAGGCGAGAGCGCTGGTCGACGGTCTCAAGACGAGCGCGCGCAAGCCAAAGTGATTCTTGGCGCAGGCGCGCCGGACCAATCGGTCTCTCTGCGCCAGGCGGCGGCCGTGACTCAGGCGGTGGTCGCCAAGAAGCTCGGTCGGCAACAGTCAGTTGTTACAACAATAGAAGCGGCCAAAGCCGGATGATCTGGTCGAATTTCTCGAACTGGCGCGGGCGACGTCAACGAGGGAGCTGGGACAGCCTGAGGGCCATTTTCGAATATTGCTCGGCTTTCTTGCAGGCAGATCGCAAAGAGCCAGAGCCGATGTCTTCCAACGCAGCTTCTTCCAACGCTTTGAAGATCTTTTGTAGGGTGGGATGAGCGCTCGCCGAGGCTTCATCGCGAATTTGGCCGATACGGGCGCGGACGTTAGCATTTGTTAGCAGCCGCTTGCCGTTTACCCGGCTCGTCGTATCGGCGGAGCGACCATATGCAGCGGCGTAAGCCGCCGACGCTGATTTGCCCGCCGCGACCGCTTGAGCAAAGGCTTCCTGCCGGACATTAGGAAGTGGCGCCACTTTCCGCTCCTCGGGCTTGTCCTGCGAATCCTGGCCTTTGGCAGAACATAGATCAAGCCAATTCCATGTGGTGAAAATAGCGGTTTCGAGCATCATAAACGCCCCGAACAAGTCGGCTGCTGAGAAAATCAATCTGATGGTCCTTGGCGCGCATTCGAAAGTCCTTGGCTTGTCGAGAAATTCCTGCCCGCGTTCGGCCAAGCCCTCACGAACTACGAGCAGCAATCGAAGAACAGCTTTCCAGATCACGCGCTGCGAGTGCGGCGTCGTTAGGGCAGATGTATACGGCTGTTTAGGCATTGCCCGCCGGTTTTATTAGTCCGGCGGAGGCAATCAACGCCGCCTCGGCGCGCCCGTGATTATACTTTTTGGCGAACAATTCAGCCTTGCCTGGCCAGCGGCGTATCGCCTCGCCGCGCGCCGCATTCTTCGCGCCATCCTTGCCTGGCGGAATACCTACTGCGCGCTTCCAGGGGCATGGCGTCAGGAACGTCACAGGAAGGCCAGCAGCGGCGCAAACGCCCTCGATGACGCCTTTGGACCGTCCGAAGCTAAAAGCCCCTGCGGGGCCTTCCCCGGGTCGAGCGCCGACATATTCAACAAAGCAGTGCCCAGCGTGCGCCTTCCAAATTAGATCGCTGAGCAACGGCGCGTTCACGGCGCGACGGCCTTTCGCCCCGTCGTTTAGGCACGGCATATCTCTGATTTCGGCGAGCGCGCCCGTTTTGGCGTCGATGAGGGCGATTGCGCCACCGAGGCCGGGGTCTATTCCGAGCACGATCATATTGACCGCTCCTGTTCGAGAAGGTCGAGCACGGCGCCGACAATGCCGGATAGCCGGCCGTCGCATTCGCGGGTGACGGCGGCGCGGATGGCTTGCGGCGGAACGCCATGTTGTAAAGCGATCGACAAGGTGACTGCGGCGTCCCGTGCGTCAGCGGCGACCGGGGTTGAACCTTTCGCGCAGTCGATAAGGACTTCGGCAAGCGTGTCATCTTCGAAGCTACCGACTCCGGCGACGTATTCAATGCCGCGAAAACTGAAGGCGACCCTTCATGCGCACGGCGGTTAGGGAGACGGCGGCGAGTCATGCGCGGCCCCGCGTCGGCGTGCATTCGAGGCAGCGCCAGACTTCGCGCCCATCGTCGTCCGGCCATGCGAACGTCGCCAGGCGTCTACAGCGGCAGAAGCGATCGGTCAGCCCGGCATGCGCGGCTTCCGCACTGTGGCGGTCGGCTTCGCACTGGAGGCGGGCGGGGTCATATGCGCTCTCGGCGCGTAGCTCATCGAGCAGCGCGTCCCGATGTTCGGATAGAGCCGGCTTGAGTCGCTCCACCGTCTCCGCCGGACCACGACAGGCGAGCTTGCCGGCGGGCGAGACGGAAATAGACAGGCCGGCGGCTCTGGCCTCTTTGAGAAGCCGGGCGGCGCTCATAGCTCCATCTCAATTTCATGAGGCATATCTTCGCCAGAGAGGGGGGCCGGAACTGGAACAGTGGAACAATCCAGGTTTTCTGGTTTTTTCGCCGTTCCATCCAAGTCCCCGTTCCACTTTGATTTTGGAACAGGCGACGAGTTGGCGGTGGCGCCGGCATGTTCCGATTTTGAAACTGGAACTGGAACGTCGTCCGAACGCACAGACGCCAGGTTTTCCAGCAATGTTCCATTGTTCCAGCTCTGAGGTGGGTGCCCAGGCGAAGCATGGCCCTCGCCATCAAGGTAACGACTCCAAGCGTCCTCGAATTGCCGGCGCTCGAATCCCTGCGCCGTTGTGTAGGTGTCGAGACGGACCTTCTTTGTCTTGATCGCGAAGGCCGCGAGACGCTTCCTGAACTGGGCCGCCGACATTGGCTTGCCCTTGTTCCAGGTCGCCCATGGTCCTTCTTCGTCGGCGACTAGACGGCACAGCAGTTCTTCGCGCGACAGCTTGTCGGCCCCGTCCTGCTCAAAGGCGTCGCGTATCGACAGAAGCAATTGCTCGCCGAGCGATAGGTCTTCGCGATCCTCCCCGCAAATCGTCAGCGCGGCGCGCCTCGCCTCTTTCGGCCAGGAGCCGCCCGCCAGGTCGGCGATGGCGAGCAAATGCTCCCAATTGTCCTGCTCCCTGTCGCTGAGCGTCTCGGGCATCTGTGGCCTTGCGCGGGCGATAGCCTCCCCGTAGTCCTCGCCAAAGCGGGCGAGCCGTCGGGCGAGCGCTTGGAATACGCCAGTCTCAGCGTGGCGCAGACGCTCGACCCTTTCCGTCTTCAACTTGCGCCGAAGATTAAGGACGATCCCACGCGACATGACGGTTTCGGGCAGCCGCCCGATACCGGCGATGGCCTTCGCGCCCCAGGTTGAAAACCGTTTAACCTGAAGGTCGTCGCCTTCGACGCGGAGCACATAGGCGCTCGGTCGCGTGTGGCCGGAATTTATGACGCCGCGTAGCTCGTCATTATCTTTCATGAAGGCGTCGGCCTCGTCGACGCATAGCGTCGGCTGCCTTGCCTCTATGACGCGAAACAGTGCAGCGGGGGAGACATTCGAGGCATAGAGCGAACGCCGAGACAGACGGCCGATCACGTCCAAGAGTTGCGATTTCCCACACCCCTTCTCTGGAGCCGTGACGATGGCGAGCGGAGCCACCTGCGCGTATTCGATGATCCAGGTGAACGCGATCCACAATGCCGCGGCTGTCGCCGTCGGCGGGTCGCATATAATGAAGCGTCCGATTGTCGCTCGAACGTCGTCGAGAAGATCAGCGAGATCGACAGGCTCAGCGCAAGGCTCGATATCGGCGCAGAGCTCAACCGCTTTTTTCTCGGCGGCCTCATCGCGGACGGCCGCGACCATTCTATCTAGGGTCGAGACGCGACAACCGAGCCGTTTTGCGGCGTCGGCGCGCTCCCGGTCATGAGCGATCGGATCCAACGCCGCGAGACGGGCAATCTCAGCGCCCGGCGCCGCCCCTCGAGGCTCCTGTGCAAACGCAGCGTCGAAAGCCTCCTTTATCTTCTCGGTGCCCCGCACCGCGGCGAAGTCGTTCCAATCAGTCCCGACGTCGCCAGCTTCGCGGTCGAAGGGCGGGACGATGATGTCTCCGCCGACAGCGGATGCGGCCTTTTCAGCTTCGCCCTTGCCGGGATTGAAACCGCGCTCGGCTTCCGTCCGATAGTCATCGTCGGCGGCGATGATGATGCGTGCGGTCGGATATGCGTCGCGCATTTTCTTGGCAACGGCGATAAGGTTGCCGGCATTAAAAGCGACGACGACGGGAAGGCCCGTCTTTTCGTAAATGCTGGCCCCGGTCGCATAACCTTCGGCGATGACCAGCGCGTCGTGCGGCACGCCAATTAGAAAGTAACCGCCCGTTGTCCGGCCTCCGGCCGCGAAAAGTTTTGAGCCGTCAGCGTTTATCGATTGAAGCGATATAAGGTCGTCGCCGTCGCAAATCGGAATAAGCAGCGCGCCATAGGCTTCACGAAGGCCATGCGCGCCGACGTCTTTCTTCTTAAGATAGACATGATCGTCGCTCGCGGGCTTGGCATTCGACCAGCGCCGCCGCGCCGACTCAGCCGCCTTTGCGTATGCTTCGGCCTCACGATTCTCTCGCACATTCTTCAGTTCGTCGCGTCGCGCCAATTCCTCTGGCGACAACAACGAAGTGGCCCTCCACTTGAATGTTGCACCGGTGCGCCAATCGCCGAAACTTCCGGCGGGTAGACCGTCGTCGTGGAGGATGTAGAAGCCAGCGTCGTCTCGCCCGTGCGGCGACGTGGCAAAGCGGCGAATTTTCCCGTCCGCAACGACTTCCTTCGGGGCGCGGCCGAGCTTTTCGAGAATTTGCGCGCGGAAGGCGTTTTCAATTTCGATCTTCATCGTGCGCCCTAATCAAACGCCAACAGCGTCGTCGAGATCGGCGTCGCCGACGCCGACGATCCGCTCTGCGCGCGATCGTGTGTCGGTAGAGTTGACGGGCTTTGCCACCTTCGGCTTACGGTCTCGCGGCGGCTGCAGTGTGAGGTGGTGATAAGCCGCCGCGCCGCCGACATATTCGGCTGTTGACGAAAAAATTTTCAGCGCTCGGTGGTGTCGGTCCAGTTCAGCATAACTATAAAAAACTCGAGCGCCCCGCTTTATGAATCGCGGCCCTTTTCCCTGGTGTCGCCAAACGGCCAGCGTGGCTTTTGTCGAGTGGATGTAACTCGCGGCCTCATCCGGCGGAGCGATCCCACGCTCATCAATCGGGTATTCTTCATGATTCATCGGTCACCTCGATAATCGACGTGACCTCTCAAATCGCACGCATTAAATCTAAAAAAAACAAGATTGGTCGGCTCGACCTTTCCCTATTTATCTTGGGTGCCTAATCCAGTCTTTTCTTCGGCCGGCCCTTTCTCGGCCTGCGCAATCCACCAGTCACACCATAGGATCGCTTAATTTCTTCGATGGCGCTTCGCACGGTATCGCGATGGATACTTGAATGGACCGCAGTAACTTCGATAGCTTCATTCAACGTCAGTTTGGGATCATGAACCAAAGCCATCAGCACCAAATATGCTGAACGGCGGTCGCGTTGCCGCCTGCGCCATTGATCGGCGGCTCCTCCACCGCCACTGCGCTGACCAAGCCCGAGGGCGTCTCTGAAAATATTGGGAGCGCTTGCGTTTGTTGTGTTGAGTCCGTGGAGTAGATTTCGTGAAAGACCCGCCAAGAAGTGCATCTGACTTTCGTCCAGAGGCATGCCTGATTCGCAGTTCCAGCCTATGTCTATGAGAACGTCGAGCGCGTCTGCGCCGCGGGGCGCGGACGGGCGCGGGCTGTCCCTAAATAATAAATCGGTAGCGTTCGGATTGTCCGGAAAGAGCAACTCGGCAAGCCTACGGGCTTCATCATTTATAATCGCGCTGCTCATCGGGCGCCTCGCAGCGGAGCTATGTCGCCCTCACGGCCATCAAGTTTGTTGGCAATCTCGTTACCGATGCGCTCTACCGCTTGGCGCAGCGGATCGTTATGCAAATGCGCGTATTTCGCAGTGGTCTGGCTAACGCGATGACCCAAAAGCGCGCCGATAACCGGAAGTCCAAGGCCCGAGGAAGCGCCAACGGATGCGAAAGAGTGGCGCAAGTCGTGAATCCGAACATCTTCCAACGCAGCGGCCTTTCGGATGCGCCGCCAAGGTCGATTGAGATCAGCACGCGCACGATCGGGCCGCTCGCCGGGAATGACGAACTCGCTATTTCTCATTGCGCTGGCCAGGAGCTCTCTCGCTGCCGGCGGCAACAAGACCGTGCGGCGGCCGGTTTTGCTATCTCGCAGGAAAAGACGAGAGTTCTCGATGTCTACGTCCTGCCAACGCAGCGTCAGGATTTCGCGCAGTCTAGCGCCCGTCAATGCTAGGAGCCGGATGGCGAGAACTGCGCCCGGCTCGATGAGCGTCCGTCGATTATCCTTCTTGGCTAGATACTTGGCGTTCGGGCCGCCTTCATCGACGTGCCACGGCAAGCCGAGTGTTTCGGCTTCGGCAAGGATTGCGCCGAGGCGCGCCAGTTCGCTAGTCGTCAAGAAGCGTTCGCGCCCATGTTCTTTTCTACGGGCCGCGTGCTTGGCGCTTGCGGGATTGTAACTTTCAGGGACGTAGCCGTGGCGTTCTGACCATCCGAAGAAGGTCGAGAGTGCAGCCAATGTCCGGTTCGGAACGACGCCTTTATCGGACAACGCCTTTGCGATGCGCGTGACGTCGGTGACGGCAATGTCGGATGGCCGTCGATTCCCAAGGTGCGGGGAAATGTTCTTTTCAAAAAGACGCCGATATTCCTTCTCTGTGCGCTGCTTGCGCGTATCTTTGACGCTGGCGAGCCAGTCTTCAGCGAGGTCGGAGAGCGTGATGGCTTTGCGCTGCTTTGACCTGTCGCCTGCCGGGTCGCCGCCAAGCCGAACCTCGGCCAATATGCGCCGCGATTCGGTTCTCGCCTGATCGACTGTCAGGACCGGATACCGACCGATGGTGTAAACGCGCTTGGGCGCCGCCCGACCACGTCCATAGCGGTATTGGACCGCAAAGGTCTTAATTCCCGTCTTGGACACCCGCAGGAACAAACCCGGCAGCTCGCTGTCAGCGATCCAAGCTTCCTTGCCTGTAGGCTCGACCGCATCCACCAGTCGTTTCGTGATTTTCGCCGGCATGTCGCCATTCTGAGAGGGCACCGCGAGGGCACCGTGGATTAAATTCTGCCTTGTCGAGATTAAGGCCAATTAAGGATTGGATGGATAGTCGATTGTTTCAAGGGCTAATTTTTAATGAGCACTAAAGCCCGTAAATTTCAAATGATTATCGGCATCCAATTTCCTAAACCGAAGGTCAGGGGTTCGAATCCCTTCGGGACCGCCACAGAGGCTTTGTCCGGTCTGAAGATATAGGCGACGGATCGTTCCCAGAAACATGGGTGACAACCTCGGGCCGAACGGGTTATCGAAAGCTGCAAGGTTTTCCGCTCCAGATCGACCAAGCCGAGATCAGCGGCGCGATGAACGCGCCCGCCCCTATTGGCGGCCAGCGCCGCTTAACGATAGACTGACCGCCGCGCCCTGGAGCCGTTGACCACAAGCGCAGGCGCGGAGAGCCGGAGCCCACCGATGCAGCGCGTGACGATAACGATCGACGAAGAGCTGATGAGCGCGCTCGACCAATATATGGAGGCGGGCGGCCATCGAAACCGTTCCGAAGCGGTGCGCGATCTCGTTCGCGCCGGGCTGCTCAAAACGCCCGAAGCCGACGAAAGCGCCCGCCCCTGCGTCGCGGCGCTCGTTTATGTATACGACCATGAGACGCGACAGCTGTCGAAGAGATTGATGAACGATCATCATTCTCATGCGGGCATGTCGATCGCGACGCTGCATGTGCATATGGACGAGGCGACCTGTCTCGAAGTGTCGCTGCTTAGGGGCCAGAAGTCGGACGTCGAGCACTTCGCCGACCATTTGATCGGCGAGCGCGGCGTCCGATACGGGCAGCTCGTCGTCGTGCCGGCGGATGTCGCGCACGGCGAAGCCCCCGATGTCGATCGGCATTTAAGAGAAAGTCACGCGCATCATTCCAGCTAGAGCGCGTCCTCTGTGGCAAATCGGCAACGCTTTCGGCAAATTGCATTTAGCGCATTGACCTGGCGCGTCGTGTAAGACAATTTTTAAAAAAAATCACAATACGCGCATATTGGTGACGCCGAATGAACCGCAGAAACGCCGCTTCCGTATCCGCCGTCGCCATCGCGATTTCGTTCATCGGCGCTGAGGCGCAGGCGCAATTCACCGCGCTGCCAACGATCAATGTCGGCGGCCAGCGCCCGGCGGCCAGCACGGCTGCGCGGCCTTCGCGTTCGAGCGGACAGGCGACGCGCGGACCGGTTCGTCCCGCGCCGGTCATTCAGGATCCCACCGTATCGGTCGCGCAAAAGCCGCCGCCGCTCACGGCCTCCAGCGACAAGTTCTACACCGGCGCGGAAGTGACGGCCTATCCCTACTCGCGTCCCAGTGAATCTCTCGAAATCGTGCCGGGATTGATCGTTTCCCAGCACTCGGGCGACGGCAAGGCCAATCAATATTTCCTTCGCGGCTTCAACCTCGATCACGGCACCGATCTGGCGCTTTATCTCGACGGCATGCCGCTCAACATGCGCACCCACGGCCACGGGCAGGGCTACGCCGACACGAATTTCCTCATGCCCGAGCTGTTGTCGTCGATTCTCGTCCACAAGGGGCCTTATGCGGCTGAAGACGGAGATTTCTCTTCGGCCGGATCGATCTACATCCAATACATCGATAAGATCGACAAGGGCTATTTCTCCGGAACCGGCGGCAGCTTCGGCTATGGCCGCGGCTTCGCCATCCAGCCTTATAAGGACATCTATGGCGGCGACGCCTATGGCGCCGTTGAGATGAACGTCTACAACGGTCCGTGGCAGCGCGGCGACGAGCTAAAGAAGATCAACGGCGTGTTGCGCTGGACGCGCGGCACGCAGAGCGACGGCATGTCGGTGACCGCGATGGCTTACGCCAACCGCTGGTATTCGACCGATCAGATTCCCATGCGCGCCGTGAATTCCGGCCTGCTGTCGCTATGGGGCACGCTCGATCCCACCGACGGCGGCGACACGACGCGTTTCTCGCTCTCTGGACGATGGAGCCAGACGGAAGGCAATCACTACTCGCGCGTCGAAGCCTATGCGATCCGCTCGACTTTGGAGCTCTACAACAACTTCACCTACTTTCTTGCGCATCCTGACGTCGGCGACCAGTTCCGCCAGTTCGACCGGCGTACAATCGTCGGCGTCAACGCTCAGCATGGCATCGCCTGGAACTCGTTCGGCCTGCCAGTCCAGACGCGCTTCGGTCTCCAGGGTCGCTATGACGACATTCGCCTGGGCCTGCAGGAAAGCTTCCGCCGCACCATGTACGATTCGATCCGCAACGATTATGTCGGCGAGGGCAGCATCGGCGTCTGGACCGACACGACGGTGAGTTGGACGCCATGGCTGCGCACGGTGGCGGGCGCGCGCGTCGACCTTTATTCAGCCGCCACCAATTC
>NZ_JAKFWS010000176.1 GCF_021731785.1 Methylocystis sp.
AGGAGCATCCGCGCGCGTTCGACCCGGCTCGCCGGTTCTGTCCGCGAACGCGCAAGCCTCATTAACTCCGCCAGGTCGCTCTCCGTAAACGCCAACTCGATCACTCGACGTGGAGCCGCCATGATCAACCTATCTCGTTCAGCAAATCGCTGAACAAGTGTATAAACGCAGCAGTGCTCCGACGGAATCCACCGCATATGAGCGGATTCAAGGAATCTGAGCACTAGGAGGCCACGCGCTCGCCAACGAAAATCGCCTTCGCACGATGGCGGCGCTTTCATCGGCTTGGGACGGCTCGCCTTTGCGGCGCATTCGAGCGGGAGACGGCGCGAGCATTTTGCTGGGTCGCCGCCTTGCGTTCAATTTGATGTTGCAGCCGGCGACGTCAGCGGGCTTACTCGCTGACCCCATGGCGGCAGACCAAGGTCTGTTGTCGCGCGTCTTGGTATGTGGGCCGGCGTCAACCGCAGGGACGCGTTTTCAAAAGCCGCTGGCAGGTTCGACCGAACCGGCGCTTCGTCGCTATGGGGCGCGTCTTCTGGACATCCTGGAGAAGCCAGCTCCACTCCTTCCCGGCTCGCGCAATGCGCTGGACCCGCGCCGCCTAGCGTTCGACGCTACAGCAGCCTCGGCATGGGGAAGGCTCGCCGATGAAATTGAGCGGAAACTTGCGACCTGCGGGGCGTATGAGCCGATCCGAGGATTCGCCAATAAATTGGCGGAGCATGTCGCGCGCATTGCTGGCGTTCTAACAATCATCGACGACATCGACGCGCGCACCATCGGTGCCGATGCGTTGGGTCGCGCTGCAGCGATTGGCGACTACTATGCGAGCGAGGCGCTCCGACTGTTTGAGGCGGGACACGTCGCCCGAGAAGTTCGCGAGGCCGAAAAGCTCTTGGACTGGCTCATGACCTCGTGGGCCGAGCCGAAGATCGGTTTAGTCGCGATCTACCAGAAAGGCCCTAACTCGATTCGTGACGCTGCTGCAGCGAAGCGGGCCGTTGGCGTCTTGGAATCCCACGACTGGCTTACGCGACTTGAAGGGGGTGGCCATCGCGTCGCCGGAAGGCCCGTCAAGGAGGCGTGGCGGGTCAATCGGGAGGTTTAATGTATGGGCGCGCTTGCTGACTTTATCCGCCAGGAATTTGGTGAAGGTCCCCTCGCACAAAAGATTGATAAGGGGGAGGCCGCTATTTCCGCTATTCCTGCTAGCCGACCCCTCCCAAATAGCGGGAATAGCGAGAATAGCAGCACCTCCAGAATCGAATTTGAATCGCCTTCACGTGCTATTCCAGCGACTGTTTCTCTCGAAGACCGCCGGGCGTCTGTCGAAGCGATTTACGAGCGCATGGCGGCCGAGCGCTTGCGGCGGCGCGATTGGCATGCGCAGCCCGTCGAAGGCTGGCGCGACGGCCGGCTGACAATCCGCAGCATCGCCCGAGACGAGACGGTCGTTGTCGACTTCAGGAAATGGAGGTCGGGACGATGACCCGCCGTCGTCTCCCAAACCGCCGAGCGGGCGAAACCATCGGCTTCGAATTTCGCGGCGCTGCCTATACCGCGACCTTCTCCTGCTTCCCCGATGGAAGGCTTGCAGAGCTTTTTATCGACGCTGCAAAGCCATCAAACGACGCCGCGGACGATGCTCGCGATGCTGCGGTGGCAATGTCAATCGCCTTGCAGCATGGAACGCCTGAAGCGGCAATCCGGGCTGCTCTGACGCGCGACGGCTCGGGCCGTCCCGCCGGCGTTCTTGGGGCGGCGCTCGATGCGATTGTCGAGGAGGCCGCGCCGCAATGACGACAATCCTTGGAATAGACCCAGGTCTCGATGGTGCAATCGCGGTTCTGACCGACGGCGGCGAGCTGCTCGAAGTCCACAACATGCCGACGCTGCTCAATGGCGCGAAAGGCCGTCGCGCCGTCAATCCAGCGCTCTTCGCCAGTATCGTCTATTCGACGCAAGCGAACCGCGCCTACTGCGAATTGATCGGGCCGCGGCCTTCGGACGGAAGCGTCGGCGCTTTCGGCTTTGGTCGCACGCGCGGGATCATCGAGGGCGCGCTCGCCGCTGCCGGCATTCCGCTGGAGATGATAGCGCCGCCGGTCTGGAAGCGCGCGTCCAGCATTGCGCCGGGCAAGGAGAATAAGGACAGCGCCCGCAGCGTCGCAATCAGCCGCTGGCCTTCGCAGGCCGCCCTGTTTGCCCGCAAGTGCGATTGCGACCGCGCCGAGGCCGCGCTGATCGGGCTCGCCGGCCTGCTGCGGGAAGGGAGGGCCGCGGCGTGATGGACGACATTCCGGACAATCCTCAAGTCCTAATTCCTTACGACCGTCACGAGGCTTGCTCAATTAGTATCGCAGCTAAGCTCGCTGGCAGGTCTGAGCAAACCATCAGAAACCAGTGCAAGAAGTATCACATTGGGCGTCGCATCGGCGGCCAATACGAAGTCAGCAAGCCGGCACATCTTATGTTGCTCGACAACGACACCACTGCGCTGCGCGCTTATCTCGCGGGCGATAGAACGAGCGAGCGCGTCCTTAAATACTTCGAACGCGCTGGCGTCACCGGAAGCGCACAAAAACTCAAAAATCTCTAGAGCCCAAAATACTCGTCTGGCGAGTTGGAATCGGCGCGCTTAGATTCGGCTCATGGAAATTGACGCATTCAATCCAGACGCCATCGCCGCGATGCCGCGCGACAAAGCCTTTCGCGCCCTGGTGAGCCTGACCAGCTACGAGCAGCGGCGCGCGACGAGAAAAGCTCTCGCCGCGCTTGGCGCTGCATCGAAGGACATAGACGCCATCCTTGCGCGCCGGAGCGAAACCGACGCGCTGATTGACGCCGAGGCTAAGAAAGTCGCCGAGGCCAAAGAGCGCCTGACGCGAGCGTTGGCCGCCCCCGAGGATGAGCCCGATTGTCCCAACGATGACGCAAGGCGCGCCGCCGTGCGCGGAATGGAAGCGACGATCGCAAAACTGCAGACGACGGGCGCGGCGCATGTGGAATGGCTCGGCGCGCTGCTGGCCAATCTCGACGCCGAGCGCGTCTTTGTCGAAGACCTTCTTGCCGAGCGGAAGGGGCCAGGAGCGTGACGCCCGCGGACCAGATCAACATCGGCCTAGCATTGACCTGCATCTTGGACGCAAGCTTGTCCGCCATCGACCCGAGCGGCGCTGCGCTTCGCCGGGCTCAATATAACCTGCGCGAAGGGCTTCGCCTCGCCGAAGAAATGAACGCGGCAAACAATGGCGCTGCGGACATCATTCGCGAAGTCGTCGCCTCAATCTCAGAAAGCGAGACCCTATGACCGATACGCCCGCCCTGCTTCAACGCCGCTTCGCCCTCGCGGAGCATATGCGCGCCATTTACTTCGTGACGGTCGAAGAAAGCATAAAGCCCGAGGATGTGTTGCGTCCCGATTTCTGGCGGCACGTCGCCTCGCAGCTGAAGCCGTATGACTTGATCGACGTCGCCGTCGATTCCTGCGCGTGGCGCATGGAATTGCTCGTTGCCGATGTCTGGCACTGTGGCGCGCGCGTCGTTGAAATGAGCCGCGTCGACATGACGGCCGAAGGCGAAGGCGGGAACGATGTCGCCGACGACCTTCGGGTTCAGTGGCGCGGGCCGGTAAATAAGTTCTGTGTCGTTCGCGCATCGGATAAGGTCATTCTGAAGGGCGGCCTCGACAACAAGAACACAGCGCTGGAGAACCTCGCCAGCATCGCCCAAGAACGGGCGGCGATAGGCAATTGATGCCAGTCCTGGAGAACCCGCGCCACGAAATCTTCGCCCGTGAGATCGCCAAGGGCGCGTCTCAGCGCGAGGCTTATCGTGCGGCGGGTTACGAGGGCGACGAGCGCTCCATGGACGCCAACGCCGCCCGGCTGATAGCTGACGATAGGGTGGCGATAAGGGTCCAGGAAATCCAAGCGACTGCGGCGAAGCGCGCCGAGATCACGATCGAGCGGACGCTGCTTGAACTGGCCAAGATCGGCTATTCCGACATTCGGAAGGCTGTCCGCTGGGGCGAAGGAATCGCCATTAAGGACGCTGAAGGCAATGAGGCCATCAGCAACGGCGTCGCCATGCTGGATAGCGCCGAGATCGACGACGACACGGCTGCGGCGATTGCGGAGGTCGCGCAGACCCGCGACGGCATAAAAATCAAACTTCACGACAAGCTCGGCGCGCTGGAAAAGATCGGCAAGCATCTCGGCATGTTCGTCGACCGCCATGAGCACACAGGCAAAGAAGGCGGGCCGATTGAAACGCGCGAGCTTTCGCCATTGGAAGCGGCGCGGCGGCTCGCTTTTGCCTGGGAGAAGGGACTGCGGGCGCTGGAGGGGAAATGAGCGGGCTTGAACCTTTAGTATTAGGCTCGATGGCGGCGAGTGCGGGCGGGACGCTGCTCGGCGCCTATGGCGAATATAAATCCGGCATGGACAGCGCGGCCGCGATCGACGCCTCGCGCCCGTATGACATCATCAACGCCACCAATCGCGCGACGGGCTTGAAATACGCCGCTGACACCGCGCTTGCCGGATCACAGCGCCAAGCGCAGGCGCGTGCGCAGGACAAGGAACTGTTGCTATCGAAGTCTCGGGCGCTTGCGGCGGCTGGCGGTGGTGGCGCGACGGACACGAGTGTCATTAATAATGAGGCGCTGATCGAACGCCAAGGCGCGTTCTACCAAGCGCTGGAGATGTTTGGCGGACTGGAGCAGTCCAACCAGCTCAATTACGAGTCTCAGAACGCCTTGCTTGAGGGCGTGAACACATACAACGCCAAGGGCGTGCAGGCGAGCAGAGCGCGCAGCGCATCGCGGTTGGCTGCGGTTGGAACACTGCTACAGGGCGGCGCGGGCCTCAAGAAATATGGTCCTAGGCTGCCGGCGCCTTTCGGTATTCCCGAAAGAGAGGTTGCCATTGCGGAGGCGCGTCGAAAGGGAGCCGAGGTGCTCGCGGACTATTCGGCGAGGGAGCTTGATCGCGAAAACGAGCGGTTGCGCCGGCGTTCGGAACGGGGGCTCTGGAGTCTAGGTCGGCGACGCTATCCCTCGATATATGATTGGGAAGACTGAGGGTGCCGAAGCCGAAGAAGCCGCCGTCACCTTTCGAAAGCGATGAGGCTAAGGAGGCGTTCAAGCAAGCGCTCCGATCCGCCTTCGCGGCGAACCGGGCGCTTCTCGACTTTACCGAAAGCGTCCTGCACGATAACCCCATCGTGGAGCCTCTGGACACAATCCAGAAGGCGGCTGCGGCGGCGCGCGATGCTGAAGCGGCCTGGGCTTACTTCCTTCGGCTCTCGCACAAGAGCTTTCCCGACAAGGTGAGGTTGAATTAGGGGGCTGGCGCTCTTGACGCCGGTTTCCCTCGCGATCTCGCGCCGCTTGCGAGTCCGAGACTCATCGCTACACTGAATTCGTGCGGGAACCTCTCCCGCATTCATAAGGAGCTATCCAATGAAAAAGATTGCGATACTTCTCGTTTGTCTCTTTGCATCGACAACCGCTTCCGTCGCCGGAGACTGCGATCATTCGTGGCAGACGGCCCGCGATGGTTCAAATTGTGGTGATCGTGCAGCCGACCAAAGAAGCGGCGGGCGCTAAGTTGGGCTTGTTCCCGGCTTGAGTAAGGAGCGGTGACGGTCAGATTTCAGTCTTTGATCTCATTGCCGTCATCGACCTCATAGGAGGATCGAGCTGCTCAATCCGCCGCTGTCTCACAGCGTCTTTTCCGTATTTTTTCCGTATGCCTGGCCGTCCTGGCCAAACTTCAATCACACCTTATTGATTTTAATGGCGCTCCCTAGGGGACTCGAACCCCTGTTTTCGCCGTGAGAGGGCGACGTCCTAGACCGCTAGACGAAGGGAGCGCGAAGGAGCGTTCTATAGACCGCCGGCTGCCGCCGCACAAGCGCGTAAGGCGCCGCGTCGGACAGGTCCCGACACGGCAAAAAGCGGGCGACAGGCAGAGGGATTCAACCGCCCGCCGACGTCTTGCGGCCGATGAGCGGGCGCGTCGCGACGCGCTTGCCGTCGCCGTCGGCGGCCAAATACAGAGGGCCCTTGGCGGCCTTGGCGGCGGCGGCGCTGCGCACCGCCTCATTGATGCGATCGATCGACGAGATCGAGGGCTTGGATGGCGGCGGCGCGACTTCCGCGCGTTCGGCGCGTTCGCCGCCTGCTTTGGTCGCCGCCGGCTTGGCGGTGCGATAATCCTCGAGCGCCGTCAGTTCGCCGGCGATCACGGCGCCCTTCTCCAATTCGATCTCGCCATAAGTGATCTTGCCCTCGACGCGCCCGCTGGCGCGAACGACGAGCAGTTGCTTGATCTCGATATGATCGGAAATCCAGCCGCTGACATCGGCTTCCGTGGCGCTGACATTGCCGCGGATGACGCCGCCCTGCCCGACCTTGATGACCCGCGCGGAGACGTCGCCCTCGATCGCGCCGTCGACGATGACGAGATCGGAGGCCGAGATTTCGCCCTTGAGCGTCACGCCCGCGCCGATATAGGCGACATTCTCTTCTTCCGGTCGAAAATCCATCGCGTTTTTCGCCATCGCCTAGCTCCTCGGTCGCGCAAAATATGCGCAAGAGCTTACGTTGAGGGCGTCTTAACATTCAACGGGAAAATACGCGCGCCGCGGCTTAGCGCGGCTTTTCGGTCGCGTCCGACAGCGGATGCAGGTCGCGCACCATGGCGCGCATGCGCTCGTCGAGCACATGCGTATAGATTTGCGTCGTCGAAATGTCGGCGTGGCCAAGCAGTTCCTGCACGACGCGCAGATCGGCGCCGTTCTGCAGCAGATGGCTTGCAAAGGCGTGACGCAGCGCATGCGGATGCATGGCGGACGCCTTCAGGCCGGCGGCGCTGGCGAGCCCCTTGAGATCGCGCGCAAAGGCCTGGCGCGTCAGATGGCCGCTGTCGCTGTCGGCGGGGAAGAGAAAATTCGAGGACGCGCGCTCGGGCGCCGTCGCCTCGAGCAGCTTGCGATAGTAAAGCAGCGCGCGGCGGGCGCGATCGGTCAGCGGCGCCAGCCGCTCGCGCCCGCCCTTGCCGCGAATGACGATGAAAGGGTCGCGCGCATGCGCCGCGCTTTTGGGCAACGAGACCAGTTCGGAGACGCGCAGGCCGGTGGCGTAAAGCGTTTCGAGCAGCGCATAGAGGCGCGCCGCCTGCAGCCGCTCGCGAACTGGCCGGCTCTCATCGTCAAGTCCTTCGCCCGCCACAGCGAGCAGGCGGTCGATTTCGGCGGTGGAGAAGACGCCCGGCGCGCTGCGCCGCCGTCGCGGGCCGTCGAGCGCCGCCGCGGGATCGTCGCCGCGATGATGGTCGACAAAGAGAAATTTGTGGAACTGGCGAATGGCCGAAATCCGCCGCGCCAAAGTCGCCGCCGACAGGCGGCGCGGCTCCAGTGCGGCGAGATAGGCGCGAATGTCTTCCGTCGTCGCCGCGCCAGGATCGCGGCCGCATTCGGAAAGATGCGCGATGTAATCGGAAAGATCCCGCCGATAGGCGTCCTGCGTATTGCGCGCCGCGCCGCGTTCGGCGGCCAGCATGTCGAGAAAGGCGTCGAGCTGGCGGGAAGCGCCGGCCTTCATGCGCTCAACTCCCCCGGATATCCTTTTGGAGTCCCGCGCGCGTTACCCGCGACGGGAACGACAACTCACTTGTTCAGCCGTTGCGCCGGAATCGTATAGGTCATCTCGCGCGGCTGCGGCGTCACATAGGTGACGAGCGCGACCATGGCGCCATAGACGATTGCAGCGACTGCCGCGACGACGATCAGAAAGCGGATGAGACTGGGCAAGGATTCGACTCGACCATCAAAAAGACTTTGACTCTATTCGCCCGAACGCGCCGCGATTGCAACCCGGACGCGGCCGAAGGCGCGCAAACGCCAGAAAAAATCCTTGTTGAATGGCCTTGTCGCGGGCGAGAGCAAGAAAAATTCAAAAGGACGCTCATCCTAGAAATGCGCTTCCGTATCCTCGTCCTCGGGGCGGATTTCGTGGCGCATGATCAGCGGCGCCTGAGTCACGGCGAAGAGGAGCGTCAGCGGCAAGATGCCGAAGACCTTGAAATTCACCCAGTCGTCAGTCGTCAGCACCCGCCGCAGGACTTCATTCAGTCCGGCCAGTGCGAAGAAGAACAGACCCCAGCGAATCGTAAGCTTGCGCCAGCCGGCGTCGTCGATATGGATCGCCATGTCGAAAACGATCGGCAGCAGCAGCTTGCCGAAATAGAGCGCGCCGATGAGGCCGGCGCCGAACAGCGTGTAAAGGATCGTGACTTTCAGCTTGATGAAGGTTTCATCGTGCAGAAAATAGGTCAGCGAGCCGAAGACGAGCACCAGCGCCGCGGTGACCACCGGCATCGCCGGCAGATGCCGGGTGATCGCCCATGAGACCGCCAGCGTCAGGACGACGCCGGCCATCAACACGCCGGTCGCGGCGAAAATGCCGTATTTGGCGTTGGCGACGAAGAACAGCAGCAGCGGCCCTAATTCCAGCGCGAGCTTCAGCCAGGGATTGAGTTTTTTCTTTACCGCGACAGCCGTTTCCTGCGTCATCTTCCTTCAACTTTCCGCATCCGCCGTTTCTTCAAGCCCCGCGATCGCCCGCGCGAAGTCGCGCGCCTCGAAGGGCTCCAGGTCCTCGGCGCTTTCGCCGACCCCGATGAAGTGGATCGGCAGTCCGTAAGTCTCGGCGATGGCGACCAGAATGCCGCCACGCGCCGTGCCGTCGAGCTTGGTCATCACCAGGCCGGTGACGCCCGCGACGCGCTCGAACACATCCACCTGCTGCAACGCGTTCTGCCCGACGGTGGCGTCGAGAACCAG
This sequence comes from Methylocystis sp., assembly GCF_021731785.1. Lineage (GTDB taxonomy): Bacteria > Pseudomonadota > Alphaproteobacteria > Rhizobiales > Beijerinckiaceae > Methylocystis. Next base: position 8,854 of record NZ_JAKFWS010000176.1, read on the forward strand.
CAGCACCGCATGCGGCGCTTCGGCCTCCGCTTTTTTCATCACGCGCACGATTTTTTCAAGCTCGGCCATCAGTTCGGCGCGGTTTTGCAGCCGGCCGGCCGTATCCATGAGCAGAATGTCGGCGCCCTGCTCCTTCGCGCGCCTGATCGCGTCGAAGGCGAGGCCGGCGGCGTCGGCGCCCTCCGCGCCGGACACGACCTCGGCGCCAAGCCGCTCGCCCCAGACCTTGAGCTGCTCGACCGCCGCGGCGCGGAAAGTGTCGCCCGCCGCAAGCACGACCGTCTTGCCTTCGTCGACCCATTTGGCGGCGAGCTTGGCGATCGTCGTCGTCTTACCCGAGCCATTGACGCCGACGATCAGGATGATGAACGGCTTCTTGCTGTCGTCGACGACGAGCGGCGCGGCGACCGGCGCCAGCGCGCGCTCGACCTCGCGGGCGAGAATTTGGCGCACTTCGTCGGGCTCGATGTCGCGCTCGTAGCGCGCCTTGCCGACCGCCTCGGTGATCCGCGTCGCGGCGCCGACGCCGAGATCGGCGCGCAGCAGCACGTCCTCAAGCTCTTCCAGCGTCAGGGCGTCGAGCTTGCGCTTGGTGAAAACGTCGGCGACGCCCTGGGTGAGCGCCTGCGAGGTGCGGGAGAGGCCGCCGGACAGCCGCGACCACCAGGAGCGCTTTTCCTCCTCCGAGGCCGCCTCAACCGCGGCTTCGGGCGCTGCTTCGCTCTGGCTGCCGCCGAACAGGCGGGAGAACATGCCGCGTTTCTTGCCGTCATCATTGCTCATGCAGGCGGATGCCTACACCAGACCGGGCGAAAGGGCCAGAAGCGGAAAGGCCGGCGCACGCCATTTCGGCGAAAATGCGCCGATCGGTTTTTCGCCTCGGCGCTAGCCCGTCGCCTCGGCGCAGCCCTTCGCCATCGCCTCGCGCCCGGCCGCCATCATCTCTTCCGGCGTCATGTCGCGCACATGCGTCGCGATCGACCATTCATGGCCGAAGGGATCGACGACCTTGCCGTAGCGGTCGCCCCAGAACATGTCGGCGACCGGCATTTTCGCCGTGGCCCCGGCGGCGACCGCGCGCGCGAAAACCTCGTCGACATTGTCGACCATGAGATGAATGGTGACGGGCGAACCCTTCAAAGCCTTCGGCCCGAGCGCGCCCCATTCCGGCATTTCATCGACAAGCATCACCATCGAGTCGCCGATCCGCACCGCCGCATGCATCAGTCTTCCGTCGGGTGCGGGCATGCGCATCATCTCTTCAGCGCCGAAGGCCTTCTTGTAAAATTCGATCGCGTCGGCGGCGCCGGCGCAGATAAGATGCGGCGTGATCGAGCGCATGCATGGCGGCGCGTTCTCAGCAGTGGCGTTCATGCTGTGGGTCCCTTTCTTCCATGTGAGTTTCAGCCCCTAACTTTCGCAGCGCCTTGCGAAGCTTTTGCGCTTCGCTGCGTGAAAATTCGGCGTCGAGCGCGGCATGTTCGCTTCGCCAGATCGGCAGCGCCGCCGCGAGCCGATCGCGGCCCGCGTCGGTCAAAAACAGTCTGCGGGCGCGTCGGTCCTTCTCGTCGAGCCGCGATTCGACGAGCCCGCGCCGCTCCAGCGATTTCAGCGCGGCGGTGAGCGTCGTGCGATCCACGGCGAGCGCCGCGGCGAGTTCTCCGAGGGTCGGCGCCTGCGGCGCATTGAGCGACATCATCAGCGAGAACTGCCCATTGGTGAGTCGAAGCGGCGCAAAGGCGCGATCGAAGCGTCGCGCCAGAAGGCGCGCCGCGCGTTGCGTCGCAAGGCAGAGACAGCAGTCGCGGACCTCATGAACGACCTCGATCGGCAGTTTCTTTGACATGGCGATATTATGTTGATATCAACGTTTAGCGCTTTTGTCGAGTCTTGGTGCCCCAATTCGCCCTCATGTTGAGGAGCCGGCCCGATCTCGGGCCGGCGTCTCGAAGCACGAGGGCGAGACCGTCTAGGCGATCGAGGGTTTCCTCGTCCTTCGAGACGCGTGCGACGCACGCTCTTCAGGATGAGGAAACCTCTGTCCCTTCGACAGGCGTATCGCGAAAACGACCGCGGCGAAGTAGCAGCGCAAAACTAAGGAGCAGCCATGAATCCGAAAGTCAGAACCTGTATCGCCTTCAAGGACGAGGCCGAGGAAGCGGCGCGCTTTTACGTCTCGGTCATTCCGGATTCCATTTTCGAAAGCGCCTTCCGCCGCGAACCGAACGGGCCGGCGCTGCTCGTGTCCTTCACCCTAGCCGGCACGCCCTATCAGGCGCTGAACATGGGCCGCGAGACGATTCACAATGAAGTTTTTTCGATCTCGGTGACGACCAAGGATCAACGCGAGACCGACGAGATCTGGAAAAAGCTCCTCGCCAATGGCGGCGCCGAAATCCAATGCAGCTGGCTCAAGGACCGCTTCGGAGTCCATTGGCAGATCGTGCCGGAGGTCTTGCCGCGCATGCTCATGGATGAAGATCGCGCGGCCGCCGAGCGCGCCTTTCAGGCGATGCTCGGCATGGTGAAAATCGACATCGCCGCGCTCGAAGCGGCGTTTCGCGGCAATTCCCCTTAATACCAACCTGCCGTGAGTCTGACTCACCTCGGATTCCCGAATCGGCAAATGTCTGATTCTTATTGGCGAACCGAGGGAGGTTCGTCATGGCGGCAGCGGTGCGATTGCGTGAAGATTTCGATGCCG
>NZ_JAKFWS010000084.1 GCF_021731785.1 Methylocystis sp.
ACAACATCAGGGCCAGCGGGACGTCAAGACCCGCATCGACAGGCCGAAGACATGACCGCACCCACGATCATCGCGCCACAGCAAAATAACCCTTGATCAGCGGGCGCCATCCAGACATGACAAAGCCGTCCAAAGCCAGTATTGACCAGCCGTTGCCGGTCAACATCGAGGCGATAGCCGCGAATGCCAAAGCTCAATCCTTCATTGGAACCGACTGGACATGTTGAGCGTTTCGTAAGCAGCGTTAGCGTTAAAATGCGGTTATCCGAATGTCTTGTATCCGAAATGTTCTTGCGTGGATTGCGGCGGCAGCGGCGCTCGTGATTTCCTCGGAAGGGCGCGCTCAAGACTTTTTCGACACGCTCTTCGGCCCAGCTTCGCCGTCGTTTGAAAGGGGCGTCGGGGGAGATTACTCATATTCCGCAACCTCCGATGAGCGTGGGCTACATGCGGGCCGGTCTTGGAAGCAGAGAGTGGAGAAGCGTCGCGCCGAACTAAAGTCCGGCTCCAAACAAACGCTTGCAGTCGCAGCAAACGTCGACACTGAGGCGTCCTCCGGGCACGGGTTCTGCGTGCGCACCTGCGACGGATACTATTTTCCATTGATCACGTCGGGACGCGCAACCAAGCAGCAATCGTGCGAATATGCATGCCCTTCGGCCCCGATGGCGGTTTACGAAGGCTCGACGATCGAGACCGCACAAAATCTGGGAGGTGAAAAATATACATCCCTGTCTGCGGCGTTCAGCTTTCGTGATAAGACAACACAAAATTGCTCCTGCAATCCGCCAGAGCATGCACAGTCGTTCTCAATGCGGCTCCTTGGCGAGGATCTGAGTCTCAGGACTGGCGATATCGTTTTTGGGGATCATGGAGCCTTCGTCTATCAAGGATCCAAGTTCGTCCCTTTTGAGCGTTCCTCGCTTCTGTCCTCGGGCACGCGGGCAAAGATCCGCGCCCTGCTCGTGGAACAGCGGATGCGGCCAGAAGCTGATCCGCGCAATACATACGCGTCAGAGGCCATTCAGGCAGTTAGAGGCGAGGCAAAGGACGCCGTGCGGCGTCTCGCGCCGGTCGGCGGCGCTGAGACCCCGCAAACGGTCGACGTTGCGCCTAAAGAGAACTTCTCCGCCTCGCTGTTCAGTGTAGCTTTGATTTTCATCATTGGCGCAGGCATCCTGACGAGCGCCGCCAAGATGGTGAATGTCGTCATGAAAAAGGGCAAGCCTGGCGCTCCTGCTAAACGCCTGGAGCGGTTGGCAAAGTTATAGGCGGAAAGAGACGCCGGCATCGGAGGTAGAACGGGCTGCGAAGCATCGCATTTTTTTGAAGGAGGTTGCTATGGGTTGGCTACAGGGAATTCTGGGCGGGGTGATCGGCGCTGAGGCATTATCTCTCATCAAGGAGTATCTTGAGAAACATGGCGGCGTGGAGGGCGCCGTCGCCGAATTCGACAAGCCAGGCTTGGGCGAGAAGGTCAAATCGTGGGTTTCCACCGGCCCCAATCTTCCGATCACCAGCGAGGAGATTCAAAAGGCGCTGGGTTCGGAAAGGGTGAAGGCGCTGGCCGCCAAAGTCGGCATTCCCATCGACAAGGTCGCGGAGCTATTGGCCAAGAATCTGCCCATCGCCATCGACAAGGCGACCCCAGAAGGAAAATTGCCAACGCAGCAGGGGTAAGACGTTAGCTGCTGCGGCTACCCGGCGGCGAAACCCACCCGATGAAGTGCGTAACGGACCGATTAGTCGGTCCGATGAAACACGGCACACACAGCTGTTGTCGGAAGCGATCAGCTATCATAGCGTGCGCGCCAATATGCGGGTGCTCCGACATTATGTTCGGCCGCCGTGAACCACGGCGGCCGAGTTTCGACGACGTTTGATGAGGAGAACAAAATAGGCCTATTGGATTTTTTGAGCGGCAAGAGCAAAGCCGCACCCCGCCCCCGCAGGCGCGACCGACACGACGGCCACACCCGCTGAAGAACTGAAGAAAGAGATCACCAAGCACGGCCTCGAGGCGTCCACGATCGATGTCAAAGTCGACGGCGGCAAGGTAACCCTGAGCGGCACGGCTGCAACGACGGCCGAGGCCGAAAAGATCGTTCTCGCTGTCGGAAACACCAAGGGAGTGGCGCAGGTCGAAAACAACATCGTCGTGGCGAAAGCCGAAGCGGTATCGAAATTCTACGTCGTCCAGTCTGGCGACACGCTGTGGAAGATCGCGGAAACGCAATACGGACACGGCAAGGGCGCCAAACACCAAGAAATCTTCTAAGCGAACAAGCCGCTATTGAAGGATCCGGATCACATTTATCCGGGCCAGAGATTGCGCATTCCAGGTTGAATCACTCAGACTTGGCGCCGAATTTACGATCAGCATGGGAATGCCAGGACAACTGGCGCCAAGGCGAAGGACCATTCACCAGTGGATCCGGAACCTAAGGGGGGAGCGAAATGTCAATAATCACCAGCCTTATCGTCCAAGCTATCGCTGGCGCGCTCGGCGGCAACGCAGCCGGCGGAATACTCAAGAACATCAACCTTGGACCGATCGGCAACTCGATCACCGGCGCTCTTGGCGGCAGCATCGGCGGTCATCTTCTTCAGGCTTTGATACCGGCATTGGCCGGCGCAGCTGGAGGTGCCGCCGGCGGCTTCGATATCGCCGCCGCTGCGGGCCAAGCGGTGGGAGGCGGATTCACCGGCGCGATCGTCACCGTGGTTGTCGGACTGATCAAGAACGCTCTGACGGGGCCGAAGAAAGCCTGAAGCAGCTGTGGCTCTTTTGGGCGGCGCCGCTGATCGGCGGATTGATCGGCGCGATCATCCATCGGGTTAGCCCTGTCGGCGATCAGGGCGGGCGCGGCCGGCAAGGCGTCGAGCATTACGAGCGGCTTGCCAAGAAGGCGCAACGACAGAGCCGCGCGCTGAAACAAACTCCTAACATGTTAGCTGTTTGATTTTTGTAACTGCCCAGGTTCGGTGGTCGTTTCCAGATTTCGCGCAATAGTTTTTTCCTCGACGGCGAAGGGGTTTTCCGATTCAAGAATCGGATGACTCGCGAATCGCCCCCAGAGCCGAGGAGAGAGGAACTCATTGCGCTGATTGCGGCGCTGAGAACCGAGAACGCGGTGTTGAAGGCGCGGATCGCCGAACTGGAGCGCCGGTTGGGATTGAACAGCGCCAACAGTTCGAAACCACCGTCGAGTGACGGGTTGAAAAAACCGGCGCGAGTGAAGAGCCTGCGCGAAGGCTTGCTGCCGAACAGTCCCTGTTCCTCCCCGCCGAACAGGACCAGCCGCAGGTCGTGGCGGCTCTTGAAGTCCTTCAGCGCGCGCGCGATCTCGAGCACGCCGGCGCTGCCGCTGCCGTCATCATCGGCGCCGGGAGCCGGGGAGGTGGCGTTGCCCTTGAGATTGATCGAATCGAGGTGCGCTGACACCAGCACCTCGCCGCGCGAGACCGGGCCCGTTCCGCTGCGCAGCGCGACCACGTTCTGACTCGGCTTGCCGTTCACTTGAATTGCCTGCCGCGATGTCGCGTAGCCGAGCCCCCCGAGTTGCTGATCGGCGAAGTCGCAGGCCGCCCCATATTGCGGCGAGAGCGAGTTGCGGGTCTGGAATCCGACCAGCTGGGCCAGGCTCGCCTCATAGCTCTGGCGCGAGATGCGATTCACCAGCGCCTTGATCGCCGGATCGGGTGCCGACGCGGGCGCGCGCGTCGCCGGCTCAAACACCACTCGCTCGCGCCTGCGCGCCCTGGTCGTCTTGAGCGCATCGAGCGGTTGCACTGCAAAGCGCGGCACGTCGCTCTTGCCAATCTTGCGCACCCGCTTCGGGTCGAGGTCGACCAGTAGGAAGCGGCCCTTGTCGAGGAGCACCGGCACGTCCGGATGCTCGCGCTGGAACAGCCGTCCCTTCTGAAACACGACGTGGAGACGGGCGCGATCGACCTCATCGGGATGCTCACGCACTGCGGCTCGCGCGCCTGCCGCACGGCCGCGGAACTCGCTGAATGGCTTTGCGGCACCGTAATAAACGGTGTCATCGCCGAACTTGAGCGACGAGACGCCGGAAGTCGCAAGCTCGGGCGGCGGCCCCGCGGCGGCCCCGCGCGCCACAGCAGGCTTGGTCGAGCAAACCGCAAGTCTGACTGGTTTCATGTCATGCTCCCGCGGGGCACGTCGAAGTTCTCCACCACCTCGGTGAAGTTGACCGAAGAGGATGGAGGCGCCTTGGCTTCCTCGCCCATTCCGCGCTTGGCGAAGCCTTTCCAGGCAAGCGGGACATCGGCCGGGTCGAGCGCGTTAATCGCGGTCAGGATGCCGTCGCGCGCCTGCATGAAGGTCGGCCGCGCGGGGGTGAGCTTTAGGCCCCCGATGATGTAGCGCAGCACCCGCTTCTCGGCGTCGGCATGGCCGTGAGCCGCCACCAGGTTGACGAACACCTCCCACAGCGCGCAGCACCACACCTCGCCGGCGTTGTGGACCTCCTGGTTCGGCCCGCCCGCGATTGGATTGATCACCGGGCCGGTCGGGAGCACGACGCTGGCGCTGATGTGTTTGAACGTCAGCGGATTCTTCTTCATATCCGCCGAATAGGGATACCGGCGGATGGAGAAATAGTAATTTTCCTTGAAGTTTGGCTGGATGTCGGTCCAACCGCCGACCGCGAAGGTGCCGGACGCGAAATCGTCGGTCTCCTGCGACGTCATGCAGGCGGCGAAGAAGTCGCCCCAGCCTTCGCCCATTGCCTCGCCCTGCTGGTTGGTCAGACCCATCGCGTTCGCCACCAGCCGGTTGGTGATGTAGTGGCCCATCTCGTGGAAGGTGATCAGCGCCTCGTGGTTGCTGGTCCGGCTTGGCAGCGGGTTCGGGCCGTCGAAGCGGAACATGCGCATGCGCGGGCTCGAGCCATCCGGCGGCGTCGACATGTTGGCGTTATCGGTCCCGCTGAAATGGTTGCCGGCGGCCAGGATCGGATCGCCACCAAGCCCACCGAGTCCGAAATTGTCCTGCTGAGCGTTGCCCGAGGCTTCGTCGAATCCGGCCTCGTACCAGCGGTCGTGCAGCCAATTGACGTGGAAGAACATGCCCACGATGCTGGCTTGCAGGTTCTTTGCGTCGATCGACGATTTCTTGTGATCGTACTTGGTGTCGAACGTGCGCGCGCCTGTGACCTTGCCTTCGACGTCGCCGACCCCCGGCCCCTCGGGACCGCGGAGGTCGGCGAACGCGATGCAGTTGTTGCCGCGCGTGGTGGTCGCATTCGGCGGGAGCCAAGGCCGCCCCGGCAGCAGGCTCTCAATCTCGATCAATTTTTCCGGAATGGTCGCGGCCTGAAATCCGTTCGGCTTGCCGGTCGGGTGCGGCGAACCGGGTGCCGGTCCGTCCTCCGGCCGGAACAGCGCGTCACCGCGATTGTGCACGCGGTACTTGAAGGCGACGCGCGAGGTTAGGTTCTTACGGAATAGGATGTCCGGCGCATCGATCTTGTCCACCACGTAGCTGAATGCCGGATATCCCTCGAGCCACAGCTCGATGTAATAGCCGGGGACGAACTCGCCTTCCCCCATCGGAAACAGCACGTCTTTGACGCGCACCGGGCGTTCGAAGCGCGGCGGCGCTGCCTTCACGCTCGCGGGCGCCGCCATCTTGCCATTCTTCCTAGCCGGCTTCGCGGCCGGCCGCTCGGCTTTCCACTTGCTGTCGTATGAGCGGTAGGGGCCCTCGTCGCGGCGCGCCGACTTCTTCGCCGGCCTGAAATCGCTCGCCTTGTACTGATGCCCGGTGAGATCGAATGCCGCCTTGGCGATTGCTTCCTCCTCGGTGAGTTCCGCCGGGCCGCTTCCCGCTGCCTTCGGCGCTGCAGCGCGGGCTGCCGCGCGCTGCGGCCCCGTCGCGGCGCCGTGAAACAGCTGTCCCGATACCGAAACCACGTTGTTGTCGGCGCCAAGCGCGGCGGTCATGTCGGACTGGAAGACCTCGACGCCGTCGACCTTCTGCAGCATCTTGACGGTTGGCAGACCGGTCGTGCTGACCGAGACGACATCAACCGTCCCGACATCGCGGTCGTCCAGTTGCCATAGGTCCGCGCGATCCTGCACGAATTGCCGCGCGGCCGTCTCGGGAGATGGCGCGGCGCGCTTTGACAGACCCCGTGCGCGCACTGCCCCGGTGACGACGACCTGGACCGGGTTGTGCGTCGCCTCATCGAAATGCACCTCGAGGTTCGGGACCTCTGCTGTCATCCTTGTGACCGCAGCACGCGGCGCGCCGGCGGATCGCACCGTGACGCCACGGGACTCGCGCGCCGCGCGGTCATAGAGCGCATGGAAATTTTCCGGGACTTTAGGAGACTGTTCAGCCATGGTGACCTCCCGTTCGAGGAAATATTGTGTGTGCTGAAACGTATGACCCGCCCCGTTTGCAAGTGACTTTTCGAGACCCCTAAATCAGTCTGCTACAACGTATCCGGCCTCGGAGCCTTGCTCCCTGCCGAGATGGAGATACGCGCGTCCCGGTCCCTATAAACCTGCCGGCGTCGAGCGCCATTTTCAGCATCGGGTTCGTGGAACGCCGTTTGACTGTTAGGCCATCTCTCTGAGCGCCACCCGCAAACGTCGTCGATCAGTCAGCGCAACATGCGCCTGCTGACCAATTCTATGCCGACACAGGCGTTCCCCGAGCGGTATACCTATCGCCGCGTCGCAAGACCGCCCAAGCAATTCTGGCCAACTTGTTGGCTAATGCCACAACGGCGACGTTGTGATGCACACGGAGAAGGAGTTCTTTGACCCACAGGCCCAAAGCTGTGTCCCGCTCGGCGATGAATCGAAGTATGGACCTCGCCCCGTGGATCAGCAATCGGCGGATGTATTTATTGCCCCGCTTGCTGATTCCGAGCAGTGTCGGTTTGCCGCCAGTTGTCGATTGACGAGGGACCAAACCGAGCCAAGCCGCCAAATCACGCCCATGGTCGAAGGTCTCAGCTTTACCGACTGCCGCAATTAGAGCTGAAGCGATCGTAACGCCCACGCCCGGTATCGTCACTAATCGCCTCGCGTCGTCATTCTCTTTCGTAAACGCCATGAACTCGGCGTCAAAGATCTCAATGCGCCGATCCAACTCTTGCCATTGCAATTGGATATCCGCAATGAGAACGCGCATCCGTGAACTTAATCCACCTGCTTCTGGATCGCCCATCAAGGTGTTGAGATATTCTGCGAGCCTTCTCTTGCCTTGTGGAACGACAATCCCACGCTCCAGAAGGACCGCTCGCGCCTGATTGATCAAAGCGGTTCGTTCGCCGATCAATCGGTGTCCCTACCGTAAAATCTATCCGGCTGGCGCGCCGCGTCGAATCGGTTGATGTTCTCCCGCATGGTGGAGTTGCTCCAACTCATCTGGTCGGCCCTTACCGGGCCGTTCCGGTCGCGCGCCTCGCGGGAAGCCGAGATCGCTGCGCTACGCCATCAGCTCAATGTGTTGCAAAGACAATCACCGAAGCGGCCGACATTCAGCGCCCTCGATCGACTGATCTTCGTTATTCTCTTCCGCATTGCTCCTGGGATTACGACGGTTCTGAAGATCGTCGGGCCAGAGACCGTCATCCGCTGGCATCGCGCCAGCTTCCGTCAATTCTGGCGCTGGAAATCGCGCTCCCGCCGCGGCCGACCACAAGTCCCCTCAGACATTCGCCAATTGATCCGGGAGATGAGCCTGGCCAATCCGCTTTGGGGCGCGCCGCGCGTCCACGGCGAATTGCTCAAGCTCGGGATCGACGTCGGACAAACCTCGGTGGCCAAATATATGGCGAAACGCAGAAAACCGTCTTCGCAAGGGTGGAGAACATTTCTGCGCAATCATGGCGATGGCGTCGCGGCAATGGACCTGTTCGTTGTTCCGACCCTCTCCTTTCGATTGCTCTATGGCTTGCTGATCATGCGGCATGACCGCCGAAGGATATTGTGGTTGGGCGTGACCGCGCATCCAACTGCGGAGTGGATCGCCCGTCAGTTCACCGAAGCCTGCGGCTGGGAAGAGCCGCCGACATATCTTATCCACGACCGGGATGGCGCCTATGGCGACGTCTTCAAACGACGTCTTCGCGCGATGGGCATTCGCGACAAGCCAACCGCCCCACGCTCGCCTTGGCAGAATGGACACTGTGAACGCCTGATCGGCTCGATCCGACGAGAGTGCCTTGATCACGTCGTTGTCTTTGGCGAGCAGCATCTACGCCACCTTCTGCTTTCTTACTTGGAATACTACAATTGCGCTCGAACTCATCTCGCCTTGTGCAAGGACGCACCGATATCACGCGCCGTGCAATCAATCGGAGCCATTCGCTCAACGCCAATTCTCGGAGGATTGCATCGTCAATATGCTCGGATTCAATTCGCGACAGGGACAGCCTCCGCTTCATGATTCTAGGAATGAGCGGCGACCAGCCAAGGTGGGGAAGATGTCATACGAGGCAAACGTGGTCGTGGACCCTGCGCTCGTTAACGTTAGAGACGTTGTTGAAGAGGATGTCAGAAAACTCATTGATTATTGGTATCACTCGCCACCAGGATTTATTGAGGCGATGGGGATCGAACCCAGCAAATTGCTGCCAGAACAGGAATTCCAAAAATGGATGGTCAACGAATGCAAGGCAAGCAGACTTCTCGTCGATTCGAAATCACGTTCCCTGACGATCACCTACAAAGAGGAAGCCGTCGGAAGTCACGCTATTTCCCCTTTGATAGAAGGCGACCACGGCGTGTTTCACGCACACATCTGGGCTCCAGAAATGCGGGGTAAGGGCATTGCGAGGATCACTTACCCCAAAGCTTGCCTGATTTTTATGGAGAGATTCGGCTTGTCACGGATCTTGTTCAAGACGCCGATCCAGAATATCGCTGCCATACGCGTTAAGGAAAAGCTGGGCATTCGCTGTATCGGAGAGGAGATTGTCAGCTTCGATATTATTCGTGATGGAACACGAGCAAAAGTGTTCGAATTGACAAGGCAGGAAGCTGAGAGGTTGGTTAAATGCCATTTCCCATAAGCAGTAGCGTGTCTCCGGAATGTCATAGCAGCTTGTGGCCTGCTCCACAGAGAGATACCAGGTTCTAAGCTAGCATCAGGCCGCTTTCAGCCAGCGTCTGTTCTGGCCGGAGGTAGCGTGAGGCAGAGCAGATGCTGGCGGCAAGATCGCTTCTGGAGCCGGCAGGGCGATTCAGTGAAAAGCAGAGAATCAGCGGACAGCGTTACGGTCGTCCTGAAAGTGCTCGATTGCGCGAGTGGTGGAGCGTGAAATCGTTTTGAGGATCACCAGGCGCGACATATCAGCGGGCGGTCTGAATGGGGCCGCCGGTAACGTTACCCGGAAGCAATGCTCGTGCGATCAATTTCCCAACCAGTTACCCAGAACTCCACCTCATCGCCGTTCATATCAAATGTTCGGAAGCAATGCCGCGCTCCAGGGTCTTTGATAGCGGGATACTTTAGCTCATCAGCCAGCCATCCGATATGTGTCTCGGTCGTATCGTTGCTGTTCGCTGAGAAAACAAGCATGAAAGCGTGCTCGGCGTTAGCAGATCGAAGCCTGCCGACATCATAGTGGATATGTGTAAGTTCCCGCTCGTGGGTGGGGCTCATCCACCGTTTCATTTCGACCACTGCGAACCGGTCGAGGCTGTTTGGGTCTTTGAGCACCAAATCATTGGAGGTGACTTCGATAGAGGCAGCCAACCGGAGGGAGGATACAAGCGCGCGCGCAACAACGAATTGATAGTAGTGTTCGTTGTTGAACCTCAAAATGCCAGCTTTTTCATTGTGATATGCGGCTGGATTGCTGGCGGCCGCCTTACGGAGAAATCGATCTTCTGCCTCTAATGCAGCTCCGGCGATTTTGAGGAGTTGTTTCAGTTCATCGTGCATTTTTACGGCATCCATCGGGCTATTCGATATGATATCGGCGTCTTACACAGTCCCAACCTTCAAGGAAACATCCAGTCACTACGGCTTTGTCACGTTGTCGAATTATAGACGCGAATGATCTCTCTGACGATGGCGCTCATGCTGCAGCAGTGGCCGAACGCCATGTGTCCATGGCCGACGCTCGAAAAGCTCGGTGCGTCCTTGCTGAAATGAGATGGCGTTGAACGTTGAACGTGTTGTGGGCTGCTGCGTGAAAGGACAGAAATCTTTGTGCTGAACCGACGCTCCTAAAACCTTGGATTTTGCGTTCTCGTCGTCGGGTTGGTTGATGCGAATTCTCGGCTGTCGCTTCTGAAAACTCCGTCCAATTGATTGGCAGTCAACAGCGAATCAGAACATGATCGTTGTATGACCGCAATTGCCTGGGTTATTCTCCGTGCGCTGCGTGACTGCTTCAAATCGCGGCGGCAGCTGGAAGCCGAGATCCTGGTATTGCGGCATCAACTGAATGTTCTGCAGCAGCGCGCGCCGCGCCGCTTGCTTTTGCGCCGGGCCGACCGCGCCGTGTTCATTTGGCTCTATCGTTGCTGTCCTCGCATTCTTGACGCCGTAACCATCGTCAGGCCTGAGACCATTGTGCGCTGGCATCGAATGGGCTTCGCTGCGTATTGGCGATGGAAGTCCCGTCCGTGCGGCTGTCCATGTCGGAAATTAAATCCGAGCATATTGATGATGCGATCCAGCGAGAATTGGCGTTGAGTGAATGGCTCCGACCGGGTCGCGCCGGAAGCAATCAGGACGCTTCTACCACCTTGCGCCCCATCCCCCAACAATGGCCAAGGCGCTGACGGATAGGAACGGGACGCGCCATTCGGCGAGTAATTCAAGGCCGCCGAAAATGCCCGCCCCCGCGCCGAGCGCGGCGAGCCCGAGCGGAATAACGCAGCACGAAGAGGCGATCAGCGCCCCAAGGCCGGCGACCAAACCCAACGCCGCAAACCACTTGGGCGCAGCTGGCGCGACGGAAGGAGACGTGGCGGCTGGCGCCGTATTTTGTGAGGCGCTGTTGACGGTCATGGCATGGCTCGCCCTTTGTTGATGGTAGGGCTATCCTGGACCCCGTAGCTGCTACGGGTGCAAGCGAAAAACGACTCATGTCGGCGTAGTCTTTGACGATCGGACGGCTCGCCGCGGCGGCGGGCGGCAATGAGCTTGTCCCGATGCGTTGGGGGGTGCCTCTTTAGTGGAAGAGTTCGCTCAACGAGCTGCCGGCGACATTCAAACGCCCGCGCCGAGACGGTTGGGGCGAAGACGCTACTGCCGCACGACGAGCACTGAACACTTCGCGTGGTGCACGATGGCGCCGGCGTTGGAGCCAATGAGAAACCGATCCATTCCTGGCCGGTGAGAGCCTACGACGACGACTTCGGCTCCCCACTCCTCGGCCTCCGCCAGAACCTTTTGAT
>NZ_JAKFWS010000113.1 GCF_021731785.1 Methylocystis sp.
TGGATCAGCGCCGCCTAAAAGCTGGTCCAAAATCGCGTCAGGTATCTTCGGTTCTTTGCGTCGGGCCATGGGACAACTCCTTCCTTCCCATTGTGCCCAAGCCAAACACGAAATTCAGGACAGTCCCCGCGCCGCTTGCCGTCGCTCTGCACGCTGTCCTTGCGCGCGTCCTCCCGCACTTCTTCGGCGCGCGCCTGCGCGGCGCCGACGCATAGGAAAAGCAAAGCGACGAGCGTCGCCCTCATGGGGCGCCAGGCGGCGGTTGTCGCTGCCGCCCGACGCGCAAACGGGCGGCGGGATGTCTGCGCTGGAGCGCGACTTGCGCCAGCGGCGCGATGAAGCTTGCGGCCTCGCTATCCTCAGCGATGGCGAAGCGGCACATCAGCCCGCCCGCCGCGCCGGCGTCGAAAATATCGAAGACGACGAGCCGCGGCGCGCCGCGCGTGACGACCCCGCGTTCGCGAAGAAAGCCGATCAGCGCCGGCCGCGGATGGGCCGACAGCGGCAGCGCGCGGCGTAGATTCTGGACAAGACTTCCCCTCGTTGCGCAATCGAAATCCATTTGTCGCTCCATCGCAATCAACAACACTTCCGCATCAAAATCACGCGGGCGTTCGCTCCGCCGGCGCCGGCCGCGGCTCCGTCCGTCGCACATGCGCAAGCCGCGCCGAACGTTTCTTCCACCAGATGTAAACGCCGGTTCCGGAAAGCATCACGATCACGAGGCCGAGAGCGCAGACGAAGATGCGGTAAGGAAGACCGAAGAGATTTGCTTTGTGCAGTTCGTATATCCATGTCGTGATCGTATTGCCGGCGTGTCCCCCGGTTGGGAGACTCACTTGGCGCAATTCGCCGGTCGCTATGTCGAACCAGACCGATGTCTGACCGTATTTGTCGCCGATGTCGCGCGACGAGCGCACCCGATATTCCCAGGCGCTTTTATCGCGGACGGCATAAAGCGACACCTCTCGCTCGACGCTGAAGCCATCCTTGCGCGCCGCCTCGGCCATCAGCGCGCGACCGGTTTCCTGGGCTTTTTCCCACGACATCGGTTCGACGTCTGACGTCTGCGCCTCGACCCGGTAGTATGGCGTCTGAAACTCGAAGAGCAACGACATCGCGCGCGAATAGAAGCCGTTCAAATTCATGTAGACGCTCGACCAGGCATATATGAAAAGCATCGCCCACAGCCACAGGCCGCTTGCGCGATGCAGATCGAAATTGACGCGGTAGAAGGAGCCGGAGAGCTTCACAAGCCATGCCGGCTTCCAGCGCGAGAAAAAACCTTTGCGCGACCTTTCGCTCGGCGCGGGGAGCGTCAGATAAAAGCCGACGAAGGAATCGAGCGTCCATGCCAGCGCGGTCAGTCCGAGTATCCAGGCTCCGATCTCGCCCGCGACCAGCGTCATGTGCAACTGATAGACGAAGGGCATGATCCCAGCGCGACTCGTCGGCACGGCACCCCAGAACATCCGGCCGAGTTCCGCGCCCGAATAGCGGTCAAGATAGAGGGTGCTGAAATTAAGCGTCGGCGCGCCGGCCGCCGCCTCCATACCGATTTCGGCGACGGGCGCGTCATAGCCGAAATAGACGGTGGTCGTCTGTGCGCCAGGAACAATCTCTTCGGCGCGTCGCGCCAGCGTCGCCGCGTCGAGCGCCGCGCCGTCGCGCGCCGCCGGATAGAGTTCCGGCGTCAGCAGATGATTCAGTTCGCCATAGAAGGCGAGCAGGCTTCCCGTCAGCCCGACCACGATGAGGAACCCGGCCATCGCAAGGCCGGCCCAACGATGAAGCCAGACGAAGAAGGCGCGTGTCATGGCGTACTACCCGGTTACGCGAGAGCT
The DNA here is from genome assembly GCF_021731785.1 of Methylocystis sp. Taxonomy (GTDB): domain Bacteria; phylum Pseudomonadota; class Alphaproteobacteria; order Rhizobiales; family Beijerinckiaceae; genus Methylocystis. Next base: position 1,845 of record NZ_JAKFWS010000113.1, read on the forward strand.
TCTCCGTCCCGCGCGGACAGAGAAGCTCGTTCGCTACATCACCACTCGAATCGCAGCGAACCCACCACAGTGAAGGGCTTCGCGGGGAAGGCGCTGAACGGCTGCGTGAAGTTGTTGAAGAAGTTGTCCGGCCCGGTGAAATAGCGGGCATTATTGATGTTCTTGAGATTGAGCTGTGCGGTCAACTTGTGACCGTCAAGCAGCGTCGTATAGCTTCCAAAGGCGTCGAATCGCGCCCAGCCGGGAAGTATAAAGGTGTTCTGAATGTCGCCCCACGCGTGCGAGGCGCCGGTCACGCCTCCGCCGACGCGAAAACCAAGGCCGTTCTCGCCAAAGTCATATGTGAGGAACACTTTGCCCAAATGGCGCGGCACGTTATCGCGATGGTTGCCGAGCAGACCGCTCCGCGGACCGTAAATCGCCGGATCCAACAGCCCGAACGGGTTGAGCAGATTGACGACATCGTCGGAAATCACTTTGGCGTCGATATGCGAATAGTTTGCGATGATAGCCAGTCGGTCAGTGATGGCGCCAATGACGTCGAGCTCGACGCCGCGGCTGCGTTGCAGGCCCGATACGACAGAAAGGCCAAATCCCGAGGAGAGCGTAGGCACCGGCACGCCTGAGCGCGTGATCTGATAAAAGGCGAGCGTCGCGGTCAGTCCCGGCAGCGGCTCGGCCTTCAGGCCAACTTCCCACTGCTGGCCGCGTTGCGGTGGCGACGGCTCGCGGTTCGTGCCCAGGCCATTGTTCAGCCCAAAGGACCTGGAGTAGCTGCCGTAGACGTTCAACTGAGGAAGAATGTCGAAAACAATGCCTGCTCTAGGGGTCCACGCTTTGTCTATCGCTGTCGGCGCGTCCAGACGGTTTCGTATCGCCTCATCCTTCGTGGCGCTGAAGTCGAAGGCCAGATCGCCGGAGCAGCAGGTGAACGCGCTTCCGATCGTCTGATCGGCGACGTCATATCTGACGCCCGCCAACAGATGCAGGCGATCGAAATAAGTCACATAGTCCTGAACATAAAAACCTTTTTGTCGTGCGACATTCGACGAATGAAATTTGTAACCCGAGCCGGCGATTCCCGCCTGATAGAAGAATGGCGGCACGAGCCCATAGACGGGCTCGAAAGGATTGAGCGGAACGAGGTTGAACGGAACGTTCGGGGGCGAGAAGCCGTCGTACGACGTCCCAGCGTAGTAGTTGAAATTCCCGCTGTAATAGTCGAGACCCATCAGGAAGATGTGATCTCCGCCAAGCGCGTGGAATTTGCCGTCTATGTCGATATTGGTCGAGAACGAGTATGCGTCGATCGACTGAGCCGCGGCCTGTCTCTGAAATTGGAACGTCGTCGTATCGATGCAGAAAAACGGTTGGCAAGCGGCCGTCAGTACGGGGTTTGCGGGCGATCTCAACTGCGAGAAGAGAAACCGATTCGTTACCTTCCAGTCTTCGTTCAGATTCTGGCGGAAGCGATAGCCGACATAGAGTTGATTGCTTCGGACTTTCGGCTCATTGGGTTCATTGAGCGAAACATTGAGCGGGATATTCGGCAGATTGGGGCCGATCGGGGGCAAACCGACTTCCGCACGGGTGCTTTGCGTCTGAAACTGTGCGTCGGCGGTGAAGTCCGTCCACTCTGTCGGCCGGTAGCTCACGACCGGCGCGATGAAGAATTTTTCCGAACCATTTCGAAAGTTGCGGAACGAGCCCCAGTTCTGGTAGGCGCCTGTAACGCGATACGCAAGCCCCTCCGCTTGCTCGACCGGCGCGGAAATATCCCACTGCGTGCGGTACCAGTTGTAGTTGCCGACCTGCTGCTCGATAACGTAGCGCGGCTGGCCCAGGGGTTCTTTGGTAATAAGATTGATCAGGCCGCCGGGCTCCGCGCGGCCGTAGAGTACTGACGCAGGTCCTTTCAAGACCTCGATTCGCTCGATGTTCGCCGTATCGAAAACAAACGCCTCAGTGCGAAGATTGTTTCGATAAATGTTGAAACTTTGAAAGCCGCGAATATTGAAATTGTAGCCGGCGTCGTCATTGCTGTTCGACGTCACGCCCGACACGTTTTCGAGTGAGTCTTGAACCTGCGGGATGTTTTGATCTTTCAAAACCTGCTTGGGAATTACCTGAATGGAAACAGGCAATTCTCGAATCGGGATGTCGACCTTGGTCGCGGTCGTCGACTCGCGAACGACATAGCCTTGCGTCGGCGTCTTCGGCTCGCTGCCGAAGCGGGACGCGATGGAGGGGCCGCCAACCGGCGCCGGCGAGGCCTGTCGAGCAGCGGCCCCGCCCCGACCTGACGGCGCGCTACGCGCCGCTGCACCCCGGGGCTGGGCGCCGCCGACGTCGATCGTCGGCAAGGTCTGCTGCGCGACGGCGAGCGAGGTGAGCGCGAGGGTCAATGCGCCAGCGGAAACGCCGCGCGCGAGTAGGTTGCGGAACATTGTGGAGTCTCCTGACGCGGCGTCGACGCCGACGTGATCGAGTGGGACGCAAAAGCGGCGGCCGGGACCGGCCGGGATCGATCAGGAGAAAGTCGGCGGCGCTTGCGATGACCAGGAGGTCGCCCAGCCGGTCGGCGGTTTGTGAGGGATGTCATAGGATAGCGCGCCGAAGGAATCCGGCGCCTTCGGAAGCGGGATGGCGGCGACGCCTTCCCCGGCCGCATCGGAGATCGGCAGTCCGCCAAGAACGGAGGCCAGACAGAAGACGCAACACGGCGGACGGCCATCTCTGTCGTGTCGTCCGGACTCTCCGGAGAGGCTATCCGCGGCGCAGGGCCTATCGGCGGCCGAGGAGGCGAATCCCGCTTCGACGCCGGCGGGACCTCGATGCATATGCGAGACGCCGAGTGCGGCGATGCTCTGCACGAGTAGAATGAGCGCGAAGAGGCCGGCGGCGAGCGGGCGCGTCAAGGCCCTCCGCCAACAGCTTTCTCCCCGCGAACCGATCATCGCCCTGCTCCACGCCTTAGCCCCAAGATTGGACCAGGGCTTATTCCCACCGATGTCGCTCTACCGTTCGTGGAGCGCTCGACGATAGAGTTAAAGACGAAAGGTCGCGGGAACCTCGCAAAGCGGAAACGGCGCGCAAAAAGCCGGGACTGTTGCCGGGGCGCCACAAAGGCGGTGAACGGGCAGGCTCTCGCGCTTGCCAGTTGCGTTTGCTCGATTATGAAATAGCGCGGCGATCGGGGCGGGGCCAACGCCGGCGCGGTCGGCCTGCGAAGCAAGCGGGGAGCGGCGCCCATGCGAATTCTACTGGTTGAAGATCAAGCGAGCCTCGCGCGTCAGGTCGCGGCGAGAATCGAACGCGCGGGCTATGGCGTCGATCAGGTCGATACGATTGAGGGCGCCATTCATGCGCTCGATCGTTGCGCCTATGCGCTCGCTTTGCTTGATCGTCGATTGCCCGACGGAGATGGAATCTCTCTGGTTCCGCGCATCCGCAAAAGGCAGCCTGAAATACGAATCCTCATGCTCACCGCGCTCGACGCCGTCGACGACAGAATTTAAGGACTTGAGGCCGGCGCCGACGATTATCTGACGAAGCCGTTCAATCTCGACGAAATGATTGCGCGCATTCGCGCGAATCTGAGAAAGCGAGACGGGGGCGCGACGCCCCCGGTCATCATCGGCGCGATGTCTTTCGATCTTGTTCGACGCGCGGTCGCCGTCGCCGGCGAGCCGGTCCTCTTCTCGCGTCGCGAGCTCATATTGCTTGAAGCTCTCGTCAGGCGCGCCAATTGCGTCGTCTCGCGTGAAACGCTGAACGCCGAACTCTATGGATATGGAGAAGAGGTTCAGGATCACGCCTTGACGTCGGTTGTCTCCCGTGTGCGCGCGCGACTCGCGGCGCTCGATGCGGGGGTCGAAATCTATTCCGCACGGTCGCTCGGCTATATCTTGAGAGAAGCCAAGGAGAGCGAGGCGGAGGCGTGACGCGGGGGTCGTCGCTCGCGCGCCGCACGGTCGGCTATCTCGTGTTGGCGCAGATTTTCGCCTTCGTTCTTGCCTGGGCGATCACGCTCGCGCTCGGCCTTGCCGGCGTCGAGAGATTCACCCAGTCATGGGACGAACTCGCGGCCTACCGCGCCGCCAATCTCGTGATTGATTCGCTCAAGCTCGACGAGACCGGCGATGTCCATATTGTTCCTACCACCCAACTTGACTCCGAGGTCAGGCGATTTCCCGGATTCAAATTCGCGGCCTTCGACTTTAGGACGAAGACGCCCGTCGCCGGCTCCTCGCCGGAACTCGTCGCCAGGATAATGAATATTATCGAAGTGAGCCCAACGCATGCACATTTCGTGTTGCCAGGCGATCCGGATACGCCGACGCGGGGTTTCATGGGTCCGTATCGGACTCCCTATGGCCGGTTTCAGATCGCGAGCTATCGGGCAAAATTCCGGTGGGAGGACATTTTCCTTTCGATGCGCGAGGATCTCTGGAATTTGGCCGCCTATCTCGTCGCGGCGGCGCTGCTCTCAGGAGCGACGGCATGGCTCGCGGTCCGGCATGGCTTGACGCCCTGCGCAGCGCCGCCGCCGAAGTGGCGCGGATCGACATGAACTCCTTGAGCAAACGATTGCTTTCCGACGATGTTCCGGTCGAAGTGGCGCCTTTCGTCGAAGCGGTGAACGAAGCGCTCAAGCGGCTTGACGCCTGGGCGGCGCGTCAGCGCCGTTTCACCGCCAACGCCGCGCATGAATTGCGCACGCCGCTCGCGATCATGCGCGCGCGACTGGAGAATGCGAAAGCTTCGCCTCTCAAAAGCGAATTGCTGGGCGATGCGAGCCAGCTGCGCTCGATCGTCGAAGAAATGCTGGTTGCTGCGAGACTGACCGAGGGTCAGGCGCCGCTTGATCAACGCGTGGATCTATCCGACGCCGCCCGGCAGGTCGTCTCGGACTTGTTGCCTCTCGCGATCGACCGAGACCAATTTGTCGACCTCGAATACTCCGGACCCGTCGTCACTCGCGGCAATCGGCGCGCCGTTGATTGCGTCTTAACGAACCTTATCGACAACGCCCTGCACGCCGAGCCGGCCAAGGCGTCGGTCGCTGTTCGACTGGATGAGGGCGGAGTGATCGCGATCATCGATCATGGCGAAGGAATCGCCGCCGACGACCGCGAAATGATCTTCGAACCTTTTTGGCGCAAGAACGAAGCCAATCCCGGCAGCGGTCTTGGCCTCGCCATCGCCAAGGAAATCGTCGATGCGCATGGCGGCCGCATATGGGTCGAGGACACGCCCGGCGGCGGCGCGACGTTCAAGGTCTCGTTTCCCTTGCACGCATAAATAGATGCGGCCGTAGACCGCTTGTTTTGCCGATGGCTGCGCGCGAACTCGCCTCATACAACGACACGCGGAAGCGATATCTTGAACGTCGCGCCGCCGCCAGGGGTGTCATCAACCCATATCTTTCCTTTCAGCTTGGTAACGAGTTCCTTCGCGATTGCTAAGCCAAGCCCGGCGCCTGATGCGCCTTCGCTCTTGCGCCAGAACGGCTCAAAAATTGTTTGCCGATCGCCTTCGGCGATGCCTACGCCGTGATCGATCACCTCGATCGTCGCATGTTCATCAATTCTAATCGCCACCGAGCCGCCTGGGGGCTCAGCACGAAGAGCGTTGTCTATAAGGTTCGCGATAACCGCTTCGATCGCGCCCTTGTTGCCGCGAACCAAGACAACGCCTGAGGGACCAAGGTATTCGATTTCACGGCTATCCCGAATTGCGAGCAATGCTGCGTCGTCAACCATTGCCCGCACACAGGCGGCGACATCGACAAGCTCATCAAGAGGCAATGTCTGCTCCTCCGCACGCGCTTCGGCGAGTAGCTGGTGAACGATGTGGGAAATGCGCCAAACATCCCGCCTGAGTTGGAATTCGAAATTCGGTTCGCGGGGCGCATCGAGGCGCGCCGCAAGCACCGCGACTGGCGTGCGCAGTTCATGGGCGGCATTCGCCGTGAAAAGGCGTTGTCTTCTCGTTCCAACATCAAGTCGATCGAGCGCTTGATTGATCGCTCCAACGAGTGGCATCGCCTCAGTTGGCACGACGTCCAAGGTCAGCCGATTCCCTAGAGTGTCCATATCGATGAGCGACGCTTCATGAGCAATCTGACGAAGCGGCAAAAGCCCGTTTCGTACAGCAAACCACGCGGTCGCGGTCGAAAGCACGACGGCCATTGCAAAATAGGCGGCAAGCAGTTTGATATCGAACGCCCAAGCGTCGATCAGATCGTACCACAGAAATTTTTGCCCATGTACCGCGACATGAAGCTGTCCAAATTGCGTCCTCATCGGCGCCATGAAGCCTTCGGGCGCAAAACTGTCATCCTCAGGAAGCGCAAAATGAACATGTGTTGGACTGATGCCGACAACGGGCGTCAGAATTGAAACCAGCGCCCGGTCTGATCCGGGCAGCGCTTGCTTGAATTTGTCAAACACGGCGATGCGCATGTGCGGCGCCCGACGAATCTCGGAAAGAAGTTCTTGCGTCGGCGTAATGCGGACAGCTCCATCTCCGTCCGCGGCGAGTGATGCGATCGCCTGCCGCTGCGCACGTGAAATCGCCAGCGAATCCCATGACGAAGGAAAAACGCCAATTCCCGTCATCGATAGCGCGGTCGAAAGGATCCAACCACAAAAAAAGGCAAACAACTGAGCGATTATAAGATACCCGACAACGCGAGGCGCGAGAGGCAGCGATTTCATAAACCTTTCTCCGCGAGCAAGTAGCCTCTCCCGCGCACGGTGTGAATTTCCACGTGAGCGTCGAGCTCCGACAATCTCCGGCGAAGTCGCGAAACGATCGTTTCAAGGGCCGTATCACGCACGTCGTCTTCGCTTCCATAAATCTCCATGAGCAACGATTCTCGTGACGTCACCCTGCTAACTCTTTGCACGAGTGTTCTCAGCAGCATTATTTCTCGACGAGACAAATGAATTATCGAGCCATCGATCGTTACGTCGTCCGTCTGCAGATCATAAGACAGGGCGCCGACAACGATAGGCGGGCGGGTCTCGCCGCCCGGGCGCCGCAAACAGGCGCGGATGCGCGCAATGAGCTCTTCTCCCTGAAAAGGCTTGGTCAAATAATCATCGGCCCCGGCGTTTAGCCCGGATATTTTGTCGCTCAACGCATCCAACGCAGTCAACATGATGACTCGAATGCCGGGATGCAGGCGTCTGGCCGCCTTCAAGATGGACGCCCCGTCGCCATCGGGCAATCTTCTGTCCAAGAGAAGTAAGTCATATGCTCCTTCGCGAATTGCATGGAACGCATCGGCGATTGTCGTGACGACGTCGATTTTGAAACCAGAGTGAGCGATTAGCGACGCCACCAGACGCGACATCTCTTTCTCATCCTCAATCAGCAAGATCTTCATCAGGTACGCTCCTGTAGCGCTGAGCGCCTTCAGTCTACGGCCCGCGCGAGAACCGCTCTACGATGAGAGAGCGCATGGAAGACGGCAGCGATTTTGGCCGTTTCTCCGCGCGCGACACCAATTGCTGCCGCCAATCCACTTGCTCTGCAGAGTCTGGCGATGCTCAAGGTTGAGATTCGACTGTTTCTGATCCTGCTCGCCGCAGTGGTTATGATCTTGCTCCGGAAGCCCGGCCGTGGCTAAAATGTCACAACCGGCGGTAATTGCCAGCATCAAGTCTATTGACAGGTTGTTGCAAGGTGACCTGGCGTATCAAATGTCATGCGTCGCAATCAGCCGCTTGCCGAATTCAGAAAAACCGACCCGCGCGAGGCGGTTCTCGGCTTTTCGATTCAGCTCGGCGCCCGCGTCGCCCTTCGTGCATCGAAGATCTTTTCCTACTGGACGGATCTTAGATCCTTCGCGAGATTTTTCCCCTTCCGTCTTCTAACTGCGTGTCTGCAGATTGCCGCGATCGCCCTCTTGCTGACGGTCAGTCCGCGCGATGCGCTCGAATCTCGCGAGTATCAGGCGGTCGGAAGCAGCCTGATGTCGTCGACAGATGCTGTAAACTGCAAGGCGCAGGCAAGCGACGAAGGCCCGGCGCATCCGCGCCGTGGGCACGCCCAATGTTGCGTATCCTGTACCGCGGCGGGGCGAGACCATTTAACTTTTCTCATCTCAGGCATTTACATCGCCGGATATTGTTTCGTTCGTGCGGCCCACGGGTCCGTGGCTTATTGCGCCGGTCACGGATTCTTTCCTTCCCTCCTGGGGTGGGCCAGTAGTTGGTCGTCGCGCGCCCCTCCTGTGTTTTCCTGACCTGATCGCCTTTCCAAGGCGGGCTGCGCCACTCTCAGATCAATTCAGAAATGCGGTTCGCCCCGCATAAGGGGATTCTTATGTCCATCAACACTCTGTTGCGCGGCGTCTCTGCCGGCGCAGTCGCCATCATGTGCTGGTCGACTACGGCCGACGCGCAACAAAGTCTGCCCACGATCGATATCGGATCCCGCACGACCGGAAAGCCCCAGCGCACACAGCTTTCGAGGGGCGCCTCGACGGGCGCCCCACAAGGCGCCGTTTCGCAGCCGTCGCCGTCGCAGTCTGCGCCTCAGCCGCTGCTGGGGATTCCCCGCCGGCAGGATAGCTACGTCGTCAAGACCACGTCCACCGCGACGAAGATGGCCATTCCAATGATCCAGCTTCCCGCTTCGGTGAAGGTCGTTCCAGGGGAAGTGATCCAGGATCAGAGCGTCACCGACATCAAAGGCGCACTCGAAAACGTCAGCGGCGTGCAATCAGCGCAGACGCAAGGCGGCAACGCCTCCTTCACCCGCATTCGTGGCTTCCAGACGCCGCGAATCTTCCGAAACGGATTATTGGCGGTGTCGCCGACCAACTTTACCGACTTCGGCACGTCGAACATTGAGAGAATCGAGGTGATGAAAGGGCCTGATGCGATGCTCTACGGACGCAGCGATCCTGGCGGATTGATCAATCTTATAACGAAGCGCCCGGTCGTCGATCGTATCCACATGGTCCAGCAGCGCTTCGGCAAGTACAACGACTATTTCACCGAATGGGATATGGCCGATTCATTGAACGCAGATAAATCTCTCTTCTATCGGTTCTCGGGCGGCTATTTGAACACCGGCGGATTTGTCGATTTCAGCCGCGCCGAACGCGTGCATGTCAATCCGAGCGTCGCCTGGCATCCGGACGAGGATACGACCTTCGTGGCGGACGTGGAGTATTACAATCAGGACTATCGGCCCACTCTCGGCTTGACCGTCAATCCCTTCAATACCACGCGGCCGGCGGACGTTCCGGTTTCGCGCAACCTTGAAGGTCCGTACGTGCCGCTGTCCAATAACAACAACGTCTTTGTCGGATCGGACTTCACGCACCGTTTCAACGACATGTTCACGTTCAAGCAGCG
>NZ_JAKFWS010000080.1 GCF_021731785.1 Methylocystis sp.
TTGAGGGAAAGCTGCACCTGCAAAAAGGCTGCGGCGGCCTGCATCAGATCTCCGAGCGTCAAATCGCCGGCAAGATATTTCGGCGCGCCGAGCAAGAGGGGGACCGCAGGCGCCAAAAGATTGTTTGCATGCGTTAAAAAAACAATCTTTGTCTGCCCCTGGATGACGAGTCCCCAGGTCTTTGCGAGCAGCAACAGAAATCTATCGAACGGATTCCCGCCCTTGGCGTCGATCTCGGGCAGCCGATTTGGAATGATCGGAACCCGCTTAACGACAGGGTGACGCAGATATTCGCCAATATCGCGATCTGTGTCCTCGTCGACTTCCACCATCGCTCTGGATTCGAACTCATGACGCGCGCGGGTCAGCGCATAGCGGAAGTTTCCCTCGGCGGCGGCCTTTTCCTCGACACTTGCCACGAGCGGTCGCCCCAGCGCCCACATTCCAAGCGAGGTGATGACCGAATAGAGGAAGACCGCGAGCACCAGATAGCCGGGGATGACGACGCCCATAAGCTCATATGATCCCCCGACCTGCCATAAAACGATGATGAAGGCGGCCGACACCAAAAAGATATTGATGACGCCGCCGGCGAGATCGACGAAAAGCTCGATCGCCAACCGACCATCATCGGCGATGCGAGCTTCAGGATTATCTATTGCGGGAGATATCGCACATGCTTGGCGAGACTCGTTCACCAGCCATTTCTCGATGAGCGAGGCTGTGAGCCAGAGTCGCCAGCTGACCTGAAGTCTCATGCGAAACTGAGTGGTCGCGATTGAGGCAAGACCGACGCCGCCGGCCAAGAGCGCGAGTCGCAGAATTCCATGAATCACTTCATCGACTTCATGCGTTTGAAGCGCGTCGAAAAAGCTCTTGCTCCAGCGAGTCACCGCCAGAGCCATGTAAGTGTTGACGACGAGGCAGATGAGAAATCCAACTGACAGAAACCACGCGGTACGTCGCGTTTGGCCTTTCCAATAGCCGACAGCAAGCCATATGAACCGCTGGATCACGCCATTCCCTTTGAGCTGGATTTTGGAATATCGACTGAACTGGCGCGCATTTTCGGTGCGCGCGCGAGTGAAAGAGACGCCACTCCGTCACTTTGTATCTGGTCTCGGCGCAGCAGGAAATGCGCGCGGCGTGCCGCGCCCGGCGCTATGGTCTCAGACCGGCTAACCAGATTGGCGCGAGGTCCGCTTTTGGCGCCGAGCGGCTTCAGAACACGGCCGCGTCAGCATCGGTGAGATCGCCAAAGCGACCGGGCTCAGCCGCAGCACGCTCAAGGAGCATTTTCGGCAACTGGTCGAGAAGGGCTATCAAGCAGGGCGGGGGACGATCGACGCGCTATGTGCTGACGTGGCCAATTTCAATTGAAGCGGGTCCGTCCATGTCCGATCCCGCAGCGAAATTCCATGTAGTGGCGGAGGGGGCGTCCGCCACACATGGATTCCAGGAAGGTTCAGGTTCGTCTCACAAGCATCTGCTTTGATTGCGTTTGCAGATATTTCGCCGTCCAGTCAAGATTGTTGCCGTCCTATTAAAGCCGGAATAGGATGTGGGTAAAAATGTGGGTCGTCTGGATTGGGCGGAGGCATGCCGAAACGAGGGAGGCATCCAGAAAAGGCGCTGACTGCTTTCAAGGTTCGATCTTTGAAGGAACCGGGCCGATACGCCGATGGAAATGGCCTTTATCTAGTCGTAGATCCATCGGGCGCAAAGAGATGGATGTTGAGAACGGTCGTGCAGGGTCGGCGGCGCGACATTGGGCTCGGCGGGATCAGCCTCGTTTCGCTGGCCGAAGCGCGAGAAAAGGCGCTCAGCTACCGAAAACGCGCTCGTGAAGGCGGCGATCCACTTGCCGAAAGGCGGCGGGTGGAGGCAAAAGCGCCTACGTTCAGCGAGGCTGCCCGGCGGGTCTTTGATGAGCATCTGCCGAGCTGGAAGAACTCAAAACATGCAGCACAGTGGATGAACACGCTGCGGCAATACGCCTTACCCTTGATCGGCGATATGCCGGTCGACGAGATCGATAGTCCCCACGTCCTGCGCGTCCTTTCTCCGATCTGGCTATTGAAGCCAGAAACGGCGCGCCGTGTTCGACAGCGGATTGGCACGGTATTGAGCTGGGCGAAGGCGGCGGGATATCGAGCCGGCGACAACCCCGTCGAAGGAGTCGGCAAGGGGTTGCCTAAGCAACGCGACCGGAATGAGCATCATTCCGCGATGCCTTTCGCAGAGGTTCCCACCTTCATCGCGCGACTGCGGGGCGATTCCGAGCAAGGGGAAATTACACGCCTGGCGCTCGAGTTCCTGATCCTCACCGCAACGCGCACAGGTGAGGTGCTTGGCGCAAAATGGCAGGAGTTCGACGAACTCGGGCAAGTCTGGACGATACCGGACTATCGAATGAAGGCCGCGAGAACCCATCGAGTGCCACTAAGTAGCCGGTGCCTCGAAATTCTTGAGCGAGCCAAGCTGCTCAGCGCAGGAAGCAAGTTCATTTTTCCAGGTCGAACGAATACTCGTCCGATGTCCAACATGGTCTTCCTTATGACTCTGCGGAGAATGGATGTGCCGTTTACCGCTCACGGCTTCCGGTCCTCTTTTCGGGACTGGGCGGCCGAATGCACCAGCTACTCGCAAGAAATATGTGAAATGGCTCTCGCCCATACAGTTAGCAACAAGGTGGAGGCGGCTTATCGTCGGGGCGACTTGTTCGACAGGCGTCGGGCGCTCATGGAAGAGTGGGCGAGCTATCTGACTGGGCGCTAGCCGGCGCTATGCGAGAGCCGTAGCAAAGTATGAAGACATGCGGCGCGCGCTTGTCATGATCACCTTTGGGCGCTATATTGTCTAGCATCGACAATGTCGATTCTGAATCTTGAAGAGCGCCTACAGAACCTTTCCTCGCTCTCACGAAAATCGTGACGAAATGCGACGCTGGTGGAAACGCCGGCGCAGGAGAGGTATTCTGCGATGGAAAACTATGACGATGGCCTGCCCGAGTCGGGGCTGGTGCGTGAACGCGAAATTCGGCGTCCCCACGGGCCGCTTCCAATAAGCCGTTCGCAATTTTGGCAAATGGTCAAGGACGGGCGGCTGACGCCCGTCAAAATCTCGCCGCGCGTGACGTGCTTCTGGGTTCAAGACGTTCGCGCGTTAATGCGCCCTCGCAACGAGGGAGGCGCGTCATGACGGGCGAGCCTTCCCCCTTGGCGGACGACGCAGCTAATTTCGGCAGAACCGCTCCAATTTCGCTTCAAGCGAAATTGGGCTCCACGAGCAATCCCCCAACACCTGTCAAAAAGAGAGTGATGGCGTTGATCGCGCCGCAAATAAATGCAGCGTCAGAAAGGGATGTCGAAGCGGAAATCGTATGCCTCCATAACTGTTTCCAGGCGGCGTGTGAAACCAAACGAGTCATCATGCGTCGGGTGATCGGGAAGGGGTGTGCAGTAGCGGCTTACTTAGAGTCAAATGAGAGCGCTTGGAGGGCGTTTTGTGACGATGAAATCTGGAGCGCAAGAAAAAGCAAGCCGAATCCTGCTAAGCCAGATAAGGCGCTGCGATACGTGCTGCTTCGGATAGCTGGCCTGAATGCGCCAAAGGTAGCCAGCAAGTGGTTCAAGGCTGTTCAGCCACTTGTTGCGCGGGGGGTCGACCCGACAGAGATGCCGGCAGCAATCGAGGATGGCGGCGGAATTGAAAGGCTGGCGCGAGCACAAGCGAAAAGGAAGAAATCCATAATTACACAGGGTGGTCTAACGAAGAATCCTGCGAGGGCGGCGGCCAAAATGGCCCGGAGTGGGGAAGTTGAGCGCGGCCTTGTAGGGAAGAAGCCAGCGTTCGTGAATATCTGCGCAAGCATGGAGGAAAACGGCGCAAGCATTTTGGGACTCCCGATGGATTCGTACGCGAGTCTGACGGTCCAGCTGCGAGGACGCGAGGGGCCTGAGTTGGAGATCGCGATCCTGGATGCGAGGCAAATAGATTATCCCGAATAAGCTATTCAGAGAATGCAGCGCCGACGAAAAATAGCCGGCGCTGCATTCGTCCATATGTTTCCCCATCTAACTGGGACGGGAAACCTCCGTTAACGCGCGCGGCAAAACGACGATCTCATCGTTTGTTGCACGGCCGCTCTTGAGCGCTTTCAGCGTGTAGTCAGTTGCCTTGCCTGACGTCTTGGTGATGGGTTCGGCGTCGATCAGCACGAGTGGAAAAGGCGCTCGCACGTATAGGGTGGCGTATTCTTCGAAATGCTCATTCAAGGGCTCTTTCAGGCGTGATTTCGGCGGCATCAAACATATCCCCTGTATATGCCGTCCGTCGTTGATGCAAAAATCCCCCACTGGTTGCTTGTCGTTTTTTCGGACAGGGTAATCGGGGGAGGCGATCCATATTGGAAGTTTGCCAACGCTCCGCCGCGATGTTGGGTTCCTCACCACCCTGGTCAAGAACGTCGCGAAAACGCGCTCGACGTCTTTCTCCATTTCATGAGCTACCTGTTGGCGCGGGCCTCCAATCTCTCTGAACTGAAATGTGAGCAAATAGGGGGTCCAACCCCTGCTGACATGTTTTTCGACGAAGCCGCACCAACTCTCGACGAGCTGCTGCTTTTTCGAAGATGACATCCAGTCGGTTGTGTTTTGGCGTCTGTCGGTTCGATTTGCTGTGCTATGTGTCATGTGTTTCTCTTTCATGTTTTGTTATTCAGGGTCGGTATGACGACCAATCAGGCATGGGCTCATGCAGGCACAGGTGCTCAATCGTTTAGGCATAGAGGCTCAACTGCCGGTTCGGTTTTTCACGATCCTGCATTGAAGCTCCTATGGGGTAGCGCCAACTCGCTTGGCACATCCAAAGCGGCCGGGCGGCTACACTTACTAATTCGTTTTACGGGGCGGCTTCCGCGCCGCGCGGGCGTCGCGGGTTGCGCGCTTATAACGTCGGTTTTTTCAATTCGGCGTCTGAGTTGACACTCGCTATTTTCGACGCGCTACCACTGCGAACACTTCGTTCGCGAGGATCGAGATGCGCGACAATCCTCTTGCTTGGGATTACGTGATTTGTGTCACGCGGCCGGCGCTGTTGCTTGCGCCTCAAAACTATCTCGCTGAAGTAACCGCGCGACTCTCTGAAGCGAAAATCCAAGATGCGGTGAGCGGGCACGAAACGGGGCCGATCTTCGACTGGCTGATGGCCTCGATCTCATTGCAGGGTATCAGCGATGCCATCGCGCTCGACTATGACGCGCGTCACGGCGGAGTCCGATACGTCGACATCGAGTCAGCGTTGCGAGCGCCGCCGATTTGCGACCAGCTGCGGTGCTACTGGCGTTTTGAGGCTTGTCGATATCGAAAGGGCGAAAGGACATGCTCCGAACCAGGTCTTCAGCCATTCTGTCCTTTGCCGAAACATCCGCTTCGGAAAGGCTTGCTGAACGTTGCCGCCTACAGCCTGTTTCTATTTATCCGTGACGTTTGCGGCGGCGATTTCGTCGGTTGGATCGATTCTCGATTGGAAGCGGCCGATATCGGCGTGGGGGCGCTCGGACGAGAACAACGGATGCAAGCGGCATTGATCGAACCGCTCGGTCATATCGCCGGCGTCGGCCCAAAGCTCTGGAACATGATGTTGGCGGACCTGTTGCTCGCGGGCGATTCTCGACGAGAGCGGTGGGCGACGACCGGCGCGAGCATGATCGCCATCGACACGCTCGTTCATAATTTCCTGCATCGCACCGGCGCGCTCCGCCGGCTTGGGGCGGAGCATCTCTATGGAGCCGGATGTTACGCGCCTCATGGATGCGCGGCGATTGTCTCGAGCCTGGCTCATCGGATCGACGCTCGAGAGTTCAATCCGGCAAATCCAGCGATCTTTCCGCGTTTCGTCCAGCACGCGCTTTGGGGATTCTGCGCCGCCTGGGGTTGGAACATCTGCAACGGCAACCGCATCGACGACCGAGGCCGGTGCCAAAACCGCTATTGCCCGGCATATGAGGATTGTGACCGGGTGGCGCTGAAGGGCCCTCGTGGCTGAATTCCGCCCTTGGCGGCGACGAAGGTCGTAACCTTGATCTTGACAATAGGAATAAAATCCTTTATGGTCGTCGTCGGCGAGCATTTTCGCTTCGCTGAAGGTGATAGGAAAAGCCACGTGAGAACTCGATTAAAGCCGTCGCTTCGCCGGCCACCACGCGCACCATCGACTATCCAACCGACACGGGGGCCTCTGGCCCCCTTCGTCTTTTCCGGAGGCCTGTCATGAGCGCCAAGCCAAAGCACGTCGCCCAGCATGACGCCACGCCTGTGCTGATCGTCATGGGGCTCGACGACACGCGCAAACCGCACGCCTCGACTTTCGACGAAGAAAGCGCCGAACTGGCCACGAAGGCGGCGGGGCTGATGGGCATGAGGGTTGTGCCGCTAGATACGGCCGAGCTTCAGGCGCTTGCGGCCAAGCTACCCCGGGGGCGGGTGTTCGCCAGCGGGCGGGCTTTCGTTCCTTTTGTGCGGGCGGGGCTGTATCAATCAATCGCCGCCGCCGCTGGGTTGCCCGCCAAGGGGCTACCCGCCAAGGGCCCCAAGCTGGCCTGTACGGCCTCGGCAGGCTCGCCTGAGGGCCAAGGCGGCGCTGGGGCCGGCAGCGGCGGGGGTCGTATAGCTCAGGTAAAGCTGCCTGGGGGCTGGGGTGACATCGGCGTCGGCAGCGTCGTGCTCGCCACGACCGGCCCCGACCAAGGTTGGTATGAGGCAGAAGTGGTCGAAATTCTCGACGACGTGATGAAGCTTAGATGGTGCAGTTGGCCTGACGACCCGGTCATCGCGCGCCGGTTTTCTCAGGTCGGCCTGCTGCCGCCAACGGCAAGCTTCTGAAGTCAAGCTTGGCGGCGGCCCCCAGGCCGCCGTCGTATTGGTTTGGTTCGACAATTCAATCCTCGATAGAGGGCGCGGCATCGGAGGCGATCAGATCGTCTTCGCGACGCATGAACAGAAGGTCCTACGTTCATTGTTGCGATGGAACCATGACAATCGCCGAACCTGTTTTCTTTGATTGCGAGGCTTCCGATCTAGAGGGCTATCCAATCGAAATCGGCTGGGCGTTTACCGATCCCGAAACCGGCGGCGTCATATCCGAAAGCCATCTCATTCGGCCGCCAGCGGAGTGGCCGGTCAAAGACAGCTGGGATCGCGCCGCCGAAAGATTGCATGGAATCAGTTTTGAGCAATTGTGCCGCGGCGGTCGCCCGGTCTGGGAGGTCGCCCAGCGTATGAACCTCGTGCTGCAAGGGCGGGAACTCTTCTCCGACGCACCGCATGACGAAGCTTGGCTCCGTCTTCTGTTTGACGCCGCAGGCTTCGATGCGACTTTCACGGTTCGCAGGACCGACGCTAGAATTCTGATTTCGCAAGCCGCCGCCGATAGCGGATTGGATGAAGCCTCATATGCGCGGGTGAGAGCTCAAGCGACCGAATTGGCCCCGCGCCGTCACCGCGCCGAAGCCGATGCGCGTCACTTGGTCGTTCTCTGGAATATCGTCACTCGGAAAGAATTTTAGCGCTCTCGCCCAAGCGGCGACGCAATGGGGATTCCCAAGGAAAAATTTCAGAAATCAAAGTGGAGCGGTATTTTATCCACGGTTGTGCCCTTAGGTAGGAATGACCGAGTCTCGTTACGACTTGCCCTTCGTCAACGGCTCCTTCGCGCCAGATGCGGACGTTTAGCCCTTCGCAAGAGCAAGCCATTTCTGAAAAGCGCCCCATTGTCGCACTGGCGGGGAACGCTAACAAGACGAGCGTGTGAATTGACAGAACCAAACGCTCATCATGCGCTGTGCGATAACACGTCTCATTCGAAATCTTGGTCTAAATCGGCCGCTTTCGAACTGTGAACGGCGTGCGGTCCGTCGTGAAGCACGACGCCCAGCAGCGAGCTATGCACCCTAAGCGTTCCATTATAATCGATGAGACCCAATTTCCGGAATTTGTTCATGAAGAAACTGACTCGAGATCGAGTCGTGCCAATCATCTCAGCGAGAGTTTCGTGACTGACGTTCGTCACCACCGGCTCCGGCGCATCTTCCTTACCGAAATTGGCGAGAAGAAGAAGGAGCCGGGCGAGTCGTTTTTCGCTAGAGTTGAAAAGCTGATCGATGAGGTCCGCTTCCATTCGACTGTTGCGCGCCAGCAAATAGGCCAAGAAGCGTTCTGTGAAATCAGGCTGATCATGGAGGACGCGGATCACCGTTGCCTTATCCAAACGAGAGATCGAGGAGGCGACCATCGCAATTGCGGTTGAGATGCGCCGTGGTTGCCCAGTCAGGCATCCTTCCCCAAAGAAATCGCCGGCGCCAAGGATCGCCACTACTGCTTCCTTGCCGTGCCTGGACACCGTGGTGATCTTGATTTTACCCTTCTGAATATAAAACAGCGCATCCGCCGGGGCGCCTTGCGAAAAGACAGCCTGACCCTTGCTTGGACTGATGACGCTGATTCCCTCGCTCACGGTAACGAGGAACGCGTCCACGTCGAAGACGCCATTGGAACTAGTGGCCATCATGGTCCCTCTATAGTTGGGTCACGTGTCGCTAGCGTCCTGATCAAGTTCAACTTTTTTTCGAGTGTGAGCAATTTTGCACAGATATCGAGTCTTCGGCCCGCATACGCTGTAAGTTGGCCTCAGAATTTTGAGGTCAACACCAGAAGATACCTCAAGCCTCGCACAAAAGTGGGGCGATGAGCGAAAGCAGTCTTGATGGGCTGCTCAGGAAAAACGGAACGCGCAGCGTCGCAAGCTATCGGTCCCGGTAAATCCCCCCGCGCTCCTGCCGGGACCGATCAGTTTCTTCTCATACTCAACGCTTTTATCTCTGCGCGGTTCAACATCAGCTGCAGCTTTAGGCGGCGATGAAAAGATGAACGAACGGAGGTTGATCATGAGCCATATCGTAAGCATCAAGCAAAGGGGCGTAAGCTTCGCATATTCTCGTGGAAGCGGCTCTGAGGCCGTCGCTCTGGCTTTGAGACTTATCCATGGAGGCGAGGGCAACGTTTCAATCATATCGCCGCGAGGAGTGGTTTACGCGCCTGCCGACTTTCATCTGCTCTCTGTCTCGGATGGCCAGGCGAGCGAGAAACTGGTCCGACGGGTTAATGACGCAACAGGAAAAGCTTTCGCGTCGTCAGGGAAACATCCTGAACTACGCCCTCGATAATTATCCGGGGCTTTTGTCGGCGATCCTGACGAAAGGCGCCGGTGCCAATGGAACGCAAACGCACATGATGACCGAGCTCGCTGAAATCTCGATAACGTCGAGATTCGCGAGTTGATGCGATTCAAGCCGATGCGATTCAATTGGAAAAGATGCGGAGTTGACCAGGCAATGAAGCGGGCAAACGGCGCAAACGGCCAAATGACGCCGGCGGTCGCCCCGAACTCGCGATGCGAAGGCATCGCGGCCGCCCGCGCCGCTCTGCACGAAAAAGGTAGTGGAGAACGTGCAATGCAATGCGAAAAGCCCCCTGACTGGAGAGGCGTGCCTCCATCTCTTGATTTTGCCGACAGTCTCAGGAAGCTTGGTGAGCAACTGCAACTGAAATATTCGCAGGTGTTAGCCGAACCTATGCCTGATGAGTTTCATTCTTTGTTGAAGGAGTTACACCGAAAGACCGGTCGAGGTTAGGCCCGGACTCATATAGCTGACGGCTGCGATGCAGAACACCGCGAAGGCGTTGGCTGTCCTTTGGTGGTATCAGGTTGCAACGCGCATGGAGCCCCTTACGCGGAATGACATGCGCTTGTCGGTAAAGGCGGATCGAAGGTCTGCTTAGGGTCTTGGTTGTGTGAAAACACGTTTGCGGTAAGCACGACGGCATCCGCCATAGCGGTCGCACGCTGGGGCGATCATTTTCGCGGAGTTTGGATATTTTCGAGTGGGTGGCACCCCCTGGGGTTTTCTCGGGCCATTCCAAGGCTCTTCTGGGCCGCGCGGAGAGCCACTCGAGGAGGCCGCGACTATCGCTGTATTGCCGCCATCAGCGGCCTGACCCCCATGATATTCAAGACGCGCGTGAGATTGTAGGCGAGGACGTGCAACGCCATCTCGCTGGCGACGTTCGGCAGCCGCTTCATCAGGAAGTGGGTTACGCCCATGCGAGCCTTGATCGTGCCGAAGGGGTGCTCAACCGTCTCTCGCCGCGTCCGCATGGCATCGGGATTTGTGTCGAGCCGTCTTTGGACTTCCTCAACGACATGTTCATGCTCCCACCGGGTGATCCGGCGTTCCTTGGATGGCGTGCATTGGCTCTTTATCGAGCAGGCCCGGCAGGCCGCCGTGGACCAGTAACGGCGCAACGTCATCCCGTTCTCCACATTGGTGTAATGATATCCGCCGCTTTCTCATGCACGTGCTGCCAAGCGGATTCCATCGCATCCGCCATTACGGCACTGCCGCCTCCAGCGCTGCCCGGAACATCTCAAAATCGACCAGCGCCTTCACGCGCTCAAGATCGTCGCCCTTCGCCGACAGCTCCGCCAGCCGTTCGTCGACATCAAAAAATCCGGGCGTTCCCTTCGCCATGGCCGCGATCCCCTTGCGACATGACCAAGTGAATCAACTCAACGCCGATTTGGCCAGAGGCTTTTGGAGGCGTCCAGATTTTTCCGGCCACCACGCCAAGAAGACACTACAAGTCGCATAAGGCCAATTATGGAACTATACGGGAAGGTCCACTCTTGGCACTAGCCCATCTTATTCAGCGAGGCGGTAATTTTGGGCTGGCGGATGTGGCGTAAGGCTTTGATTTAGCGTATGGATTAGTTGCTTACGCTGATCCCTCGCGCCATCGCATCACAGCCACACCCGCCATGATTGAAGATAGCCTTCCGCCGTTTTCGTTTCCAGCCGTTGGCCGTAAGAAGATCGCCGCCGCATTCGACGGCGGACGCATCACCTCGGACGCCGGCGTGATGTTGCTGGGGCAAGCCGAGCGCCGGCTGGGACTGGCGGACAAATTCGCCGCCGTCATCGCCGATCCGCGCAATCCATTGCTGATCACCCATTCGCTGGACAGCATCTTTCGCGCGCGCATTCTCGCCATCGCCTGCGGCTATGAGGACGCGGACGACCTCGATCATCTGCG
>NZ_JAKFWS010000143.1 GCF_021731785.1 Methylocystis sp.
TAATGGATCCGATCCGCGAACTCCCATACGGGCCCGCGGCATGTGACTGCGCCGCATCAGAGGCCGGATACATGTCAGCACCTGACCATGCGCTGCGCAGCTTCGAAGATTCTTCTTGCACCGGCGGAGGCGTCCATACATGTCCATGACGACGATGTCGCCTTTGCGTAGCGTCGGAACGAGAACCTGATCGACATAGGCCTGGAACCAGAGGCCGTTGATCGGCCCGTCGAGGACAAAGGGCGCCGTTAAGCCCGTGCGGCGGAGACCGGCGACGAAGGTCGTCGTTTTCCAATGTCCATGCGGGACGCTGGCGCGCAGCCTCTCGCCCTTCGGGGCGCGCCCGCATTTGCGCGCCATGTTCGTCGTCGCCCAAGTCTCGTCGATGAAGACGAGTTTCTCGGGATCGAGGTCGAGCTGGCCATCGAACCAGTCTTCGCGTCGCTTTACGATGTCCGGCCGGTTCTGCTCGCTCGCGTGGGCGGTCTTTTTTTGAATGTCAGACCGCAGCGGTCGAGAAACGTCCACAGCGTCGCGCGACTGGCCTTGACGCCGCGCTCGGCGAGCAGCCGCTCCAAGAGCTCGCTGATGGTCAAATCCGGCGTCGCCTCGATTAGGCCCAGCAGATAGTCGCAATGCGGATCGAGCTTCGAGCGCTGCGGCTGTCCCTGCTTGCGCGCCGTGCGCTCGCCCGTCTGGCGGGCCCGCCGCACCCACACGATCGCCGTCGCGTCGCCGATCCCAAACCGCGCCGCCGCATGGCGCGCCGGCAGACCCGCCAAGGCGGCGTCAATCACGCGATCACGCAAATCCTGGCTGTAAGCCCGCGCCATTTTCGCCTCCATCGCTATCGCGAGGAAGGAATCATGCTCGGGCCGATTCGGGAATCCCAATCAGAATCGAAAAATCACGAACGCGCTCTAGCGTGAAAACGGCGCGGAAGTGCCGATTGCGCTCTCCGGGTGTCGAAGCCCATCGACTTATCGTAATATAGTGTAACAGTTGTGCTCATCATCGTCGGGCGCGGCCCGGCGGAGCCTCCGCAATATCCGGCTCGGTTGCGCGTGAGGTGGAGATCGCTCCTTCGCTTCACGTACAAGAGCGCCTGTTTGAATGGCATAACCGCCATCGCGGAACCAGCCAGATGTCCGCGACGGGCGCCAAGCGGACGATACAAGTGGACGTCGCGTCCGGCGCCCAAATGAACGCGCGACGCCGGCACCCCCTTATGATTGTCACTCCCGAACCTGTGATGCGCAATCGCGCCATCATAGAAGTGTCCAACATCTTCGCAACGTATGAGAAGGACCGCTTGCGTCGGCAGGCAACGTGGATACGATCTCCCGGTGTCACATATTCGTGCGGAGATTGTTCCATGTCTGAGTCGAAACGCGAAGCGTTCGATAAATTCTTCACTACTGACGCCGGCAAGGGGCTGCTTAGCGACTTCGGTCGTATCGTCGACGTCCTAAATGCGGAGCAGGAAAAGGACGGTCCTCGCGCCTACTCGCACCGCCACGCGCCAAATCTTCGCATCGAGCATCAGGAGCACAAGCTGGCTGCGGCCATTGCGCGGGCGCGCGAGGAAACCGCGGAGAAGCTGCAAAAAGAGGACTTCTCAGGCGTTTTGAGGTCTCTCGCGAAACTGCACGCGCCCCTGCAGGCCTTTTTCGAGCATGTGACCATAAATGTGGAGAACGCCCATCTACGGCTAAATCGCTTGCGTCTTCTGGCCGAAGCGCGGCGCGTCATGGCGAGCGTCGCCGATATTGAGAATATCTCCGCATGGGACGAGGGAGCGGCATAGCGCCATGCCGCTGTCGATCGTTAGAACGCCCCGCCGGTGCTGAAGTCGTCGTCCGAGGCGCGGCCCGGGGAAGGCATGGGCGACGGACCCGGCGGAAATATCGGCCCAAGGTCGACGTTCTCGCTCCAAGGGGGCGTCGGTGGCCGCTGATACCCTTGTTGCAAAACCTGACCAAGGACCGCGCCCCCCACCATGCCGTCGAGTATGCCGCCGAGCACGTCGTTGATGGTCGCTTCATTGCCGAATGTCGTTCCTGGGTAGTCGTAATGACGGCGACGGAACTCGGCATACGCTCCTTGGAGTTCGGCGCGCCTTGCGGCCAGTTCGCGGATCTGTTGTCGCGTCCGAGCGACCTCGCCATCAGCTTTGCCGATCGCCAGAGTGAGCTGATCGATCTTGACCACGATTGCCCGGTCTTCGTCCGTCGTCGTACGCGCGGCTTCGCGGTAGAGGGTCACGATTTCGTCGCGAGAATCATTTTCGGCCATCGACTTGATTGCCTGGTCGAAGGCCCCCTGATTATCCCGCCCGATCAGGGCGCCATAGGCCTCGTCAGCCGCTTCGAAGCGCGGGCTCGCCTCGCGAAAAGCCTGCTCGGCAGCATCAAGAGCCGCCTTGGCCTTGCGCGCTCTCTCTTCTAGAGGCCCGGCGCCAGCCGCCAGCAACTTTTCATGTCGCAACTCCGACAGGCGTTGCTTGGCTGCTTCGAACTCGGTACGGACACGACCGGCGTGTTCGCGCAGCCGATCCGGGATCTGATTCAGCATGAAATAATTGGCGCGCGCCTCACGGTAGCCGATCAACCTGGCGATAAGTTCGTCGAAGTAGCGGACGAAAAAGCCGAACTTGTATTCGGATGTGCCGAACTTGCGCCCCCACAGATACATGAACAGGCGGTCCTGCTCGTAGGGCGTCTTCTTGCGCTGGCGGTCCGACTCCGCCTGCGCCGCCTTCTTCTCGGCCTCTTCCAATATCTTGCCAATCTCCTCGACCCTTTCATTCAGCGTAGCGCAAACAGGATCAATGGCGATCTGCGGCGCGACTGCGTTTTCGAAGGCGCGCGATTCGGCGATTGCAGCGTCGTAGTCAGCCGCCTTCTGAGCTTTTTGTTCCTGGGCCTTTTGAAAGGAAACGAACGCCTCTTCGCGACGTTCCGCCGCCTCGGCGATTTCCCGGTCGATGCGATCAATAAGGTCTTTTGCCTGACGCTCGGCGGCGTCGAGGTCTTTGACGAGTTCACCGCCCTTGATCAGGCCGAATTTGAGTTGCGCCAGCGCGTGCAATTGCGTGAGCCGCTCCAGGCGCAGGCGCGCCGCCTCCTCGGAGGCCGAACGCAGGGCGGTGTCCAGCCGCATTTCATCGCTCCGAACCTTGGCGTAGGATTCCTCGATCGACTGCAGGGCCCTAAAGCCGGTGATCATCGCCTCACCATTCTGTAATAGCGCCGCCGAGGACGGGCATGACGTAGTCGATGTCGAGAGATCCACGCTTTTTTTGGCCCACCAAATTCTTCTCGATGATGCCGTCGTCCCGTTTGTCAGCGAGAACCCGTTGAAAAGCTTCGTTGTTTACGCGAATCCCCCATTTCTTGACGGTCGATGTCGCGCCGGTCTCTTCATTACGAATGGTCCTAGATAGAACGCGACCGTCGGACGCGACCGCCTCCACAATCAGATAGTCGTTGCGCGCCGTGGGATTGACCTTCGGCTTGCGCCAAACGCCGCTTGCTTCGCCCGGCCCGTTCACGATGCGCAAATCGAACTCGGCGCGTAGTTCGTTCAGAAGCGCCGTCATGTCGGCGCTCGTCTTGCGCGCGCCTTGGGCGTCACCGCGCTTTAGAGCCGCCTTGCCGTCGGCGAGGAGTCGCTCGGCCTGGCTTTTCGCGCTGTCGGATTTGGCTTCCGTGGAGATAGCCTCATAGCCGGCCTGAAGGGCGTTCGGCAAAACTTGCCCAATCTCCTCTCTCGCCCTTGTTTCCGCCAGTTCGCGCGGGCGTGTGATGGCGAAATAATGGATCAGGACGGCCGCCAACACGACTGCGACGATCCCCGCCGCGATCTTGCCGATCCGCCGCCGATCGATCCAAGCGAGCGCTAGCTTGCGCGCGAAGCTGGGCTTCGACGGCTCATAGGAAAAGCGCTTTTCCCTGAGCGCCTTGACGCCCTCTTCCAGCACGTGATCCGGAACCTCGATCCCCTGTCCCCTGTAAATCTGGCGCAACCGCTCAATCAGCGCCTCGTCGCTGTAGCCGAGAGAGAGCTCGCGCTCGACGAGACGCTGATCGTGGCGCAGCGTGTCGACGACGTCCATGGCCAGCATGAGGTCGTCAAGCGTTGGGGAAGCCGTTTGGGTCGGCGTTGTCGGCGTCTCAGTCATTGACGCCGAGAGTCTTGCCTTCCAGGATCAGCGCCTCGATGCGACGCCGGCCGTCCTCGACAGCGGCGCGAATCTCTTGAGAGTTTTGGGTCGAGAGTTTGCGCATCTCCTTGACGATGCCGTATGTCTTTTCCTGAAAGTTCGTAATTGAATCAACAAGCTTTCTTACAGCGTCGGATCGAATGGTCGGTCCGTAGCCCGCGCGGATCGCAGCTTCCTGAACCTTGTCCCCGAGTTCGGAAAGGATCTCGATGCTGCGGGAGACGCCTTCCTTCATCGTCTCAAGCGTCTGGGTCGATTCGTGCAACCCGACGAGGCCGGTGAAAGACGCCTTGAGCGCCGTCAGCACGGAGTCGTTGGTGGAGAAGAAGCTTACCGCCTGCGCGTAGACACGCTCCTTGGCGCTGGTCGTCTGATTCAAGCGCGCCATGATCACTTCGGAGGTGTTGTAGCTGATCGTCAGATTGTCGGAGAGGTCCTTGGCGATCTGATAGCGCTTGTCCTCATCCTGGAGGTTGCGCAAACGCTCGTCGCGGGCAAGCTCGAGTTTGGCGCGTTCGGCGAGATCTTCGCCTTTGTAATTGGCGAGGGTTTCCGCGGCCTTGCCCAGATCCGCTTTCGCCGCCTCCAAGCTTGCCTCAGCCTTTTTCAGCACTTCCAGCGCCAACACTTCTGACTGTTTCAATGCGCCGCGGAAATCGTGATAGGCGTCGAGGATCTTGCTCTCGCGCTCGATCTGATCCTTGGTCGATTTCGTTACGTCAAGATAAGTTTTGCGTATTCCATCGAAGCGGCCGGCGATGTCGCCGCGCGCAAGCTTCATCCAGATGTTGGCTACCCGCTCGAAAATATCGACCTTGCCATCACCTAATTGATCGACCAATTTCTTGGAATCGTCGCGTATCGAATTGAACGCCTCGGCGATTTCTTCGTATCGTTGGCCGATGTCCATGGCTTGCGTCTGGTCGCGCACCACTTCGTTGAAGATCTCTGTCTGTCCGAGCGTTCTGGAAATGACCGCGATCCGGTCTTTGTCGAGGTCCGAGATTTTTTCGAGCAAGGCGTTAATCGGCGCGAAATCGGGTCGCGGCGGATTAATCCCAAGCTCTCGCAGCGCCCCGGTCGCTTGATCAAGATATTGCATCGGCGTCAAGCTTTTCGCTCGTTCCATTACTTCCTCCCTACGTCTTCAAGCCATTGGCGGCGATACCGCTGTCCCGACGCTCAAAGACGGGCTAAAGCCAGATATTCCGCCCACAGCGTCCCGTCATTGTCGAAACCGCGACGGGATCCTCGGGTTTTACCTTGGATACGCCTGCATGATTGTTCTGACTGTGCATGCGGTCAATGAGGACGTCGCGTTTGAGGAATAGACGCGGCGCGCCAACACTAAGGCAGGCGCGCGACGAGCATCCAGGCGCCGAGAAAAATGATCAGGACGACGCACAGCGCGGAGAGGACGATGAGGATCGCTTTGTTGATTGGGTGCGGATCGTCTCTTCTCATGCGCGCTGATTCTCCGATGTCGCACGGTATCTTACCCAGATTCGCCGGATAGGCCCGGTTCGAGAGCAATTTCCCCGCATTTGCCGCCTTTGACAATGAGGGGGATCGCGGAGAGCGCCGCCGCGGCGCAGGATGGCGGACGAGCGGCTGGAGCCGTCGTTCTGACCAGGGAAACAGCGAAATTGTCTGTCATCCGGTCACGCCTTATGCCGTTGTTTGCTTCGAGTTCATGCGGCATCCAGCTTGCCGCCCGGCTGTTGGGCAGGCCGGCGTCGATCAGCTTTACCTAGCGTCAGGCGATAACAGCCCGAGATGCGCCTGCATGATCGTTATGACGTCAGTACTGAGCGACTGCTCTCAGGACGCGACTTTTTGTCTCACCGACCTATGTCCAAAACTCCAAGGCTTGACGCTCGGCTTTTTCGCCCGCAGCGTTCCGAACGGCTTCAACGGCCAGATTAGAGATGACTTATTTTTATGGGAGCAGTCTATGAGCGTCCTCGGAACAATCATGTCGAAGATATTGGGCAAAACTCCCGCTGCTTCCGCTGCGAGCGCGGCGGAAAGTCCCGCGCCATCAGAGACCAAGGCTGCAGTGAATGCGCCAGGGGCTTCGTCGATGCCGGGCGTCGATGTCGCCGCCGTGCTCGACGCCTTGAAGGATAAGGCGACTCAGCAACTCAACTGGAAAACCTCTATCGTCGACCTGATGAAACTTCTGTCCATGGACAGCAGTCTCACCGCCCGCAAGGAGTTGGCGAAGGAGCTGCATTTTGAAGGCGACACGGGCGACTCCGCCACTATGAACGTCTGGCTTCACAAGCAGATCATGAAGAAGCTCGCGGAGAACGGCGGGAAGCTGCCTGATGACTTGAAGCACGGTTGAGCAAGTATGTCTTCAAGAGGGAGGTTGTTCGTCTGAGTTTCTAGAAAGTCCTGCAGCCGAGCGGGAGATCCCGTCGGCCCGAAGCGAGGCACACAGGAGGAAAGCATGTCGGTTATTACGGATTTACTTGTTCAAGCGATTGGCGGCGCGCTTGGCGGCAACGCTGTTGGGCGCGCATCGAAGAATATGGATCTGGGCCCGATTGGGAACACGATCAGCGGCGCCCTTGGCGGCGGAATCGGCGGCCAAATCCTCGGATCGTTGATCCCCGCTCTCGCCGGCGCGGCGTCAAGCGGCGGGTTTGACATCGCCACCGCGCTTGGCCAGGCCGCGGGAGGCGGCATAACTGGCGCGATCGTGACGGCGGTCGTCGGCCTGATCAAGAAGCGACTGCTGGGATAGGTCCCAAGAAAAACAGACATCGCCAGGGAGGAAGCAATGGTCGCCAAGAATGATTTCACGCCGGCCGAGTGGAAGAAACTCGTGCAGGCACCGCTGCTTGCCGGCTTCGCCGTCACCGCCGCCGATCCGTCGAGCTTCGTCGGCACGCTGCAGGAGGCCTTCGCTAACGCCAAGCAGCTCGCCGAGGCGAAAAGCGGCGCGAGCGGCGAACTGGTGAAGGCGATCGCCGAGGAAATTCTCTCTTCCTCGGGCCGCACCGAGGCGCGCGAGGGGATCCGCAGCATCGTGCAGGGCGCCAAGCTCGACGAGATCAAGGGGCGGGCGCTGGAGGCGTTGAAGGAGACGGCGACCATCGTCAATCAAAAGGCGCCGGGCGAAGCCAAGATCTTCAACGGCTGGCTCACGCAAATCGCCAAGACGGTCGCTGAAGCGGGCACGGAAGGTGGCTTTCTTGGATTCGGCGGCGTGAAGGTTAGCGACGCCGAGAAGGCCACGCTCAGCGAAATTTCCCAGATCCTCGGCGCCTGACGCGCTGCGCAACCGCCGCCGGGTCAGGCGATCCCGGCGGCGTGACGCTTTCTTCAGCGAGGTCGACATGGCGGCCGATCGGACAACGGATGAAGCCGTCGCGGATTTTGTCGGCGGGGCCGTAGGGCGCGCCATCTCGACGCTTTCGCGCGAGGAATCACTGGCGCCTTTCGGCATTTTGCGCAGGAACGGGCTCCTCGGCGTCTCGGAAGACAACAAGAACTTCGTCGAAACCAAGGCCGTCGGAAAGATCGACCTCTCCGAGAGCGCAGGCGCGCTCTTCAGTGGATGGAGGACGAAGTCAAGTGGCGCAGCCGCGCGACGAAGGTCTCAGCGCTGTCTGACGAGGCGAAGGAAGCTGCGCGCGATGCTGGTCTCGACGACAACAGAAATGTCTCCCTAATTGTCCCCCGTAGCTCGGCGAACGTATGCCTGCTGCGAATAAAACTGATTTGCGAAGCGCAGGAAGCGCCGCCTTTTCTCATTATCAGCAAAAACGAAGTCGACACGTTCGGTCGAGGTCAAATAAAGCCGAACCATCCGACTATCTATTGCATCGATCCGAGAGAGGCTCCTTCCCAGGATTTTTCTGCGCCACAGAACGGGAAAACCGAGATGCGGAAATATCCGACGTGGGATGGAAAAACCATTTTCGTCGGCCCACAGCCCCAGCGCTTCCGCCAGAAGCCCTTGCAGTCCCAAAAGAGCCATGAGCCCGAGCGTCAGGCGCATTTGCGACGCCAGATTGAATTCTTCACAATTAATTTTGTCGCAATAAATTAAGCCCAGAACAACGGCTGTGCCGAATATGAACCACGAGACGCACCTTCTCCAAGACCGAATGACCATCGCAGCTCCCCCAAGCTGTAACTTGACTTATTCCAATGGAGTTAAAATTGCCTGAAGTTGGGGCGGCTGGCAATCAGGCTGTCACGGTAACCGCTTATAATCATGTGATTTTTTTGCTCGCCTCGCACGCGACACGCAGGATTTAAGAGGATCGGCGAAGTGCTGGCGGCTGAAGCGATGATCTTGAAGCACGACGGATTTGTCGTCGAGGTCGGCTATGAGGACGGCGACCAATTGATGCACTTCGCCGGCCGCGACATCGACGAATTGAAAGCCGCGCTCGCCGACACGATCGCCAACTACGGGGAATGGCGCCAGGAGCGTGGAGTCGAGCCACAGGAGGCGATTCGGAACCAACCGCGGCGGCCGAGATGAAAAACCCGCAAGGCCGCCACAAAGCGCAAAACCTCAGCACGACTGGAACCCGCCTAACGAGCCTTTGCGATCTTCTGCGCGATAGCCTTGGCTGCCGGTCAGGCGGCCCATTCGGCTCTGGAGAACTACCCTCGAACTCCGATCGTCGCAATCGGCGTGCGCATTTGATAGGATCGCCGGTCTGAGCCACCGCTTGTAAAGCGCAATGCTCCCCTGGCGACGCCGAAGCTCGCTTTCCTAAAATCCGACGGCCCCGAATAGACGAAATTGTCGAGGGTCACGCTTGAGTTTGGACCGACGCTCAGATTGGTGTCGTCCTTCAGCACGATCTTCGCCAGAGAATCGGCAACGGTCGTCACGATCTCCCTGCCGAAGACGTCCTCTCCCTGGTTAATGTTCACGACTTGCATCTGAACTTTGCCGGTTACCCTATTGCGAACATGGGAGGCGACACCGACCTGTTCCCCCGCGTCAGATGACGTCGCCATAAGCAGAGGCGCGAGCGCGGCGATGAAGGCTGCACGCGCAAAGTTTTTCAAAGGTCTGGCGCGAGACTGACTGGCGTATGAATGAGTCGTCATTTCGTTATCCTCCGGCGCTTGGCTATTTTCTGTAGCATGAACGATCTTGAGGATGTGCGCGGGAGTACCCGCTAGCTTTCCCAACAATCGAGCGTGACGCACTACGACGAGAAGATCAGCGAGCAAGCCTGGGGCGTCTTTGCGTTTTGGGAAAGAGCTGCAAGCGCTTAACGCCGATAACCTAAGTCGCTCTCGCGCCCATCCACCAAAACCTCAATCTTCCCCGTCTCCACTCGATAAAGCCAGCCGTGAATTCTAGGCAATGGACTTTTATCGTGCATGTTCTTGATCATTGCCAAGCTGCGCAGATGCTTGATCTGCAATTTGACATTTTCTGCGGTCAGCAATTCCAGCTTTTGTTCTCGATTAAGATTTCTTTCTGCGGCGATCCTGTCGACAGTCTCCTTTGCCCCCGACGCGATGCAGAGCCAATCCGCAATGTAATTCTCATGCACACCATCCTCGATCGCGGCAATGCCGCCGCAGCGTGTATGGCCGCAGACGATGATGTCCTCAATTTTGAGATGCACCACGCCATATTCGATAATAGAGGCGACATTCACATCGTTAAAGGCGACAATGTTCGCGACATTTCTATGCACGAACATGGTACCCGGCCGCGAGCCGGTAATTACGTCCTCGCTGACGCGCGAGTCGGAACAGCCGATCCATAGAACCTTGGGCGATTGGCGCTTAGCGAGCACTTGGTAATACGCCGCATGACGATGGAATTCTTCGGCTACGAACTGGTCATTGCCACCGAGCAGATGATCGACGGTCGACTTCTCTTTCATAGAGTTCGGACCTCTTGATAGCGTTAGACGTGGCCCACTATGACAGAAATGCCTGCCCGGACGTGCTGCTTTCCGCGCTCGCCGAATCGCGTTGGCAAAGGCGTCACGTGAAAAAAACGCGCCGGGCGTGAACCGCGGGCAAGAAGCAAGACATGACTGCCCGCCGCTCCGAGGACGGATAAAGGTAGGCTCAGGCTTACCTAAGAGCGCGTCGGAAAGTGCACGGCCCGCCATTGGTCAGAATAGCTCCACAGAGCGCGCAAAGCTCGCGCCGCTACCCTCGGACAGCTTGAGCCCCACAAACGTGAGCTGGCGGGCTGCGGCCATCGCGATTGCAGACGAGCGCGGTCGGGCGAGCTAATGCGCGCATCACGTCCAGAGCGCCAACCTTCCAACCTCACGCCGTTGACGAGGATCGGACCGCGCTAGGCCTTGAGCGCCGGCAACTGGGGCAGATCATTGGCGTGGCGCTCACCCAGGAAGCGCGGCGGCGATGGCAGCTATCGTTCGCGGGCACCGGCATCGTTGCGGCGCTGATATTGTTCCCGCTGATCGCCGCCATTGCGCCAGGTGGCACCTACTAGTAGAGCGTTTCTTTGGATCGACTCATATCATGCCGCGATGTCGATCTTGTAAGTCCAGGTATGAACGACAGGCTCACGGTTAACGTCGTCGATTGCCTCAATGATTCGATCCTTCAACTCCTGTTTGGACGCGACGCGGATATGGCGAAGTGCCGATCGCGCGAGC
>NZ_JAKFWS010000187.1 GCF_021731785.1 Methylocystis sp.
CGTCGAGGCCGGCGGGAAACGGCCATTCGGGCGCCCAACGATAATTGACGCTGACGACGACGACATTGTTTTAGGCGGCGATGCGGCTGGTGACAAACGCCGTATCTTCCGATCGTCCGACGACAAAGCCGCCGCCATGGACGTAGAGCATCAGCGGCATCGGACTTTCGCCGGGTGGCGTGAAACATTCGCAGCGGATCGGACCGGCGTCCGAAGGAACGGCGAGAGTCGAAACCGACACTTGCGGATAAAGCTGCGCGGCGCCGGGCGGAAGTTCCGCGGGGTCGATCGTAAGGCCCTCGCCCCTGTAACAGGCGCGCACGGGCGCCATCATCATGTCGCGCATCGCCACCGGCGCGCGCAATTTCATCAGCAAGCGGTAAAAGGGGGCGGCCGGATCGTTTTCGGAAAACCTTACGACTCCCGGTCCATCCGCGCGCTCGTCGACGAAGACCGACGCGGCAGCGGGGCGATTCTCTGCGTCCGTCATCAACCTTCTCCACATCATTGCCGTTTCGCGAACAGATGAGTCGCCTCGGATAAACCGCGTCAATCCCAGCCGAATCGGATGTATGCCTCAGTCGACGACGTTTTCGAGAACGATGCGCCGATCGCCGCAAGCGGATTGTTCAAATTGACAGGGCGCGGCTGCAAGAACAATAATCGTGTCCTACCGTCTGCGGGGGCGAGTTCCATGATCGATAATGACTCCGACGTTGACCGTCGGCTTTCGCGCCGTGCTTTGTTATTCGGCGCTTTGACGCTTCCTCTTGTCGTTTTGGAGCCCGAGCCGGCCTCCGCACAATTGGGTCTCATCGGCGCGATACTCGGAGGGTTGCGCTTCCGCGGTCACCGGCGCCATTACGGCGGCTACCATCATTATCGCGCGAGTCGCCATTACGCGCGTCATCGCGGACGCGTGCGCGTCGCAAGTCATCATCGCCGCCATGGCGGCGGAGGCGGTGGTGGCGGCGGGGGAATGGGCAAAGCCGATTTCTGATCTGCGGCGGACCGCCTTTATCGATAGCGACAGGAATTCTCGAGCCTTTCCGAGGCCTCCGCGGCTTTTGCGTGTCCCTGCATTTTGGCCAGGTGGTAAAGATCGACTGCCGTCCTGCAGTCCCTTTTTAATCCGCCTTTTCCCTTCTCATAGGCAACCGCGAGCCAATACTGGCCCTCGGCGTTGTGCTGGTCAGCCGCCTTCTGGTACCAGCGTATTGCTTCCGGGAGATTTTCACCTCCTTCCAGAAGGCCGTTCTGATACATTTTTCCGAGGGCGACCTGCGCGTCTGAATTGCCCGCCTCCGCTGAGGTTTTGAACCATTGGTAGGCGTATTTCGGTTCCTGACGGCCAGGAGCCTTGATGTATATTTTGCCCAAATAATACTGCGCTTCCTTGTCTCCTTCCTGCGCGAGTCGCTGCGCGAGCTTAAATGCAGAGTCCCACTGAATAGAACTGCTCTTCCATTGATCGCTATCTCTCATCAAATTGCGCAGGTCGTTGATCGATCCGCCTGACGTCGAAACGACGCTTTCGTAAGTCTGGCGCGAGCGGGAATCCAAGGGAACTTCCGAAGCCTGGTTTTCATCCACCCCGAAGGCGGTGGTGTTGCGGGGCGCGGCGCGTCGATTGCCAACATCGACGTCCTGCCTTCGAAAGTCGTCGCCGCGACGCTTCTTATCCGGAAGCGAGATTTCCCTCGCCACGTGCTGGTCAGGAGAGAACAGAGACTCCAGGCCAAAGTACAGCGATGCAAGAATCACGACCGCGCCGACGCCGACCGTCACGCCTTGTGCAGCCGGATGTAGGCCCTTGAAGCGGCGCACGAGCGTCGCACTGCGGCTTTTGGCCAAGGCGACGAGCTTGGTCGATAGGCGCTCGGGCGTGGGCACGTCGCGTTCGGCGGTCGAATCCTGGACGAGGTGTCCCGCGCTTCGAATGATGCTCGAGGCGTCGATGCGCATGGCCGTCGCGCCGAGTGCGTCGCTGAAGGCGCGCAAGTTGGGAAAACGGTGCTCGGGTCGCTTCGACAGCGCGGTCATGATCGCCGATTCGAGTTCAGGCGTGACGCCGGATATTCGCGGCACGAGCGGCGGCGCCTCTGCGTGGATCTGCGCCTGGGTCAGGTCATATTCGGTCGCGCCGGAAAATGGCGGCGTGCCGGCAAGCATTTCGTAAAGCACGACGGCTAGCGAATAGAGATCGCTCCTTTCGTCGCCCTCGCCGCCACGGCATTGTTCCGGCGACATATAGAGCGGCGTGCCGACCGCCGTGCCGGCGCGAGTCAGACGCACGCTGCCGCGCACGCGGGCGATGCCGAAATCCATGATCTTGATGCGGCCGTCATCGGCGACCATGAGGTTCGACGGCTTAATGTCGCGATGAATGACGCCCATCTGATGCGCATAGGCGAGTCCATCGGCCGCCTGCGCGATAACGGCGAGACTTTCCTTGACGCCGAGCGGCTTGCCGCGCTCGCTTAAGATCTCGTCGAGCGGCCGCCCGTTCACGAGTTCCATGATCATGTATAGATCCTTGCCGTCCAGCACCGGCGAGTAGAGCGTCGTAATGTTCGGGTGATTGAGCTTGGCGAGACTCGTCGCCTCGGCGCGGAAACGTCCGACGAAATCTGGATCCTGCGTGAGTTCCGCGCGCAAGGATTTGATCGCCACGTCGCGCTCGAGGAAGGTGTCGACCGCGGCATGCACCTTGCCCATCGCGCCGACGCCGAGCAGCTTGACGATTCGGTAGTGGCCAATCATCTGTGGGTCGCTCATGGCTCAACCCTCTGCGATGGCGTTGATCTTCGCCGTCGGCGCGCCTGTCGGCGGGTCGGCGATATTGATCCGCTGCGTGGCCGCCTGGCCAACGGATTGTTTCGGCGCAGCGCGCTCAACGACGAACACGCCGACCGAAATATTATCGTAACCGCCGGCCGCGAGCGCCGCGTCGACTAACGCCGCACAGGCCTCTCCGGGAGGAAGGCGCGAAACGATTTCTGCGATTTCAGCGTTGCTCGCCAGATTGGAAAGGCCGTCGGAACAGAGAATGAAGCGGTCGCCCAATCGCAAGCGCATTCCTTCGGACCAGAGGTCTGG
The DNA here is from genome assembly GCF_021731785.1 of Methylocystis sp. Lineage (GTDB taxonomy): Bacteria > Pseudomonadota > Alphaproteobacteria > Rhizobiales > Beijerinckiaceae > Methylocystis. The sequence continues at coordinate 3,100 of NZ_JAKFWS010000187.1, forward strand.
AGAAATCTCCTGCCGCGTTCCGAGCGCCTGCAGGATGACATTGCCGCCCGGGCTCCTTTCCGCCTCCTCGGCCGTCAGGACGCCGTCGCGCACGAGTTGCGCGTGCAGCGTCTGGTCTTCGGAGAGTTGGGTCAGTTCGCCGTCGCGCAAAATATAGGCTCGGCTATCGCCGACATGGGCGAGCCACAGACATCCGTCGCGGACGGCGAGCGCGGTGCAGGTGGTTCCCATGCCGGCGCAGTCGGGATGTTTGGCGGCGTAGTCGAGTATTGCCCGATTGGCCGCTTCGAACGCGGCCCGCAGCGCTTCAAGCGGCGACTTGTCGAGAGAGAAATAGACGCGCCGAACGACCTCCGCCGCCAGCGCGCTCGCTACTTCGCCGGCCGCGTGACCGCCCATGCCGTCGGCGACAAGGGCGAGCAAGCCGCGTTTGGCCTCCGGGTCGCGTTCCGCTGGAGCGACGAAGGCGACGGTGTCCTCGTTGAGCGAACGTACGCGCCCCACGTCGGTGCGCATCGCCCCCGCCACGCGCCATGAAGCGCCATTTGCCTCCCCTGCCGCCTTCATCGCTGGCGCCCCTTGGATCACTCGCGCTGCGGGCGCAATAGATCTCGGCCGTATTTGATCGGAACCGCGAGCGTCACCCGCTCGTTGCCACGGTTCTTGCTGTAAGTGAACAGCCCGATCACTTTGCCGGAGGCGTCGAACACCGGTCCGCCGCTGTTGCCCGCGCCGGTCGCGGTAATGCTCAACTGTATGACGTCTCCCGTCGAACTGTATGTCGTGACGCCGTCTTTCTGTTGAACGCCGGGCGAGAGCTTCGAAACGATGCCGTCCGTGATCGTGGCTTCCGGGATTTCTTCGAAATGACGTCTGACCGGTCCTCCCCCTTCCTGGGTCGACTGTTGCTGAAAAGTCGACACCGACACCGCCGGATAGCCGAGAACCACGACTTTTTCGCCGACCGTGACGGCATCTTGAGAGGCAAGTTCGACCGTGCTGAGCGCCTGAGGCGAGTCGATTTTGATGAGGGCGGCGTCCGAATCCGACGAGGCGCGGACCAGGCTGGCGTTGATATTTAAGCGGCTCCCCGGAAAGCGCGTTTCGAGCGTGTCGTTACGTCCTTCGAATGTGCGTTTGTCCGCCTTGCTGGGGTCGGGTATGTTGCCGCCGCCGATGGGCACCGCGAGCGCCGGTTTCGACGGGAAAATGAGGCCGCCGGAGTCCGGCACCCAGTCGTCGATATCCGAAAACGCGTCGTCGTCGAGATTGATCACCTCATACTTCCGCAGATCTGGCCCTTTGTAGCCCTTGGTCCGCTTCCAGTCGGGCCCGCCCTTGTAGTCGAACAGCACGCCGAGCCGCTTTGGCGCGGAGAAGTGGATTTCCCAACCCGCGGCGACATGCTTGTTGGTCAGGAGATAGCCCTGCTCCCCGACGACGAAACCGCTTCCGGAGCCGGCTCCGTCGATCGCCAGGTTTGATCGGTAGTCGTCGTCGAGCGTCAGCCATCGCACGACAGTATTGGGTCCGAGCCGCACATAGGCCGGCAAGGTCGCGGTTTCATTTTTGTTGACCTTGACGTTGAAGGTCTGGTGATAGATCGGTTTGCCGGTGGTCTTGTCGTAAAGCCGCCAATGAAGATAAATCTTGGCCGTGGCGTCCTTGTATTTGTCGTAGATTTCCTGGGGCGTCATGCCGGTGATCGATTTGACCTTGCCCTCGACCCCGGCGGACGCCTCCTCCTGACCTTTCTCGATATCGGAAATCCGGCCGCCAACGCGCTCCTCCCCCCTCCATTGCTGCCACAGAAGGATTCCGCCCCCGAGCACGAGAACGGCGGCGATCCCCGCCGCCGTCGCCATCAACGCGCCGCGCGAGGCGCGGCGTTCCTCGCCGATCAGCCGCTGCACGGTTTCTTGGCCGATGCCGGATTTCTTCGGAGCTGCGCCATCGACACGCGAACCTTCCGCCGCGCCGGCGCCGGTCGCGGCCGCGTTCACAGCCGTCGACGCCGCGACTTCCGCCGTCTTGATGACGCGGGTCGCGGCCGTGTCGCCGATGCCGATCACTTGCGTTCTCGCGGCGAAACTGGCGGGCCGCGGCTGCACGTCGAAGGTGAACTTCGGGCCCTTGGCGCCAAGTTCGATCGTGTCTTCGGGAAGAAGCTCGACCTCGCCGCTCACCCACTCGCCATTGAGAAAGGTGCCGTTGCTGCTGCCCGCGTCGGAAATTTTGAAGGAGAGCTTATCGCCTTCGCCTTCGATGCGGATCACGGCATGTTTGCGGCTGACGACGCTGTCGCCAACCGGATCGAAGGCGATCTTCGACGCGGGATCCCGACCGATCGTGAATTCGCGCGCATCGCCAACGGGCAGCTGCTCGATCTGATTGGCTTTGGAGCCCGACAGATGTCGGATAACAATGCGCTCAATTGGAGTCGTCATTTCAGCCCCCTGCGCAAAAGTGCGCTCGTCTTGCGGTCGTGTAGAAATGCGCAAAATGCCCCGGTTCGAAGATAAACCTGACTTTCCTCGGGTTGCAAGGCGCGCGGCGCAAAAGCCTTCGTCGGCGCGTCGAATTAATTTGGCGCGCAGCGACACTCCGCTTCGACGTTGATGAAGCGCTCCGCTATTTCTTCAAAGATATCTTGAAGGTAGCCCCGCCGCCCGGGGTCTCCTCAACCCAAATTCGCCCGGCCTGCTTTTCGATCAGCTCCTTGGCGATCGCGAGACCCAGGCCGGTGCCCGGCGTCGTCTCGCTTTGTCGCCAGAACGGCTCGAATATCATTTCACGGTGCGCAGGCGCCACGCCCTCTCCATGATCCACCACCGACACCGTGGCGTCGGGCGATACGCGCACGAGGACCATGCCTCCCGCGGGCTCGGCGCGCGCGGCGTTTTCGATGAGATTCGTGACGACGCTTTCGATGGCCCACTTATAGGCGTTCGCCGTGACAGGAACAGAAGGCGCCTCGAAGGCGATGCGTCGCCGGTTGTTGAGCGCGATCGGCGTGTAATCGGCGGTGACTGCAAGCACCGTCTCGGCGAGGTCCAGTTCGGGCATCGGAGCGGTCGCGCCGCGCTCTTCGACCTGCGCTAAGACGAGCAGCTGTTCGAGGATCGTTTGAATGCGCTGAACGTCGCGCTCTATCTCGTGCTTGATTGGCGCTTCATCGAGTTTCTCCGCGCGGGTTTTCAGAATTGCGATCGGCGTGCGCAACTCATGCGCCGAATTGGCGATGAACCGACGCTGACGCGCAACGCCGTCGTCAACGCGGCCGAAGGCCGCGTTCACGGCGTCGATGAACGGAACGACTTCGGACGGCAACCCTTCGGTCGGGACGCGCTGATCGAGCGAATTGAGGTCGATTTCTGCGACCTTCGCCGCGCTCGCGCGCAAAGGCTTCAAATTCTTGCGCACGACGACCAAAGCGACGAGCGAAAGCGTCGCGCATAGCGGGAGGTAGGCGAGAACATTGGCGGTCGTGGGATAGTAATAAAGCCAGAACAGGAGATCGTCCCAATGGAACTGCGCGCCGTAGACAATGGTGCCGAATCGACCGAACGGCGTTTGAACCATGCGCATGGAGCCGCGGGATTGCGGATTTGAGTCATCCAGAATATGAAAATTCGCTCCCAGAAATTCGAGACGCGACAATTCTTTGCTGAAATAGTCGACGAGATCTCGCGACGACCCCTCGAAAACCACGCCCGTCGCCGGGTCGAACGCAGCGTAACGGAACTCCGGGTTACGTGACGAGTAGGCGCGCAGCTCATCCGTCATCTCGACATATGCTGCGCCGTCGGGTCTCTGACGCAGGGCGTTGAGGAGTATTCTTCGCGCGCGCTTCACTGTGTGGCCTTCGAGGCGAACATAGCCGACGTCGTCGATTCCAAGCCATGCGAGAGGCAGCAGCACGGTCGCGGGAACCGTGAAGAACGCCAGCATCGAAAAGACGACCCAATAGACCACCAATCGGGACGACAGCGATCGAAGCAGCTTCACGCGCGCGATCTCTCGATAAGATAGCCAATGCCGCGCAGCGTATGGATCTCGACGCCGGCGCGGCAATCTTTCAGGCGCTGGCGCAAGCGTGAAACAGACATTTTCAACGCATCGGCCTGAACGACGTCGTCAAGCCCGTAGATTTCCGAAATCAGCGTGCTGTGTTTGACCGCGCGGCCGGCGCGCCGCATGAGCGCTTCAAGCAGCAGCAACTCGCGCTTGGACATGACGAAGGGCTGTCCCCGAACGAAGGCCTCGTGCTGGTTGAGATCGAAGGACAGCTCGCCGAGCGACACTGGCGGGACCAGCCCGGCGTTCGGACGTCGCAATATGGCTCTTATCCGCGCGATCAGTTCGTCGGCGTCGAAGGGCTTAGTCAGATAGTCGTCGGCGCCGGCGTCGAGACCGTTGATTCTTTCGTCGATCGATCGCAACGCGGTAACCAGAAGCACGCGGGTGTTCGGTTTCGTTGAACGCACGGATTGAAGAATGGATACGCCGTCGCCGTCCGGAAGCCTGCGGTCCAGCAAGATTATCGGGTAGTCATACTGCCTTAGCGCCTCTATGGCGTCTTCAAGCGTGCCGACATTGTCGGCGACATAGCCCGATCGCGTGAGCCTCTCCGCCATGAGAGAGGCCATCTCCGGCTGGTCTTCGACGATCAATATCCGCATCTTACGCGCTTCCGCATCGCGCGCCGCGACGGTAGGCAAAACGCCCCCGACGCCGGCTCAAGTGATCGCATCGACATTCACGCCGGTGTTGTCCGTTTGCAACACCTTCTTGATACTTTGATCGTTTGCGTCGCTTAAAAGCGCACTCGTTACGCTGCCGTTACCCTTGTTTGTTAAGCAGGAATCCTCGCTGCGGCGTCGAGGACAAAACCTTGCGGTTCATCGGTCGACTTGTTGCCATCCTGATTGTCCTGCAGGCCGTCGCGATCGGCGCGGCTTCGCAGACAGCGGGACGCGCTGACGCCCAAACCGGAGAAGCGTTCGTATACGCCGGCGGCGACTGCAGTCTCGATGCGACGGCTGATGGCAAGTCGCCGCATCGCCGCGCCCACGACCATTGCTGCATACTGTGTTCGATCAGTTGCTCCGACAAGCTCGCCTTTCAGGTCGCCGTTCTTTTGGCGCGCGCGGAATTTCAAGCGCCGAGACGAACAATCGCCGCCGCCCGCGCCGACGGCGATCTCTTTGTAAGGCGTTCGGCTTCGACCGGCGCCGCCTCGTCGCGCGGGCCGCCACGTTTCTCCTGACCAAGCGAACGCAGCCGCGCGGCTGCAAGAAGCCATGGGATTACGCGCGTGAAATCGACGCGCCAGGAGACACTTAGATGCAACCCACTTACAGCACGCTTCGGCGCGGCGTCTCTGCTTGCGCCTTCATCGCAGCGCTCTCGACCTCGGCGTCGAGCCTGGCGCAGCAATCCTTGCCAACGATCGACATCGGCGGCGCATCGCGTCGGACCGCGCCTGGACCGGCCGCGAGCCGCGCGCCCGCGAGCGGAATATCGGGTCCCGCCGTCGCTCCGTCGACAGACGTTCTGACCGCGCAGACCGGCGACCGAGTCACCGGCTACAAGACCGACCGGACGGTTTCGGTCAAACTCAACAAGCCGATCCTGCAAATTCCCATCGCGGTGCAGACCGTGACGCGCCAAACGATGGACGATCAGCAGGCGGTCTCGGTCAATCAGGCGGTCGTCGGCAACGTCAGCAGCGTGGCCCTGATGAACCAGGGATGCTCGCTGTTCCAGAATCTGACCATCCGCGGCTTCACCACCGGCACGCTGACGATGTCGCATCTTTATCGCAACGGTCTGCTGATGCCGAATGTGAAATGTCCCGCTACGGCCAATATTCAGAAGATCGAAGTCGTCAAGGGGCCCGCCTCGATGCTTTACGGCCGGATCGAGCCAGGCGGTCTGATCGACATGATCATCAAGCGCCCGCTCGAAAACACCTATTATTCCGTTCAGCAGCAGGGCGGGTCCTTTGGCGTGGCGCGCACGACGCTCGACGCCACCGGTCCGCTCACGCAGGACAAGACGTGGCTCTATCGGGTGAACGCGGAATATTTCCACAACCCGTCCTTCATCGATTTTATCAACGACGACAGATGGTTCGGCTCGGCGACGATCACCTATCATCCCGCGCCGAACTTCAAGCTCAATGTCGACGCGGAATATCAGGATAATGTCTACGTCGACAACAATCCCAACATTCCCGCGATCGGCTACAACGCGGCGCCCATTCCGATCAGCCGCTACCTCGCCGACCCGAGCATCACGGTCGCCAACCCAAATCATGACATGCGGCGAACGGTCGGCTACGACTGGAAATATGACATCAACGAGGATTGGAACATCGTCAATCGATTCTTGTATAACAACACGCGCATCATTCAGTCGAACATGTTCCTTTTCTGCACCAATCAGCAGCCCTTGCCCGGCGGCTGTCCCGGTGGCGCGGGACCTGCCTTCGGGCAGTCGGTGGACGCGCTGAACTGGGGGCCCGGCCATCTGAGATCGATCACCGGCAATCTCGATCTGAATGGAAAAATCTATACCGGACCGCTCCAGCACGTGCTGCTGTTTGGAACGGATCATATGAGCTTTGCAAACGTCGCCAATCTTTTCCAGGTTCAGCCGCCTGTGCTGGCGCAATCGATCAATATCTTCGCGCCGATCTACACGCCTTTCGGACTATGGAGGTACCAGCGTCCTCAGTTCGGCACGGCGTTCATCAGAAAGCAGGAATGGCAGGGCCTCTACGCTCAGGACATGATCTCGGGATTCGAAGACCGCGTGCATCTGTTGCTTGACGGGCGCTATGATTTCGCTTCGGCGCTCAGTTCGGCGCAGAACTCGACTTCGACGCTGATCAACAATGCGCTCGATCGCGCCAATGTCCTCGGCGTCTCGGTCACCGACCGCTTTTTCAGTCCGCGCGTCGGTCTCGTCATCCAGCCGTGGCCATGGCTTTCGTTCTACGGCAACTACACGAAGTCGTTCGGCGTCAACAATGGCGTCACCAGAGCCAATCAGCCGTTGGGTCCGCAGCAGTCGATTCAGTGGGAAGGCGGCATTAAAGCCGAATTCTTCGACAAGCGCCTGCTGGCGACGCTCGCCTATTTCGACATCAAGAAATATAATATGGCGCAGAATCCGCCCATCGCGCCGGGCACGCTGAGAGGCTTCGTGTTTGATCTGCTCGACGCCAGAAGCCAGGGCGTGGAGTTGGACATCACCGGCAGTATTGACGACAATTGGAGCGTCATCGCCAATTTTTCCCACCTTGGAACGAATGTCACCAAGGGCTCGATTCCTCCCGCGACGGACCCGTTCGATTTTGTCTCCCAGGTTCCGGTCGCCGGCAAGCGCCTGCCCGCCGTGCCCGACAACATGGGCAGCCTCTGGCTGAAATACGACGCCGACGGCAATTTCAGGGGCTTCAGCGCCGGCGGCGGCTTCACCTGGATGGGGAACTCATATGTCGATGCGGCCAACACCTATCGCGCCCCCGCCTACACGCTGGTGCGCACGATGGCGGCCTATCGCTTCAAGCTCGGGCCGACCTTCGTGACGGCGCAGGTCAACGCCGAGAACCTGCTGAACCAGATCTATGTCTATGGAACGTCGAACTTCCCGAATCGTTCGGCGGGCTCCTTTGGCGCGCCGCG
>NZ_JAKFWS010000017.1 GCF_021731785.1 Methylocystis sp.
ATTCTCAATTCAACTGTACATCATTCGGGCGTTTTCTCAATTCAAATGTATACGCGTAAATCAGCAGCGTTTCGTAACGCATTGAAATTCAACAGGCCGATTTCTCAATTTCTGATGTGTCCTGACAGCGGTGTCCGGCGAGAGCGCGCCTTTCATGCGCACCGTGCGATGCCGAACCGTCGCGAATGCGCTTTCGATGGGGTTTGTAACCAGTATGAAGATATCCGGTGCCAATGCCCAGCTGCGTTCATCGAGAACAAGGCGTATGGTGCGACCATCCGGGACTGAGGTGCCGGGAGCATGAAAGTGTAGGCAGGCCGTTCTCGTACGTTGAGCTGCGAGCTCGTGTTTGTGGTTGGCCGCCTCTGCGACTCGCTATTTCGAAGGGCTCGACAGCGAGCGCTGCATTGTCTGGGGCTGCTCGGATTCGAGATCGCTGGGAGATTTCACTCGGCACGGCAAGCGCGACAAGGTTCCCGATCATTCCTGGTTGTCGAAGACGCGAAGCCGTCTGCCGCACGAAGTGCACGAGAAGGTGTTCGCCTTCGTCCTGAAGCTCGTCGCCGAACATGGTCTGGTGAAGGGCGAGCGGATCGGCGTCGACGGGTCGACGATGGAAGCCAACGCGGCGCTGCGGACGACCGTGCGCCGTGACAATGGCGAAAGCTATCGCGAGATGCTGACTCGGATGGCCAAGGAAAGCGGTGTCGAGACGCCGACGTCGACGATCTGATCCGACTCGACCGTAAGCGCAAAGGTAAGAAGCTCTCGAACGAGGATTGGACGAGCAAGACCGATCGAGAGGCGAAGATCGCCAAGATGAAGGACGGCACGACGCATCTCGCCTACGAGCCCGAACATGCGGTCGATCTCGACACCGGCGTGATCGTGGCGGCGCCGATTCACGAAGCCGACAAGGGCGACACGACAACACTCGATCCCACGCTGAAGGAAAGAAAAGAATCTGTCTGCATGCGAAGCCGACTGATCAAATCGCGACATTTCCACCGCGCTGTTACGGAACGATCGGCGTTACGGGGGCAGGATTGACGAGGCTCGTCCCGTTCAGAAATGCCTGGCCGCCGCTGATGCGGAGCAATTACATATAGTGCTTTTTCAAGTTGCCATAACTGACCCGGCCTTCGCGTACAACGTCCACGATCGACGCGGAGTTGTCGTTGGCGAGCACCATTTCGGGCCGTCTCCTTCGCCGCCTCCGTATCCTTGGTGATTCCGACGGTCGAAAGCAGGTGCTTGCAGCGCACGTCGAGCCCAATTGTGCCCAAGCGCCGGAGGCCATAAAAAGTCAAAAAATACGCTGGGCCACTTTAACAGTCGTGAATCGTCACGTTGTTTTCATGGACCGTGCCAATCTGAATCTTCTTTTTCTTCTGGAGCCCTTTGATGCGGCGTTTCAACAAAACATCGGACCGATGACGACAGTAGCCCAAAGCAAAGCCAAGGTCTTCGTCGCGCGGGTGCCGAAGCTGAACCCGGTCGAGGAAGTCTGACCTTTGGTATAATGCTATCAACGCACCACCAGTACTGAGCATGTGGCATGTCGTACGATTTTTGCGGCATTTGAGCCAAGAAGATACGTCGCCAAGGTTGGCCGGTTTGAGCAGATAACGATGAGATCGGCATTCCACTCTCCGGCCTCGGTCAGGGCCTCGTCATAGATCGCGCCGATTCTCACAATGGTCGAAATGCGCTTACGCGGGTAATCAATCTTCACTGTGGTTTTCGCGATTTGTTTTTGAGCCTCAAGTCGAACCTCGTCTTCATAATCGGGAGGTCCGTATTCGATGAACATCGTGGGTAGCATCGTTTGCACATTAACAAGGCGCAATCTGGCGTCAGGATCGGCGATCCCTATAGCCGCTTCGATCGCTTGTCGTGTCAGCTGGGGTTGCTCGAGATCAACCGGGAGGAGGATTCTCTTGAACATAATATTTCCTTCTGGTCAGTTTTTCGATCTCGACTTTTGAGGTGCCGCTTGCCAGCGCTATGCATACTGATAAAGGTAGATTATTCTCGCGCAACTTTGTTCCTCTGAACGCTTCCAACACGAGTTTCGTTCGCCTTCGCACGCTTGGCGCTCGATCGTCCATCGCCCTTACGGAACAATCCATGGAGCGCGTCCCAGTCGAGCACGAGCTCTCCGCCGGAGCTTTGAAGCTGCCACTCCCGGCTTAGAAAAAGGTCGAGGCAGGCGTGATCGATATAGCTCAACTCACTGAGATGCACATGCACGCGCGTGCCTGGGGGTAATCCTTCTAGAGCGGCGGCGAGCTGCGGAAGGCGGATGAATGTCGCAGCGCCTTCGAGATGTATATAGATCACGCCGTCACTCTCTTCACGGCGAATGCTGAGATGGGAGAAGGTGTAGAGCAGGCGGACGATGGCAAGTCCCACGCCGACTGCAATGCCGGTCAGCACGTCGGTTATCACCACTGCAGCGAAGGTTGCAGCATAGACGGCCGTTTCGACGCGTTCCTGACTCCAGAGAAAGCGCACGAAGCCGTAGTTGATCAGATTGAGGCCGGCGTAAACGAGCACTGCCGCGAGGCTGACGACGGGAATAATGCGCAGGACGTTTCGGTGCCATGGTGATGAGCAGCAAAATCCACACGCCATGCAGCATGGTGGAGAGCCGCGTCCGGCCGCCGGCGTTCACAATTGGCGGCGCTGCGCACGATGACGCCAGAAACGGGCAGCACGCCGAGCATGCCGCACAGCAGATTGCCGACGCCTTGTGCCACAAGCTCTTTGTTGTATTTTGGGCGCGCCGTGCGACGCTGTATTACATCGACTGCAGTCGCCGTCAGCAGCGACTCCGCGCCGGCGACGAAGGCAAGCGACAGGCCCGCCGCCCATAGCGCTACCTCGCCCAACCTCCCGAGCGCATGAAGTGTCGGCATGTTTATAGCGCCCAGAAGATCGTCCGGCGCCGGAACATATTTGATGTCCACGTTGAAATGCCAGGCCGCGAAGGTTGCCAGTCCGACGCCCGTCAGTGGCGCGGGCAGGAATGCAAGCCTAGGTGGGGCGGCTCGCCGCCAGGCGAATATCGAGTTAATCGTCAGTAAGCCAAGCAGCGCCGCCGGCCGATGGGCGTCCATGGGAACGCCTTTCCAGATCGCTATGGGCAACGACCATAGATTGATGACGCCGCCGAATTCCCGTCCGGTTCCGGGTGGCGCGTCATCGACCATCACGTGAAACGAGCTCTTCGGCGAGAGCCTGCACCAAAGTAAGCCTCCGGCGAGACTTTCAATTACCCACATCTGCGTGTTGAACCGATAGCGATGCCGAAAGCGATATCTTGCAATTTGGTCAGGCCACGCCAGACGACCATGTTTCCTGGGGGAGGATCGCGCGTGCGAGCGAGATAGCCGCCGAGCATGGCGATCTGTAACAAGTAGGTTGCGACCGTTCGGCGCATGATGCGCGGTCTGGAGCGCGCCGCATCGATGCGGTCGAGTGTTTCAATCTCGGCAGGTGTGAGGACAGTCTCGGGTTTCGCGAGTGGTTGAGCCCGCGCAGACATGGTGATCCAAAAGATGCGCCAGCTGACGACTGTGATGAGGGCGAGCAATTTCACCAGCCGTTCGGCAGTCTGCAATTTCGCATCTTCGGCGCGGCAACCAGATTTCATGACCTTGTGGAACACCTCGATTTTCCAGCGCAGTGCGTACCAGTCGAGCTTTTCGATGGCGGCTGCGAGATCGTCGACAGGCAGATTGGTCACGAGCCTCCAGTCGATCGGGTCGCGATCCGAAGGCGGGTCGACTTCGAGGGCGTGAATGTAGAAAAGGGTTTGTGGCGCGTATCGCTTTTGTTTGCCGATGGGCGGCAATGTCTTCACCGAGGCAAACTTGATCTGCAAGAAAGCGATTTCGTGATCCTCGCCGCCAATCGCGACCTGATGGCGACCAGACCAAGGGACCGCGGCGAGTTGGGCGAAGACGCGATGGGCCGCATCCGTCGGCGCTGCTTCTGTCGGTGGCTCGGCCAGCCGGTTGGTCTGAACGCGCACGAGAAATCGCGTTCCGAGATCCTGTGCGAGGCAGAAGAGTTCGTAAATGTCACTTTCCCGATCGCCGACGTGCACGCAGCGCTCGGGCGAACCCATAAGCGCGATGGATTGGCGCAGATTCTCAAGCCAGCGATAGCTTTCCTTCGTCTCTATCGGTACGCGCGTTTGGTTCACGAGGCGCTTGATCGCGGCCGTTCCTTTGAACTTGCTGCGCGTCCAGAACTTCACCGCCGCCAAGCCGAGCGGCGTCCCGCTGGTAGTGACGGCTAGACTCGAATGCATCAAAACGCCGCATAATGTCCGCGTATTGGGTTGGCCGGCTTTGTAGCGCCCGGCGTTGATGGTCTTCGTGAAGCCAATCTTGCCAGGCGACTCGCGACTATAAATGAATTCGGTCGTGTCCTGCAGAATCAGGATTGGACCTTCGCTAGCCTTGGATCGCGCCGCGGTCGCGGCGAAGTGTCCCGACAACACGCCATGCTCAGTGACGCGGGGATTATCGAAAAATCGATAGGCCGCCTTCGTCGCAGCCCAATCGCCACATGCCGCAGGAACCGGCTTACCAGGGGCGGCTGAAAGTTGCTCCAACAACCGCCGCAAACGACGTTGCAGACGTTTATCCGGAATACTCGCCGCGGCCACCTCGGCATCTTGCCAGCCGGCCTGGCCGGTTTCTGATCCAACCTGCATCCATGACGCCCCAGTGATTCGGCGTCACGGACAAAATCACGCCCGATTCAGATCGGGCAAGCCCCTCCGGAGATGTGGGTAATTGAAAGCCGGCGAGAACCGTCTGGCGCTGAGCGCGCTGCGCTTGGATAGATTGCGCATGAATGGCGCGGTGATCGTGTCCATTTCTAATACAAGTGGACACTATCGCGGATGTCGGACGGCAAGGACGATGGTGGAGCGGCGCCCGGGCGCAGGCGTCGATCCTGGACCCTTGATGAGAAGCGTCGGGTCGTCGACGAGAGCCTTGCGGAAGGCGCCTCGATAGCCGAGGTGGCGAGACGCTACGATCTCAACGCTAATCAACTTTTCACTTGGCGGCGGCAGCTTGCCGTTGAGCCCGCCGGGTTGAGTGACCTCGCGCCGATTCTGCCAGTGACGATCACGCCGGAGACAGCGGCGGAGTATTCCGGCCCCGCGCCGACCTGCCAAATGGAGATTGTGCTTTCTGAAGGCGATCGGATCATCGTGTGGGCGGACGTCGAGGCGGCGGCGCTCACGCGTGTCCTGAAGGCGCTGTCGCGGCGATGATCCCGATTCCGAGCGGCGTTCGGGTATGGATTGCAACGGGCCACACCGACATGCGGCGCGGCATGCAGGGCCTCGCGCTTCAGGTTCAAGAGCAATTGAAACGCGACCCTCATGCGGGCGATCTCTACATTTTCCGCGGACGCCGCGGCGATCTCGCCAAAATCCTCTGGCACGACGGGATCGGTCTGTCGCTCTATGCCAAGCGGCTCGACCGCGGAAAGTTCATCTGGCCCTCGGCGACGGCGGGCGCGGTGTCGATTTCGGCCGCTCAGATGGCCTATATGCTTGAAGGGATAGATTGGAGAAACCCACAGCTGACGTGGCGACCCAAGAGCGCTGGCTAATCTGCGCCGGGTATCTGGGCGGGGCGGGGCGAAAAAATGTAGCGATGCGTGCATTTTGGGGCGCCACAAATCACGCGTTTTGTGATTCACTTCGGCTCATGGACGCTGCGGCCAAAGCCCTTTTCGACGAAAACGCTGTGCTGAAAGCGGAGCTGGCCGTCGCGCGGGCGAAGGCGTCGGAAGATGCGGCGCTGATCGCGCAGCAGACGCTGCGGATCGCAAAGTTGCAGCGTCAGATTCACGGGCAGAAGTCGGAGCGCTCGGCGCGGCTGCTCGATCAATTGTCGCTCGAACTCGAAGAACTGGAAGCGAGCGCGACGGAAGACGAACTCGCCGCGGAGCGCGCTGTCGCCAAAATGACGACAGTCGCCGGCTTCGAGCGCAAGCGGCCGGAGCGCAACACATTCCCGGAGCATCTGCCGCGCGAACGCGTCGTGATCGAGACGCCCAAGACCTGCGCCTGCTGCGGCGGTTCGCGCCTGCGCAAGCTCGGCGAGGATGTGACGCAGACGCTGGAGACGACGCCGCGTCAATGGAAAGTGATCGAGACTGTGCGGGAGAAGTTCACCTGCCGGGACTGCGAGAAGATCACGCAAGCGCCGGCGCCGTTCCATCCGATACCACGCGCGTGGGCGGGCCCGAGCCTGCTGGCGATGATCGTGTTCGAGAAGTTCGGACAGCACCAGCCGCTGAATCGTCAGGCCGAGCGCTATGCATTGGAAGGCGCGCCGATCGCGCTGTCGACGATGGCCGATGCAGTGGGCGCGGTCTGCGCGGCGCTCGATCCTCTCCGCCGCTTGATCGAAGCCCATGTGATGGCGGCCGAGCGTTTGCATGGGGACGACACGACAGTGCCGGTGCTGGCGAAGGGCAAGACCGACACTGGGCGCTGCTGGGTTTATGTTCGCGATGACAGACCGTTTGGCGGCGCCGGGCCGCCCGCAGCGATGTTTTACTACTCGCGCGATCGGAAGGGCGAGCATCCACAAACCCATCTGGCGGGATACGCCGGCATCCTGCAGGCCGACGCCTACGACGGTTACAACAAGCTCTATCTGGCGGACCGAAAACCGGGACCCGTTCGCGAGGCCGCGTGTTGGGTGCACGCTCGCCGACCGTTCTTCGCCATGGCCGATCTTGAGGAGAACGCGCGTCGCAAGGCTTCGGGCAAGAAGGAGATACCTCTCTCGCCGATCGCGATTGAGGTCGTTCGTCGCATCGACGCGCTGTTTGCAATCGAACGCTCCATCAACGGCAAGAGCCCGGAGGAGCGCGTTGCGGTTCGACATGCCTCGAGCCGGCCTCTGGTCGACGATCTCCACGTCTACATGCGAGAGCAGGCGACCAAGTTGTCGCGCGGGCACGACCTGGCAAAGGCGATCCAGTACATGCTGAAGCGCTGGGCGGCCTTCACGCTGTTCCTTAATGACGGACGTGTGTGCATGTCCAACAATGCCGCCGAGCGCGGCCTGCGCGGCATCGCTTTGGGAAGAAAATCGTGGTTGTTCTGCGGATCCGATCGCGGCGGGCAGCGTGCTGCGGCCATGTATAGCCTCATCGTGACGGCGAAAATGAACGGCGTTGATCCGCAGGCTTGGTTGGCCGACGTCCTGGCTCGCATCGCCGGGCATCCCGCGCACCGGCTTGATGAACTGCTTCCGTGGAACTGGCGCCGAGCAGCAGCGGCAGACCCGGCGATCGCGGCCTGACCATGCACGTCAACAAAGTTCACCGTGTGACAACCATCGATCGCGTCGCCGACGATCTCGGCGAGAGCATCGACTGGCTGTACGACGTCGCTATGGAAATGGATGCCGAGGACGGCGTGATCTGGGTCTACGGACTTGGCGACGAACAGCTCATGGCGTTCACGAACTTCGGCATCGAGACGCTCGTCGACCTGATCAAAATCCACAAAGACGACCCCACGCTTCTGAAGCGTTGAGAGCACCAAACACTCCATGCCGGCGGCCTACGCCGGATGGCTACGCACCAAAGGAGCCGACAGCGCTTAACCGGTAACGCAAGTCAGTGAAACAAAATCAGGGCGCTGGAAGACGCTCGCCACAGAGCCTAGCGTTCGGTTGCAACGAGCGCTTCGGTTTGTTGCAAGCAGAATTTTGATCGACGCCTCGTCCCAACCCGGCTCTAAGGCTTTGTGTGCTGTGTAGAACGTGGCTGCAAGAAGCCGACGATGCCGAAGCAATTTTCACGCGTTTAATTGAACGCGTCGAGGTCACGATTGACGCTTTTTAGATTTCGATGGATCTCCTGGACAGAGTGGTTCATTGTGAAGATGAGGGACGCCAACCACCTTTTCGAGCGGCATGACGAAAGCGAGCCCGTGATTGGGCTTCGTCAGCTCGGCCGCGCGGACGATCTCCTGGAGGATCGCATCGCTTTGATCCGTATAGACGACGGTGAGGACGATCTCCTTTTCTGGTTCGATAGAAATGCCAAAGATTGTTTCATGTTCGTTGACGCCGATGCCGCGTCCATAAACGACCGTGCCCCCGCGAGCGCCAGCTTTGACCGAAGCTTCCAGGACGGTGTTGCCCCATCCTTTCCGCACGATGGTCACGATCAGTGATGCGTTCAATAACATCGTACCTACTCCTGTCGTGGTCCGGTCCAGCGGACAAGAAGTCCCAATGTCATGACTGAAACCATGGGCGCGAGCGCAATCAGCGACACGAGCCCCAAGCCCTCGACGATCGTATTCCCATTGGCCAAATCTGCCGCACCGAGCGCAAGCGCCAGAAGAAACGTATTCGCCATCGGGCCCGTGGCGACGCCGCCGGCATCGACCGCGATCGCCACGAAGTCCTTTTCGCATAGCCACATGATTACGATGACCAGCACATAGCCAGGCGCAAGTAGAAAGAGCAGCGGAATGCCGTAGGCAATCCGAAAAAGCCCGAGGGCGACCGACAGCGCAACCCCGATGCTGACCGTATAGAGCACGGTCGGCGCCGAAATCGAGCCGGTCGAAGCTTCCTCAACCTGATCGGCGAAGATACGCACCGCCGGCTCGCTCCAGGTGGTGACAAAGCCGAGCAAGAAGCCGATTGGCGCAAGCAGCCACTTTTCCGGCATTGCGCCGATCGCCTCACCGATTGAGCGGCCGAAGGGCATGAAACTCATCTCAACGCCGACGAGGAAAAGAAGCAGCCCCGCCGCGGCCATGAGTGTACCGGTTAGAATATCCAACACGCTCCGGCGGGGCAGCTTTAGAAATAACGCCTGGAAGACAAGGAAGAGCGCGAGGAGCGGCAGCACCGCCTCGGTGACGCTTTCCGCGACGACGCGGAATTCGTCGAGCAGCGAAGCTAGTTTCACCGCAGAAACATCCCTATGACCATCATGACGAAGATTGGACCGACCGAGGCGAATCCTAGGAGCCCAAAGCCGTCGGAGATGGCCGAGCGGCCGGCGAGAACGGAACTTAAGCCTATAGCGATGGAAATGACCACCGGAGCTGTCAAAACGCCCGTGGTCACGCTACCGGCGTCATAAGAGAGGGGGACGAATTGCGCCGGCGCGAAGAAAGAGAGGACGATCATAGCCCCATAGGTGACCGTCAGCAGGCCGCGCAGCGAAAATCCGAAAACGATGCGAGACATTGCGATAGCGGTAAAGACCGCCACGCCCAAAGCGATCGCATAGAGCACGGCCTGCCGGGAAATCGCATTCGTGACGCGGTTCACCTGATTGGCGAGGACGAGCACATCGGGTTCGGCGACCGTCGTCGCGAAGCCGAAGGCGAAGGCGACCGCGACGACGAGTACAATGGATCCTTTCTCCGGCAAGGCGGAACCGATGTATTTTCCCATCGGTAGGATGCCGTAGTCCACGCCGGCGAAAAGAAACAGCATCCCTGCGACGATGAACACCAATCCCCCGATAAAATCGATGAAAATTGTCGTTGGCGCGCTGACCAGCGTCAGTTGGAGCACGCACACCATAATGAACAGCGGCGCGACGGCCTTGAGCACCTCCAGTAATTTTTCCTTTAATAGCGGCAACATAGCGTGGAGCTAGGTCTCGGTGTTGATTTGTCAATGTTTCCAGAATCGAACTCCCGGGAACAAGTTGTTCACCAATCCCGGCGAGACCTCGAAGCTCTTAGGTGCGTCGCAGCGCTTATGCGCTGATATGCGGCAGCGGAAGCCTTTCTTGGTCGTGCCCCCAGTGATGGTGTAGCTCAGTGGGAGCAAGCCGCTCGCGACGCGCGCTTTTGCTAGCGCCGTAGCGAGCGATCGGCTTGCGGTGGTCATCGACGATTCGCCGGTAGGATCGGGTTGC
>NZ_JAKFWS010000169.1 GCF_021731785.1 Methylocystis sp.
CATATTGTCCGCTCGGACGACAAGAGGCGGGCGCGCCTCAACTGCATAAGCCATCTGCTCGACTCCATTCCATATGAGAACGTCGACCGCGAGAAGGCTAAACTTCCGAAGCGTTCGATGGACCGCGGATATGACGATCTCGCGTCGCTCGACGGGCTACGGTTTGTGCCTGAAAAATACTGAAGCAATGCGGATTTGGCTCGCGGGGCTCAGACGTTCTCGGGAATGCATTGTCGGTAGGCGCGTGCGGCAAAGTGAGACAATGCGCGTTAACCAAGCCTGTGAAGCGGCGAAGGCCGTGTATCCCAGCAGATCAACGTCTTTCCGCAAGGAGCGCCCGCGGTCGAGCCCATTTGCGAAGGTTTCCGAGTTATGCAAAATTGAAGCGTGACAAGTCCTTTGGGAGGGAACACATGACTACTGATAATTTTGACGAGAGCTCTCAACTCTCGCGCCGCTCGCTGCTGACCGCTCTGTTTGCGGCGGCGGTCGTCGCCCCGGTCGCGGCCCTGATTCCGGACGACGCCGAGGCGCAGGAGCGACAGTTCACTACCTTCCATCACCAGCCCCGCTCTCCGCGTCCGCGCAGCCATGCCAGAGGGTCGCGGCGTCATCGCCGAGTCGCGCGCGTCCGCCGCACCGGACCGGCGAAGTCGACCGCTCCGGAGACGTCCGAGAAGCCGGCGCAGTAAGGACGGACGGCTCGAACAAGGCGCGCGGTCGGTTTCTCGCACCATCCGCGCGCCTCGCTCGAAGAACTCGTTCAAGAGGCGCCGAATTCTGAGCCGAGCGCGATAAGCGCGCCGACGATCGCGACCACGACGATATTGAGATAGCATTGCTTGTGCGCGCAGCCGCAAACGGCGGGTAGAGTCAGACTCGCTATGCGAACCATATGAGTCCGCAAGGGGCGGCAAGAATTCCAGCAAGTCCCCTCAGGTCAAATCCCCTCAAGCAATGCGTCAAGGTCTAGAGTGGAACGGACGCCGACGTCGCGATCGTGACGATCGAGGAACGCTTCAGCCGATCGGCGCCCCTCGTCGCGCAGCATGCAGAGAAAATCCCATTCGGCGATAAGTTTGGAGGATGCGCTGAGTTGCGTCATCTTTTCGGTCGAAATCCGGTGGATGCGCATCCCCGCCCAGCGTGAGCCCTCCTTGTCTCCTGGGTTAGCGGCGCGGCGCAACAAGGCGATCATGCGCAGCTCCTTGAGCAAAACCGCATTGAATGACACTTCGTTGAGGCGGTTCAATATTTCGGTCGCCGACCGCGGCGTGTTGTTGCGCTCGATGGGATTGATCTGGATGAGGATCGTATCGGTCGACTCGCATTCGCGAACGAGCGGCGTGATTGTCGGATTGCCGGAATAGCCGCCGTCCCAATAGGCTTCGCCGTCGATTTCGACGGCCTGGAACATGGTCGGCAGGCACGCCGAAGCAAGAAGCGCGTCCGGCGTGACGTCGGCGTTTCTAAAGACTCGGGCGCGGCCGGTCGAGACGCTTGTGGCGGTAACGAAAAGCTTGATCCGCGCGCGCGCGAGCCGGCCGAAATCGACGGTTTCCGCCAGAATCTCCCGCAGCGGATTGACGCCCTTCGGATTGAGATCGTAGGGCGAGAACAGACGCGACATGATGTCGGTCGCGACGAACAAAGGCGAAGCGTCCAGCGTCCAGCGACCCATCAACACGTCGATAGGATTACGCTGCAATGGACTGAGGCGCGCCGCCAGCGAAACCCGCCGCCAGAATAGCTCGAGCGCCGCGCGCGCGCCGTCCGCCCCGCCATCGACATAGCCGCTGATTAACGCCGCCGCGTTCATAGCGCCGGCCGACGTGCCCGAGATGCCCTCGATCTGGAGCCAGGATTCCTCCAGCAGACGGTCGAGAACGCCCCACGTATAGGCGCCATGCGCGCCGCCGCCCTGTAAGGCGAGATCAACAAGAACCGCGTCGCGCGTCATATTCGCAAGGCCTCACCTCGGCGTCGGCGACCTACCAACTCGAATCCCGGCTAAAACACTCGGGGCCTAATTTGAGAGCGCCTGCGCATTATCCAAGAAGCCCGATCGATTTATCCGCTGGGCTCGGTTCGAATGAATTATAGTTTGCGTGGGTGCGCCTGATTGGGCAAGCAGCTTCTTCGCGCGTCGACCATCTGCAGCATGGGGCGCGCGATCGGGGGCATGAGCCGAGGATAGATGATGCTGGGCATTGCGCTCAAAATAGCCAAATGGTCTTTGGCGTTGTTAGGTCTTTTCGTCGTCACGTTTCTCGCGGTGCGAATTTACAACTCTCAGCGCGGACTGCCGCTTGACGTCTGGCATACTTACGTCCCTCATGAGCTGAGCGAGAAGGAAATCGACGCCGCCGATTGGGAGGCCTATCTCGAGGCGGAAGAAAAAATATTCGACTCTCTGCGCGTCAACGTCAGCCAGCAGTTGACGCCGGAAGAAAAGGTTCCTTTCAATCGCTATTTCGAGGGCAGTCCGGTTTACCCGCGACATTTTTCGCAGGATTGGAACCGGTCTTATCTTCTCCAACCCGCGGGACCGCCGGTCGGCGCCGTCGTGCTGCTGCATGGATTGACCGATTCGCCGTACAGTTTGCGCCACATAGCATCACGCTATCGCGATCGCGGATTCGTAGCGGTCGCGATCAGATTGCCTGCGCATGGCACAGTGCCGGCGGCTTTGACCGAGGTGGAGTGGGGGACTTGGTTGGCGGCGACGCGTCTTGCTGTGAGGGAGGCGCGACGACGGGCGCCGGGTCCGGCGTCTCTGCACATTGTCGGATTCTCGAACGGCGGGTCGCTCGCTCTGAAATATGCGCTCGACGCCATCGAGGATGAGCGTCTCGCCCGGGTCGACCGTCTGATCCTGATTTCGCCAATGGTGGGAATTACGAGATTCGCGCGTTTTGCCGGTCTGGCGGGCCTGCCGGCCATGCTGCCCGCCTTCGCCAAGGCGGCTTGGCTCAGCGTGTTGCCCGAGTTCAATCCATTTAAATATAATTCCTTTCCCGTGAATGGCGCGCGACAATCCTATCGCCTCACGCATGCGCTTGGAACGCAAATGTCGCTGGCGCGACGAGAGGGTCGGTTGACCGCGCTGCCGCCGATACTGACGTTCCAGTCCGTCATGGATTTCACTGTCAGCACCCAGGCCGTGCTTTCCGGGCTTTATGATCATCTGCCAGCGAACGGAAGCGAACTCGTCTTGTTCGACGTAAATCGCAACGTCAAATTTGGTCCGCTGCTTCGCGCCTCCGCGGAAGCCGCGCTCTCTCAACTCGTTCCCGTGGGCGTCAGAAACTACCGATTGACGATCGTGACCAACGCCGGCGAAGGAACCGACGATGCGGTCGAGCGTGTCGTCGAGGCTGGCGTGACGGCGGAGCAAACCCGCCCGTTGGGGCTACAATACCCGAAAGGCGTGTTTTCGCTCTCGCATGTCGCATTGCCCTTTCCGCTCAGCGACTCTCTCTATGGTCTGACGCCGGACCTCTCCGAAGATTTTGGCGTCCACCTGGGCTCTCTGGCGCCGCGCGGCGAGCGCGGCACGCTGATCGTCAGTCTGGACGCCCTGCTGCGCATGTCATCGAACCCATTCTTTTCTTACATGGCGCAGCGTATTGAAGAACGCCTTCCGGATGCGCCAAACAGCGACGCGCCCGCGCCTGGCGGAGAGCGCCTCGACTCGCCGCCGCCGGCGACCCCGACGCCAGCGCCGCCGCGGCGCCGTCGTCCCGTCTTAAGGCCATAGAACGCAACGGTACAGCGGAGATGCGACAAGCATCGCCGCGCCCCGGTTCCCGCGAAATTAGGATCGCTTCCTTCGCTTAACGAAAAAACGCCCCAGAAAGCCGATGAGGTAACCCCCGATCGTTATCGCGAAATAAACCAGGATCACAAAGGCCCAGCGATCATTCGCGGATACCGCCCTGCGAAGTATATCCGTGAGATAGGTCAGATCGACGAACCTATCCGCGATGACGCCGCAAGCGACGGCAAGCATTGGAACGATCCACCACGGAGCGCGGAAATAGCCAAGGAGTATCGCGATCAAGAATACGACCAAGCCGAAGATGTGCACGAATTCGAGGAACACAGCCTGGGAGACCAAGCCAGTGAATCGGATCAGCCAAAGCATCTGATGTCTCTCTGCGCGAATTCAGTCCATTCTCTTATCGTATAAGGCTGGCGTCAGCCATATGTTTCGCCCGAAAGCGAGACGCAACGCCTCGCGCCGCGGACTTTCCAACAGAGGTGAAGGCGGCGGGATGCAGACGTAACGAAAGAAAGCTTGAAGACGTCTCCCCGTCCCCCTCAGGATGGTCGGGGCGCTACAGCGCCCATGCGTCGTCCGCCTGACAACAAATCCGCGACCCACTGAGTCGACGGGAATTGCTCGCATATCGTCAGCGCCGCGATCGAAAGCGGGACGCCGAGAAAGGCGCCAAGCGCCCCCCACAGGAAAGTCCAGAGAACAATCGAAAAAAGGACGACAGGCGGCGAGATCGACAGAGCCGATCCCGAAAATACCGGCTCCAGATAGCTCCCGATGATGAACTGGATGACTGACACGCCCAGAAAGACGAATAAAGGCGTCTCAAAGGAGCCGAACTGCACGAAGGCAAAGAGCGGCAGCAGCGCTGTTACGATGAGAGATCCGATATAGGGCAGGTAGTTCAGCGCAAAAGCCAGGACGCCCCATGCGCCCGCCATTTCCAGTTCCATGAATTTAGCAAAACCCCATACCGCCAGACCTGTCGCTATGCTGGCGATTGTGCGAACGAACATATAGGTGCGGAACTTTTCGCCGATCTTCCTGCCGCCTTCCAACAGGCGCTGGCCTGTCATCTGATTTCCCAGTGAAGCGATTCGCGCCCGAACGAATTCGGCTTCCGACAGTCCTAAAATCACATAGATGAGGACTATAACCGCGAAGGCCAAAATTGTGTTCACTCTCACAGCGACTGTGCGTAGAAGCCTTACGAGCGACGCGCCGTTAAAATGTTCCGCCATGAGCGTGAAGACGAAAATGTCATGCTCTTCCAGCCACGACGTCGACGTCATCGCCGCTTCCTGGATTCGGTCGAGATTCTGTCTGATCCACTCCACCACCTCTCGTCCGCCCCAGGCGATCAGGGAAAACAGCGCCAGGACCACGGCGGCGGTCATCACGACGGTCACGGTCAACGCAATGGCCTTCCCCACTCTCGCCTGCATCGACTTCTGCAGGGGCCAAGCAATCGCAATGATGAAGACAGCAAAGACGACTGGCTCAAGTACCGCCTGCCCGAATTTGCAGGCGATCAGGATGACAAAGAGCATTACGGTAACCGAGGTCACGTTCGAAATAGGGTTTTTCTCCATGGCGATTCTATCGTCCTTAGACGCGCTGTTTGATCGTCTGCGATTTCGAGATGGCGGGCGGCGAAATTTGAAGAAGGCGCGGCCAATCTGGCGGTTAAGTTTACGAGACGGTCAGTTTGCGTTGCAAGCGCCATCTGAAATGACGCGCGCCTGATCGCTGCGCGGAATTTGCTGTGATTCGCGGCGATCAGCGCGCCATCGGATGCGTCTTGACGCACCTCATCGACAAAGTCCTCTGGGCCAAGCCGGCGCGCCCGGCAGTACTTTAAGAATTGCAAAGTTCCCACAATCACATAGCAGTTCCAGTTACATCCTGTCCGGAGCGCCAGCGCTTCTTCTCAGACCAAACGACGCCCCTTCGCGCCGATTGCATCCGCGCGCGGTCGGCGTTATGAATGCGCCGTCCATCCAAAGCGACTTACGTCGACTCGTATCGGCGACTGAGCGTGACAGGAGCGCAATATGATAGCGGTTACATTTCCCGACGGGGCGTCCCGTCAGTTCGATCCCGGCGTTTCGGGCGCCGACATCGCCAAGAGCATCTCTCCATCTCTCGCCAAACGCAGCGTCGCCATGACGCTCGACGGCGCGCTCGTCGACCTCGCAAGCCCGATCGAGCGCGACGCGAAGATCGAATTCGTCACGCGTGAAGATCCCCGCGCGCTTGAGCTTATTCGCCACGATGCCGCGCATGTGCTGGCCGAGGCGGTTCAGGAGCTCTATCCCGGCACGCAGGTGACGATCGGCCCGGTCATCGAGAACGGCTTCTACTATGATTTCTTCCGGGCCGAGCCGTTCACGCTCGAAGACCTGCCGGCGATCGAAAAGAAGATGCGCGAGATCGTCGCGCGTGACGCCAAGATCACCCGCGAAGTCTGGAGCCGCGACGACGCCAAGCAATGGTTTCTAACCAAGGGCGAGATTTTCAAGGGCGAACTCATCGACGCGATCAAATCCGACGAGCCGCTCTCGATCTATAAGCAGGGCCAGTGGCTCGACCTCTGTCGCGGCCCGCATATGCCGTCCGTCGGCAAGGTCGGCACGGCCTTCAAGCTGATGAAGGTCGCCGGCGCCTATTGGCGCGGCGACTCGACGAAGCCGATGCTGTCGCGCATCTACGGCACGGCCTGGGCGACGCAGCAGGAGCTCGACGCTTATCTCCATCGGCTGGAGGAAGCCGAGCGGCGCGACCACCGGCGGCTGGGACGCGAGATGGATCTCTTCCACTTTCAGGAGGAAGGCCCCGGCGCGATCTTCTGGCACCCGAAAGGCTGGACGCTATTCCAGAACGTCATCTCCTACATGCGCCGGCGCCTGAAAGCCGACTACCAGGAGGTCAACGCCCCGCTGCTTCTCGATAAGACGTTGTGGGAGACGTCCGGCCATTGGGAATGGTTCCGCGAGAACATGTTCGTCTCGCAGCCGGCGCGCGAGCAAACGGATGAGGATCGGCTCTACGCCATCAAGCCGATGAACTGTCCGGGCCATATCCAGATTTTCAAACATGGCCTGAAATCATACCGCGATCTGCCGCTGCGCATGGCGGAGTTCGGCGTTGTGCATCGCTATGAGCCGTCCGGCGCGCTGCACGGCCTGTTGCGCGTGCGCGCCTTCACGCAGGACGACGCGCATGTCTTCTGCACCGAAGCGCAGATGGCGGAAGAATGCCTCAAGATCAACGATCTCATCCTGTCGACCTACGCCGATTTTGGGTTCGAGGAAGTCGTCGTGAAGCTTTCGACGCGTCCGGAAAAGCGCGTCGGCTCCGACCAGGCCTGGGACGAAGCCGAAGCGATCATGACGCGGGTCTTGAGTGAAATCGAAGCGCGCTCGGGCGGACGCATCAAGACAGGCGTCAATCCGGGCGAAGGTGCCTTCTACGGCCCCAAGTTCGAATATACGCTGCGCGACGCGATCGGCCGCGAGTGGCAATGCGGCACGACGCAGGTCGACTTCAACCTGCCGTCGCGCTTCGGCGCCTATTATATCGGGCCGGACAGCGACAAGAAGACGCCGGTGATGATCCATCGCGCGATCTTCGGCTCGCTCGAACGCTTCACCGGCATTCTGATCGAACATTACGCCGGGCATCTGCCGCTGTGGCTGTCGCCGCTGCAGATCGTCATCTGCACGATCACCCAGGACGCCGACGACTACGCCTATGAGGTCGCCGCCGCAGCGCGCAAGCTCGGGCTTGCGGTCGAGGTCGACGCGCGCAATGAGAAGATCACCTACAAGGTGCGCGAACATTCATTAGCGAAGGTCCCCGTGCTGCTCGTCGCCGGCAAGAAAGAGGCTGCCGAGCGCACGATCTCGATACGTCGGCTCGGCTCGCAGGCGCAGACGCAGCTTCCGCTTGAGGACGCATTAAAGCAGCTCTCAGAGGAAGCTACGCCGCCGGATGTGCGGGGGTAATCCAAGGACGCTGGGCGATACCTCCTCCCTCGCGGGGAGGTCGCCCGCCGACGGCGCGCGGGGAGGGGGATGCTTTGGCCCCCCTTTAACCCAACCCAGTTCGCTTCGCGAACCACCCTCCAAAGGGGAGGGATTAGGCGCACGGGTATGCGACTCGACTTCTGGCGCCGCGTCCGATCCAAGAAGAGCAACAAAAGAAAGAGCCCCGTCGCCATGTAGCGCGGGGCTTTTCAAAAGTAGTTTAGGTTGATTACGCGCTCGCCGGCGCCTGCTTCTTCTCGATTTCTCGCTTCAATTCGCGCGCGTTCTGCGACAGCTCCTCGCGCTTCGCCTTGAGCAGGAAGGCGTCAAGCCCGCCGCGATGCTCGACCGAGCGCAGCGCAGCCGCAGAAATGCGCAGCCGCACCGAACGCGCCAACGCCTCGGAGGCGAGCGTCACATTGACGAGATTGGGCAGAAAGCGGGTCTTCGTCTTGCGATTGGAGTGGCTGACGAGATTGCCGGTCTGCACGCCCTTTCCGGTCAGCTCGCAACGGCGGGACATAACGGTTCCTTTCGCTCTATTTTTCCATGAGCGGACCGTGGCGTCTGTCGCCCGCGGTCGCCAGCAGAGGGTGAAAAAGACAGCGAGGCGCGACGCCGATGCGCCGAGCCTCGTTTCCGGGGCTTATAAAGGCAAAGCGCGGCCGGCGTCAACCAACGGCCGTCGCCCCGCGGCCGCCCGCTGCGGCGCACACGCCTCTGGACATCGGCTGCGTTCTGGGTTCTAAGCCTCCCGTCGCTCCGGGCAGGCCAGGTCGCGCAGCCGCGCGCCGTTCCTTTTGCCGGGAATCATTGAGAGACCGAGGGGCTGGAGACCGTCTCCCGCCGGCGCGTCGCCTGATGGCCGCGCAAGACACGAAAATTGAGGGAAAGGTTGGGGAAATTCAATGGCCAAAGCGATATTGCACATGCTCAGCACGTTGAAGCATATGAGTCCCTTCGACGTAAATATGGCCCTCGACGCCGGTTATGATGCGGCGATTCCCTATACCAATGTCACGCTCGACGAGGTCACCGCGCTCGTGCAGGACGCGATGTTTTCGCGCGCGCCTTCGGCGGCGCTGCGCACCGGAATCTTCTTCGCCGGCCGCGACGCGGTGCTGGCGCTCGACATGATGGACGCGGCAAAGAAGGCGCTGCTCAAGCCCTTCGAAGTGTCGCTGTTCGCCGACCCTTACGGCTCCTTCACGACCGCCGGCGCGATGGTCGCCTGCGTCGAAAAGATTCTGCGGGAGAAGAAACAGCGCGAACTCAAGGGCGCGAAAATTGTCATCTACGGCGCGACCGGCGTCGTCGGCTATTCCGCGGCGGTCATCTCGGCGCTTGAAGGCGCTAAGGTCACCGTTGTCGGCTATAGCGGGCTCGAGCGCGTCGCGAAACTCGCCAACGAAATGTGCGCGCGTTTCGACATCAAGGTGATGCCCGCCGACGGCTCCAGCCCCGAACAGGTGCGTGCGCTGCTTTGCCAGCATGAAATCGCGCTCTGCGCGGCGCGCGCCGGAATTCAGGTGCTTTCGAAGGAAGATCTCGCCGCCGCCAAGGATCTGTTGATCGCCGCCGACGTCAACGCCGTGCCGCCGCTCGGCGTCGAAGGATGCGGCCTGCACGACAATGGCGTCGTTATCTCGCCGCATGGCGCGCTCGGCATCGGCGCCTTGGCGATCGGCAACGTCAAATACGGCGCGGAATCGGGCCTCTTCAAGAAGATGGCGTCGTCTGACGAGCCGCTTTGTCTCGACTTCCGTCACGCTTTCGCGCTGGCGCGCGAACTCGTGTGACGCTCGCGGGCTCGCCGGGCTCCCGCCTTGGCAAGCAGGCGCAAAAATGGTTGAGTCCGCGCCGCGAGCGACAGCTTGCGGGGCTTTCTCATCGCCGCATGCAGCGGGCGTGCGGCTCGTTTGAGGCGCTTCAGGCGCTAGGATTTTGGGAGAAGAACACATGGCAGTAATCAACAAGATGCTGGTTGGCGAGTCGCTGGTCGGCGACGGCAATGAAGTTGCGCATATCGACTTGATCATGGGTCCGCGCGGCTCGGCGGCCGAGCTCGCCTTCGCCAACGCGCT
>NZ_JAKFWS010000094.1 GCF_021731785.1 Methylocystis sp.
GCTGGACCGCCTGCACGGTGCGCAGCAGGCTTGAGAGATCGGCGAGATCGGCGTCGTGCAAACTCAGTTTGCCGCTGATGCCGAGCCAACGCAGGCGATGGTCCTCGACGCCCCGGTGCGACGAGCGCCGCACCACGCCATGCACCTCATAGCCCTTGTCGAGCAAAAATTGCGAAAGATAGGCGCCGTCCTGTCCTGTAATGCCGGTCACCAACGCGCGCTTGGTCATTCATGGTCCTGTTCAAATTGCCTGGCGGGCCGCAACGACGCGATATTTCGCCGCGCCGCAGCGTCGGGCGGTCCTCGCCCAAGCCGCGGGCGGCTGGCTGCAAGAGGGCGCGCGCGACGCCATTACAGAATCGGGGCGCCTTAAGCAAGAGCGTGGGCGAGACGGAGACGCCGGCGGCAAGCCGCCGCCGGCAGACCCAAAAACCCGCCCATCGGACGGCCTACGCCCCTTTATCGGGAGGCGGCAATTTGCCTTCGGGCGTCGCTTTGTCGATGACCTCGGGCAAATATTGGGCAAGAAGCGCATTCGCCTTTTCGAGGTCGATTCCGGCGTTCTTGGCGATTTCCTTCAGCTTGTCGGCGTTGATCACCTTGCTGATGTCCACTTCGCTGATCTTTTCATTGGGACCGAGGCCAATCCAGGAGTGGACCTGCTTGCCCAGTCCGGAGTTCTCGAAATTCTTAACGACGCCGTCGAGGCCGCCTTGCTTCTCCACATATTCCTTAACAAGGTTCAGGGCTTCAGCGCCTACCACGCCGCCAGCGATCGCTTTAAGCCAACTCATGCTCATCTCCCTTTAAAAAAAGCGTGCGCCTCGCGCCGCGCCAATTCAGATAAGGCGGGGCATAGGCTTTACAATGGCAGGCGAGATCGCATCGCGTTAACGCCTTCATTCAAATAGCAAATCCTCCTTTGGGCCGCCCCAGCGCAGAATCTCTTGCCAGATGGCTGGCGCTGTTTCGGCGTAGCGGAAAAGACGACGATCCTGCGGATCGATCACGCCTTCGTCGAGCAGGAAATCGACGTCAAAGGCGCGTCGCCAGTAAGTTTCGCCGACGAGAATGATCGGGATCGGCTTGACCTTGCCGGTCTGCACGAGCGTGAGCGTCTCGAAAAGTTCGTCGAACGTGCCGAAACCTCCGGGGAAGGCGACCAAAGCCCGCGCGCGCAGCATGAAATGCAGCTTGCGCAGCGCGAAATAGCGGAACCGCAAGCAAAGCGACGGCGTGACATAGGTGTTGGGAAGCTGCTCATGCGGCAGCGTGATGTTGAGTCCCACCGTCTCGGCGCCGGCTTCGAAGGCGCCGCGGTTGGCCGCCTCCATGATGCCCGGTCCGCCGCCGGTGACGATAGCGAGGCGTGGCTGATCCCCACTCTGGCGGGCGGCACCGACGAGCGCGCCGAATTCGTGCGCGATCTGATAATAGCGCGAATTTTCGCAGGCCCGTTTCGCCGCCGCGAACCTGCTGGCGAGGGCCGCGTCATTGGGATCGGCGCTTGCGCGCGCCTGCGCTTCGGCGCGCCGGCGTTCCGCCAATTCGGGCTCGACGATGCGGGTTGAGCCGAAGACGACGATCGTATCGGTGACGCCATGGCGGCGCAGCAGCAGTTCGGCCTTGAGATATTCCAGTTCCAGGCGCGGACCGCGCGCCTCGGCGGAGGCGAGAAAATCAATGTCCTCGTCGGCCTTGCGATAGGAGGGACTGGAGAGGATCGCCTGCAGCCGCTTGGCCGCGGCCAGATCCGGGACGTGGGGCGCGGGAAGTCCGGACGAAGCCCGCTCATCGGGATCACGTCGAGAATTTCGCTCTTCGTCGCTTGCGCTCAATCATTCTCTCCTTGCATCGCTCCCGGGCGCTTTTCTTTATTTCCGCACTGGCCCGGCGTATATGACCCGCCGGACGCCGGAGGGCGAAGATTTATCGAGGAGCAGGGCGAGAGCGCATGGCCGGGCATAGTCAATTCAAGAACATCATGCACAAGAAGGGCAAGCAGGACGCGATCCGCTCCAAGCTTTTTTCAAAGCTTGCCCGCGAAATTACTGTCGCCGCCAAGATGGGCCTGCCCGACCCGAATATGAACGCGCGGCTGCGCGCCGCCGTTCTCGCCGCCCGGGCCGAGAACATGCCAAAGGACAATATCGAGCGCGCGATCAAGAAGGCCTCGGGCGCGGACGCGGAAAACTACGACGAGGTGCGCTATGAGGGCTATGCCCCCGGCGGCGTCGCCGTGATCATCGAGGCCCTGACCGACAATCGCAACCGCACGGCGGGCGAGGTGCGCTCCTATTTCACCAAGGCAGGAGGCGCGCTCGCCGAGACCGGCGCCGTGTCCTTCATGTTCGACCGGGTCGGGCTCATCGAATTCGATAGAAAGGCGGCGACGGAGGACGCGATGATGGAGGCGGCGATCGACGCCGGCGCCGACGACGTCTCGACGACCGACGAGACGCATGAAGTGATCACCTCCGTCGAATCGCTGCGCGACGTCGCCAAGGCGCTCGAAGAGAAATTTGGCGAGCCGCGCAAGGCGGCGCTCGCCTGGCGCCCGCAGAACACGATCAAGGTCGACGACGATTCGGGCGAGAAAGTCCTCAAACTCGTCGGTTTGCTCGAAGACAATGACGACGTCCAGAACGTCTACGCCAATTTCGAGGTCTCCGACGCGCTTGTCGCCAAGCTCGCCGGATAGCTTCGAGCGATAAACGCCAACCGCGCGCTGGGTGAAGATGCACAACAAGCGCGGCTATCACCACGGATCGCTCAAGCAGGCGCTGATCGACGCCGCTCTGGAGATTCTCGCCGAGGGCGGACCGTCGGCGCTCACGCTCACGGAGGCCGCGCGCCGCGCCGGGGTTTCGCCCGCCGCGCCCTATCGTCATTTCAGCGGGCGCGACGCGTTGATCAGCGAACTGGCGCGCCGCGGTTTCGAAACCTTTGGCGGGCGCATCGAGGCGGCGTGGGACGAAGGCCGGCCCGACGCCAAAAGCGCGATGCGGGCGATGTGCGCCGCCTATCTCAAATTTGCGCGCGACGAGCCCGGACTTTACGCGGCCATGTTCGGTCAGGCGCAAACGCTCGCCGATCCGGGCGCGGGCGGCGCCGCCGATCATGCGCTCGAGATCCTTTGGCGCGCGGTCGTCGCCTGGCTGCAGCAGGCGGGCGCGCCGGCCCAGGGCGCGCGCTACGCGGCGCTGCAGATTTGGTCGCTCGCGCATGGCGTGGCGATGCTGACCATCTCCGGTCATTTCGATCCGGTCGAAAGCGCCGATCCGGCGCTTTTACTCGAAAGCGCCGCGCAAGGCGTGATGGAGCGCGCGGCGGCGCGCGCCAAAGCCGGACCGGCTTGAACTTCTAATAAACTGCAACCATCGCCGAATTCGGCGCGCGCCTTAATCATTCATTAACGTTAACCCCCTCAAATGAAGCAAATCTTAATTGCGTGAGGCTGTCGTGCCGCAGGCGTCTTCAAAACACATTCGCTTCAAGGGCAGATCCTTTCCCGTTCTGACTCTCGAACCGGAACAGCCGCTCGAAGGCTGGTTCGAGCAATTGGACGGGCTGCTTACGCAGTCTCCCGCCTTCTTCAGCCGGAAGTCGATCGTCATCGACGTCGCGAAACTGACGCTGGAGCAGTCGGAACTGGGCGAGCTTCTCGAAAATATCGGCCGACGCGGCATACGCATCATGGGTCTCTCGGGCGTCGACCCGTCATGGGCGTGCGACGCGCTGCCGCCGATTCTGGCCGGCGGCCGCGCCACCCCTCAACCGCCGAGCGAAGCTGACGCCACGCCTGCCAAAGACGCAAGTTCCGGAACGCTGACCCCAAGCGAAGAATCGGCCTTCAAGGACATTGCGAATGCGCTCGGCGTGAGCGGCTCTCCGGGCGGCGTCGCGTCGGCTATGCCGCCCGCGCCGAGCGCTGCGCCGCTCATCTTGCTGGAGCCGGTGCGCTCCGGCCAGTCGATCTATCACCCCGAGGGCGACGTGACCGTCATCGGCTCCGTCGCTTCGGGCGCGGAAATCATGGCCGGCGGCTCCGTGCATATCTACGGAACGCTGCGCGGCCGCGCGATGGCCGGCGCCTATGGCGAGAAGCGCGCGCGAATCTTCTGCCGCAGGCTCGAAGCCGAGTTGCTCTCGGTGTGCGGCGTGTATCTCACCGCCGAAGAAATTTCGGCGAATGTGCAAAGCCAATCCATTCAGGCCTGGCTCGAAAACGAGACGGTCAAGATCGCACGGCTCGATTAATAGAGGACGAGACAATGTCCAAGACTTTGGTGGTCACCTCCGGCAAAGGAGGCGTCGGAAAGACAACGTCGACCGCAGCGCTTGGCGCCGCGCTGGCGCAACTGGGTCATAAGGTGGCGGTCGTCGATTTCGACGTCGGCCTGCGCAACCTCGACCTTGTCATGGGCGCCGAGCGGCGCGTTGTCTTCGACCTCATTAACGTCGCCCAGGGCGACGCGAAGCTGCATCAGGCGCTCATCCGCGACAAGCGGCTGAGCAATCTCTATCTGCTTCCCGCCTCGCAGACGCGCGACAAGGACGCCTTGACCGAAGAAGGCGTGCAACAGGTCATCGGCGAATTGCGCGAAAAGTTCGACTGGATCGTTTGCGACAGTCCCGCCGGCATCGAACGCGGCGCTACGCTCGCGATGCGCTTCGCCGACGTCGCTGTCGTCGTCGCCAATCCGGAAGTCTCCTCCGTGCGCGATTCGGACCGCATCATCGGCCTGCTCGACGCCAAGACCGAACGCGCCGAAAGAGGCGAACGGGTCGAGAAGCATCTCTTGCTGACGCGCTATGACGCGCAGCGCGCCGGCCGCGGCGAGATGCTCGCCGTCGATGACGTGCTGGAAATTCTCTCGATACCGCTGCTTGGAATCGTGCCAGAGAGCGAAGAAGTTCTGCGCGCCTCGAACGTCGGCTCGCCGATCATTCTTCACAACGCCATGAGCGCGGCGGCGCGCGCCTATATGGAAGCGGCGAAGCGGCTGTGCGGCGAAGAGCTTCCGGTGAAAATTCCCACAGACAGGAGAGGACTCTTCGTCCGGCTCTTTGGTCGGAGGGCGGCATGAATATTTTCGGATTGTTCGGGCGCCGCGGCGCCACCGCGCCGGTCGCGCGCGAACGCCTGCAGATTCTGCTGGCGCATGAACGCAAATCGGCGCGCGCATCCAATCTCATCGGCGTCCTGCACAAGGAAGTCCTCGCGGCGATCTCCAAGCACATCGCGGTCGACCCCGACAAGGTGATGGTGAAGATGCACCGCAAGGCGGATATGTCGCTGCTTGAAATCGACATCGAGATCGACTCGGACGCGGCGCGTCCAGACGATCCGGCGTTCGACGAGAACGACGCGCTTGAAGATGATCTGAGCGGCAAGGCGGCCTGAGTTTTCGGAACGCGACAAGCGTCCAGCGCTCCCAGGCCTCCGAATTCCGATTGATGGCGACGCCAAGTCTGCCGTGATGCCCGGCCTGGGCCAGCATCTAGGGCGGGAAGGCTGTTACGGCTTGGATGGCGGCGACAAGCGCGGCCATCACGCAGGGAGCCGCCCGCTCGTCAATACTGATTCGTCGCCTCGCTCTGCCAACGATCGGAAAGAACGCGCCGGCGGAGTGCGGCGGCCGCGTCGCTCAGGCACTTCGGAATTTGCAAATGTGCTTTCGGCGCCGCGCCGATTTTCTCAGCGCGCGTCTTCCCCTTGCGCTAATGTTAATGCATATTACATTGGTGTCGCCCCCGCTTCGCGGCGGGCGGCCGTCGACAAAATTGGAGCCCATCATGAGCTGCCATCGTTATTCTCGCATGTCGTCAGCAGGAGAGCGCGGATCGCCCTGGGGGCACTGCGGGCGAATGTCCTGGAGGCCGTATGAGATCGCGGCGGTGATCGTCGGCTTTTTCATCTTCTGGCCGCTCGGACTCGCGATCCTGCTATGGAAGCTTTGGCAGCGCAGCCAGGGCTTTGAGGGCGATTTATACGCCTTCGCGCAGGAGCAAGGCGCGCGGGTGAAAGAAGCCGTGAC
Source organism: Methylocystis sp. (assembly GCF_021731785.1). Classification (GTDB taxonomy): domain Bacteria; phylum Pseudomonadota; class Alphaproteobacteria; order Rhizobiales; family Beijerinckiaceae; genus Methylocystis. The sequence goes on from NZ_JAKFWS010000094.1 coordinate 6,042, forward strand.
CGGCGTCGCCCGGGAGAGTTCGGCCGCTTGGCGCGGTCCGTCCTTCATGCGCTCGACCGGCAATGTCGCCTTTGACGAATGGCGTGAAGGAGAACTTGCGCGTCTCGAGGAAGAACGCCGCAAGCTCGCCGAAGCCGAGCGCGATTTCGCCGAACATATTGACCAGCTGCGCCGCGCCCGCGACCGCGAGGAGTTCGAATCCTTCATGCGCGGCCGCAAGCACGGCGAGAGCAAAGGCGCGTAGCGCGCGGCTTGGGCGAAGCGTCGGCGGCGTCACCCGACCAGACGCCGCCCTGAACGATGACAGGCGCAAATCGGCGACGTCCGATTTGCGCCGGCAGCGCCCATTTAGGGCGCGCCACTCCGATGACTTGTCGCCACTTATCCGTTATAGGTAACGAACGTCCGTCGTCTGAGACGCTTGGCCGTAGCGTCGCATCCGGGCCGCATTCGCTTGCTATAGGGACGCTTGCGCCGAAGGTCTTTCGAGCGATCTCCCTCGCCGCATGCCTCGATAGAAAGATTTCCAGCTTCAATGCGCCAGCCCACTCGTCCGTTCATAACGGCATATAAAGGTCGGTCTTCCAAATCCCGGACGTCCAATCCGTGGAAGATCGAAGAGACTGAAAATGCTGGCGGGAGCCCGCCGCTTAATGAGCCGAGCGCTTCGGCCTCCCTTGAGATCGAACGTGACCCCTCCTATTTGGCGGCTCTAGACGCAGCGGACGCGGTTTTCGGCGGCAAGGCGGCTGAACTTGCCCAAGTTCCGCCGCCGTCGACGGGCCGTCCGGGGCGAGTGCTCCCGAACCTGCTGCAAGATCAGGCGATAAACGCACCTCCGGCGAGCGCCGAATCAACCAGGACGCGTCGGGTGCGGCGGCCCGCCAAGGTCGCAAAAGCTGTCCCTGCTGAACCCAAAAAGAAGAAGCCGCAGCCGGCAGCGGTCGCGCCCACTCCCCCCGTGCAGCGGGCGAAGGAGCGCGAACCGGCAATCGTTGCAGAGCGGTCATCCCGGGCGATTAGGACGATCCAGAATAAATGGGTCTGGAAGACTGAACTCAAGGCCGGCGAAAACTGGAAGCGGCGCTTGAGCAAATTTGCGCGTTGATCGCGCCTGGCGTAGCGGCGGGCGCGACGCTGCAAGTCTATGGCGCGGTCGCTGACGCGTCCTCTGCCGTGAGCCCGGCGTCTCGAGACAATCGTTGATCATTTGCGCCCCGCTTCCGCAGGCGTGTGGATCGCGGGCCACATCTCGCAAATATCTCGCCGTTAACCAAAATTTTCGACCGTGAATTAACGGCCCGGCGCCAAGTCTCGCGGCATGGTCCGCCGCGTCCGTCAACCGCTGCTCGTGCTGGCGCTCGCCGCGGCGGCGCTGTCCGCCTGCTCGATCGGCCAGAAGCCGCAGCGGCCGGCCTGGCGCACGCAGGCTGAAAACGCCTGTCTCGCCGAAAGACGCGTCGCCCCGTCCGAATATATTGCGCTTGCGCCCGAGGTAGATGGCCCCGGCATTTGCGGCCTCACCAAACCGTTCAAGGTGACGGCGCTTCAAGGCGGCGCCGTCGCCTTCAACGCCACCGCGACTCTCGACTGCTCGATGGTCGCGGAGCTCGACCGATGGCTCGCCGACACCGTGCAGCCCGCCGCCCAGGCGCGCTTCGGACAGCAAATCGTCCAGATCAATTCGATGGGCTCCTATGCCTGCCGCGGCATGAACAATCAGCGGTGGACGCAGCTTTCGGAACACGCCTTCGGCAATGCGCTCGATATCGGCGGATTCGTGCTCGCTGACGGCCGCGAGATCACGCTTGTCCGCGACTGGTGGCGCGGCGACGCCCAGACCCGCGCCTTTCTGATGGACGTGCATCGCGGCTCATGCGGCCATTTCTCGACCGTGCTGGCGCCAGGCTCCAACGCCTTCCATTACAATCATATCCACGTCGATCTGGCGATGCACGGCCGCTCCGGACGCAGCATTTGCAAGCCCGAGCCGCAGGAGACTCTGCCGCCGCCCGATGCCTCGCCGCTCATCGCACAGCGGCGCGCGCCGCCGCCCGGCGCCGAGGAAGAGACCGACAATGATACGACCGGCAAGCCGCCGCTCGCCGCGTTCGAGGGACCGGGAGTGGGCGCGCGCGACGGGCTGGGACCGCTCGCCGGACCCGAAGCCTATGCGCCGCCGCCGTCGGCGCCGCTGCCGCCGCGGCGCGACGGCATCGGCCAGCTCATCGATGAGCGCGATGTGACGTCGAGCATCCGGCGGCGCGGAAGACTATAGGCTTGCGGCTCACCCCCTTTTGCCGCCGCCCATATTCACCAGCCGCAGGATCAGCCACGCCGGCACGACGAAGACGGCGCCGGCGAGCACATAGCTGACAAGCTCCCGCACCGCGCCGAAGCCCAGCTGATAGATGCGGTCGAAGAAGGCCTGAACGCCATGCAAAATATCGATCGGCCGCAGCTCTAGCCACATCAGCAGGGCGCCGACGACTAGGGAAATAACAAACAGCCGCACGAAAGTATTGAGCGGCGAGCCGCCGAGGAAATGTTCAAGCGTGTTGTTCGACGCCATTTCTCTGGTTTCCTGTGAAATCTTCTCGGAGCCCGGCAGGAGTGGCAGCTCGCGCTCGGCGTCTTGCCGCTCAGGCCGGCGCGGCTTGTCGAGATGCGGCCAATTGGCGAAAGGTCCCTGATCAGTCACGCCGGGCGCATCCTTATGGCCTTCACAGAGCTGGCCCTCACAGCGCGCCTCCGGGCGACGACTCTTCGCGAAACAGGCGCATTATGCGGCGCAGAAAGCGCTCGGTAAAGGAGAGCGCGCGCTCAAACTCCTCTTCGCTGGGCGTCGCGTTCGGCCTTGCCGCCGGCGGGACGGGCCCGGCCTCGGCGCGAGCTTTGAGCGCGGCGTTCTCCTTGCGCAGCCGGTCGATCTCCGCCTCGAACGCGGCGCGCTCCTCGGCTCCAAGCCGACACACAGTGACGCCGTCCTTCACCGAACAATAGGACAGCGCGCCGGTTTCCTTGTTCAGCCGGACATAGCCGCCCTCGGCGGGAGTCAGCGTGAAGCGTTCGCCTTCCGGCGCGATGATCGGCGGCGGCGTATCTGCGGCGGCCGGCGCTCCAAACGCTGCGGCAAGGATGATGGCGAGAAACGGACGCCGGATTTGCATCATTAGTCGCCGCTGGTTCGAGGAAGCTGGCTCGCAGATGGGCGTTCCGCGTTACCACGTCAACCTTGGGCGCATCGGTGCGCTTGAACGCCGCGGCGCGCTCGGCCATATAGCTGTAGCCGGAGCGCTTCACGGGTTCCGGCCGAAGAGGCGCCAACAGGGCTTCAGTGAGATGTCGCGTCCGCCGCTCAATTCGCCGTTCCTGCTCGGATTCGATGAAATCGAACGGGCGCTCGACCGGGTCGCCCGCACCGCCTCCGACGGCTACCCCCCTTATAATATCGAGCGCATTCCGCGCGGCGACGGCGCGCCGGAGCGGCTTCGGATCACGCTCGCCGTCGCCGGCTTCACCCGCGACCAGCTCGACGTCTCGCTGGAAGAAAACCAGCTTGTCATCCGCGGGCGCCAGAGCGAGGAGCGGGAGCGCCATTTCCTCCATCGCGGCATCGCCGCCCGGCAGTTCCAGCGCGCCTTTCTTCTGGCCGAAGGCATGCAGGTGCTGGGCGCCGATCTCGTCAACGGCCTGTTGTCCATCGATCTGGCGCGCCCCGA
>NZ_JAKFWS010000119.1 GCF_021731785.1 Methylocystis sp.
AGGAGCATCCGCGCGCGTTCGACCCGGCTCGCCGGTTCTGTCCGCGAACGCGCAAGCCTCATTAACTCCGCCAGGTCGCTCTCCGTAAACGCCAACTCGATCACTCGACGTGGAGCCGCCATGATCAACCTATCTCGTTCAGCAAATCGCTGAACAAGTGTATAAACGCAGCAGTGCTCCGACGGAATCCACCGCATATGAGCGGATTCAAGGAATCTGAGCACTAGGTCAGCGTGCTAAGTCCGCAAACTCGGGATGGCGCCGCAAATAGTCGACGACAAAGGAGCAGTCGGCTTGGACCTTCAGACCGCGCGCCCGCGCGAATTCCAGCGCGTTGCGGATGAGCTCCGAAGCGACGCCCTGACCGCGCAGCTGCGGCGGCGTTTGCGTCGAGGTGAAGACCATCACGCCAGTGTCGATGCGGTAATAGGCGAGCGCCGTATCGCCGTCGGCGTCGAGTTCGAAGCGACTGAGTTCCGGATTATCGCGGACGCTTCCCCAGTGATGTTTCGCCACAGCCCGACTCATGCCGGCCTCCTCAAGAGTTCATCCCCCGAAATGGGCCCGCCCGCCCAAAAAGGAAGGGCGCCTCCCGCTTGCGTTTTCGGCCATGCGGGGGTTGATAGGCCCCGCCCGCGCCGTTTGCTCCGGCGGCGGACAGGCTATGCTCGCCGCTCCCCGATTCGCCCAACCGGATACCACATGCGCCTTTCCCGCTATTTCCTGCCCATTTTGCGCGAGACGCCGAAAGAGGCCGAAATCGTCTCGCACAGGCTGATGCTGCGGGCGGGCATGATCCGGCAGGAGTCGGCCGGCATTTACGCCTGGCTGCCGCTCGGATTGCGGGTCTTGAACAAGATCAACGCCATCATCCGCGAGGAGCAGACCCGCGCCGGCGCCATCGAATGTCTGATGCCGACCATCCAGCCCGCCGATCTGTGGCGCGAGTCGGGGCGCTATGACGCCTATGGCAAGGAAATGCTGCGCATCGCCGACCGCCACGACCGCGAGATGCTTTACGGCCCCACCAATGAGGAGATGATCACCGAGATTTTCCGCGCCTCGGTGCGCTCCTATAAGGATTTGCCGCTCAATCTTTTTCATATCCAGTGGAAGTTTCGCGACGAGGTCCGTCCGCGTTTCGGCGTGATGCGCTCGCGCGAGTTCCTGATGAAGGACGCCTATTCCTTCGATCTGACGGCCGAAGCCGGCCGCCATTCCTATAACAAAATGTTCGTCGCCTATCTGCGCACCTTCGCGCGCATGGGGCTGACCGCCATTCCGATGGCGGCCGAATCCGGCCCGATCGGCGGCAACAGCCATGAATTCATCATCCTCGCCTCGACCGGCGAGAGCGAGGTCTTTTGCCATAAGGATTTCCTGTCCTTCGCGCCGCCTCCGGCCTCGGTCGATTTCGACGATGCGGCGGGTCTGCAGGGAATCGTCGACAAATGGACCAGCCGCTACGCAGCGACGAGCGAGATGCATGACGCGACGGCTTTCGCCACAGTCCCGGAGGAGGCGCGGGTCGCGGCGCGCGGCATCGAAGTCGGCCATATTTTCTACTTCGGAACCAAATATTCCGAGCCGATGAAGGCCGTGGTCAACGGGCCGGACGGCAAGGAGGTCGTCGTGCAAATGGGTTCCTACGGCATCGGGCCGTCACGTCTTGTCGCCGCCATCATCGAGGCGAGCCATGACGACAATGGCGTCATCTGGCCTGAATCGGTCGCGCCGTTTCACGTCGGCGTCGCCGACCTGAAAGTCGGCGACCAGGCGACCGGCAAAGTCTGCGCCGCTCTCATCGAGCAGCTTGAGAACGCCGGTCTGGACGTGCTGCACGAGGACCGGGACGAACGTCCCGGCGCGAAATTCGCCACGCTCGATCTCATCGGCCTGCCCTGGCAGGTTCTCGTCGGTCCCAAAGGCCTCGCCGAGGGCAGGGTGGAGGTGAAGCAACGCCGCACGGGAGAGCGCGAGCTGCTCGCGCCCGACGACGCCGTCACCCGCATCGTCGCCGCCATCAGGCCGGGGCGGGCATGACCGAAGCGGCTCTGCCGGCGAAAGGCGCCGGCGCTTTTTCGGCCTTCGAGTGGACATTGGCGCTGCGCTATCTGCGCGCCCGCCGCGCCGATGGCTTCGTCTCGGTGATCGCCGGATTTTCATTTCTCGGCATCATGCTGGGGGTCGCAACCCTGATCGTCGTCACTTCGGTGATGAACGGATTTCATCGCGAGCTGATGGACAAAATCCTGGGCGTCAACGGCCACGCCTTTCTTCAGGCGGTGGAGACTCCCTTCACCGATTGGGATCAGGTGTCCGCAAAGACCGCCAAGCTGCCGGGCGTGCAGCTGGCGATTCCGATGGTCGAGGGCGCGGCCGGCATATCGACTCAGTTCGGCCAATCGGGCGTGCTGGTGCGTGGCGTTCGCGAGAAGGATCTGACGCGGCTGCCGGGCGTGGCGAGCAATGTGAAGAGCGGCGCGCTGGCGGGGTTCGACAAGGCCGGCGGCGTCGCCATCGGCCAGCGGTTGGCGGAAACGCTCGGGGTCAGCGTCGGCGACCCGGTCAGCCTGCTCATCGCCAAAGGCGCGCAGACGCCGTTTGGCGTCGCGCCGCGGATCAAGGCCTATAATGTCGTCGCGATCTTCTCGATCGGCATGTCCGAATTCGACAACGTCTTCGTCTACATGCCGCTCTCGGAGGCTCAGCTCTTCTTCAATAAGGAACATGAAGCGACGGTCATCGAAGCCTTCGTCTTCGATCCCGAGAAGATGGACGACTTTCGCATGAACGTCGAAAAAGCAGTCACGCGTCCTCTAATCGTCACCGACTGGCGCCAGCGCAACAAAACATTTTTCGACACGCTGCAGGTCGAAAAAAACATCCTCTTTATCATTCTGGCGCTGATCGTCGTGGTCGCGGCCTTCAACATCATCTCAGGCCTGACGATGCTCGTGAAGGACAAGACTCGGGACATCGCCATATTGCGCACCATGGGCGCGACGCGCGGCGCAGTGCTGCGCGTCTTCCTGATTATCGGCGCTTCGATCGGCGTCGTCGGCACGCTGGCAGGATTTGCGCTGGGTCTGGCGTTGGCGAAAAACCTCGACGCCATTCGCGTCGGGCTCAACAAGCTTTTCGACGCCAATCTCTTTCCCGCGGAATTCTATTTCCTCTCGCGGCTTCCGGCGATCGTCGACCCGCGCGAAGTCGCGGCGATCGTCGTCATGACTCTCGTTCTCGCCATTCTCGCCTCGATCTATCCAGCCTGGAAGGCAGCGTCGCTCGACCCGATCGAAGCGCTGCGGCACGAGTAACCGCGATGAACGAAGCCGTTCTCGAATTGCGCAACGTCGCACGCCACTATCGCGAGGGCGAGGCGCGACTGGATATCCTTGTCGATATCAATCTGTCGATCCACCCTGGCGAGACGGTCGCGCTGCTGGCACCGTCGGGCGCCGGCAAGTCGACGCTTCTCCATATCGCCGGGCTCCTGGAGCGACAGGATGGCGGCGAGGTCCTGATCAAGAATGCGCCGACGTCGCGCATGTCCGACGCCGAGCGCACGCGGCTGCGGCGGGCCACTGTCGGCTTTGTTTATCAATTCCACCATCTGCTGCCGGAGTTCTCGGCGCTCGAGAATGTCGCGCTTCCGCAGATGATCAATGGCTTGAACAAGGGCGAAGCGCGCCTCAGGGCGCAACAGCTGCTCGATTATCTGCGGCTTGGACCGCGCGCGTCGCATCGGCCCTCGGAGCTTTCCGGCGGCGAGCAGCAGCGCGTCGCCATCGCGCGCGCGGTCGCCAATGCGCCGCATCTTCTGCTTGCCGACGAGCCGACCGGCAATCTCGATCCGCGCACGGCCGAGCATGTTTTCGGGACGCTGCTGGCCCTCGCGCGCAGCACCGGACTCGCGGCGCTCATCGCCACTCACAATCTCGAACTTGCGAAACAAATGGACCGCCGCGTGACGTTACGCGACGGTCGTGTTGAGCTATTGAGCTGAAGCGGACTTAAGCCTTCGGCTTCTTGGCCATAAACTGATTCCTGTACCACAGGCCGAAACCGACCAGCGCCAGCGCCCCGAAGAACACGGCGATCGTAATTTCCCTCGACTGCGTCAAACCGACGGAGAAGGGGAAGCGCGCGACATATTCCTTGGTCCCGTCGTCGCTTTTCGCCTTAACGAGCCCGATGAACTTTCCCTCCTGCGGAAAGACGTGCTCGAAGGTGAGGGTGCCGGACTTATACTTGTTGGGCGGAGAGTAATATTCGGTATTGGCCTCGAGATTTTCATTGTCGTCCTTCTGGCCGACGTCGCGGATGACGCGCATCTCGAGGTTCATGTCGCGCAGTTCGTCTTGCTGAGCGTCAAGCGTGATGATGGTGGGACCTGCGTCTGGAATGTCGTCGCAAAACTGCTCGCGTGACTTTTGCGGCTGGTAGCCGGTGAAGGTCATCGTATCCGGGCCAAGCTTCATTAGGCACTGACCCTGGTTGACGCCGACGTCGCCGTGCGCATGCGCTTGCGTGACCCAGCCGGCCGCCGCCACCAGCACGGCGGCAAAAAATCGCATCATCATCTGGTTTTCTCCCTTCTGGACCAGCCGCTCTCATTCAGCGGTCTTAAATGGCGCGCGGGTTCGGTCCCGACGCAGCCATGTCTCGCACACTCTTTGTGCGAAGGCGAGCCAACGAACAAGCTTCCGGACCGTCAGCAACGCTTAAGTTAGTATAGATCAAGAGCGGAGCGTTTGTCCCGCGACCAAGAGACACACGGCAGACAAAAAATACGCGCAGTTCCGCCCAAAAAAGCTTTGCGCCGCCCGTTCATTGTACATTCCCGTCGGCGGACGATAAAAAAATTCATATCGTCTGACGATAGATATTTGTCTACGCTTCCGAGATCGAGAAATCACCTATTCGTCATGTATTTATCTCACGCCAGCGCAATTTTGATGCAATGCTCGGCGGCAGGGTTGGCGAAGTTAAATTTTCATTTAGCTTAGTCCAACCTCCACAAACCGACGGCGGCAAACATGCTGAACTTTCCATATCTACGCCCGCAGAATGAACTTTCCGGCAATGGCGGCGGTCTTTCGACCGTATGGTTGAAAGATCGTCAGGCTCTAGTATTGCGCAAGACTCGACCAGGTTTTGACGCACCCACGATCAGGACAATTACTAATATTTTAGCCGCGATCGACCGAGGGGAGCTGAACGAAATTCGCTACCTCGTTTACGATTTCGCCCATGGCGCACGCGAAGCGCCAAGGCCGGCGGAAGGCTTCGGAGACATCGCCGCTGAAAATTCGGAGCTGATCGTCGATACGCCGGTGATCACGCTCGCCTGGGCCCGGGGCCTGATGAGCGGCCCGGATTTCGACTTCGCCATGCATTGCTCGGCGATTGTCGCGGAAAAGAGCGCGCAGTTCTCCTTTTCGGGAGATCCAGTCGACCTTCTGGGACTCTACGCTGCGGTCGGCCGCACATTGGGCTTTGTCAAGGCCGAGCGTCTCATGGCGTGCGATACGGCGCTGACCGCCGAAGAAGCGCGCGACCTGCTAATCGTTCGAGACGTCGTCGAACCGCAGGCGGGCACCACCGCGATCGAGAATTACCTCGCGCAGTTCGGCCGGCGCTACAATGCGTCGCACGCGATATTTCGCGCGCAGCGCATGGTGCAGCCTGTCGTCGACAGACGGAGTCTGGCGGCGCTTGAGCGCATCTGAAGCTTGCTTGCTGAACGCTCACGCCGCGCTGACAAGGCGCGGCGCGTCGCGCCAATCGGCAAGCAGCGGTCGAAGCTCCTCGATCGGCCGGGGCCGCGTATACAGATAGCCCTGAATGAGGAAAATATTCTTGCTCGCCATGAAGGCCAGTTGAGCGTCGGTTTCGACGCCTTCGGCGACGAGATCGATCGACAAATCTTGCGCAAGCGCAGAGATCGCCGAGATGATCGCCTGAGTTTTAGGCGACTCGATCGCTTGCCGCGCGAAAGAACGGTCGATCTTGACCTTCTTTACCGGGAAACGATTGAGATAGCCAAGGCTGCTGTAGCCGGTGCCGAAATCGTCCAGCGAGAGGCGCACGCCCAGCGCTTCAATTTGCCGCAATTTGCTATCGACGTCATCGGATTCCATGAGCGTCGTTTCGGTGATTTCGAGCTCCAGGCGATCGGGCTCCAATCCGGAGTCGCGCAGTGTCTGCGCGACCATCTCGGCCAAATCCTTCTGCTGGAATTGTCTGGGCGCGATGTTGACCGCGACGCGGACGTTTGAGGGCCAGGATTTGGCGTCATCGCACGCCTGCCGTAACGCCCAGGCGCCGAGCTCGATAATCATGCCGGTTTCTTCCGCGACAGGAATGAATTCGCCCGGTCGGACCATTCCTCTGGTCGGGTGGCGCCATCGCAGCAGCGCCTCCAAGGAAACGACGGTCGCGGTGCGGGAATCGACGACCGGCTGGTAATAGACCACGAGTTCGTTTGCCAGGAAGGCATGGCGCAGCTCGGTGTCGATCGCCCGCTTTCGGGTCAGGGCGTCTTGCATCTCCTGCGAATACCAGATCGCCTTGCTGCGCCCTTGCGCTTTCGATCGGTAGAGCGCGAGATCGCTGCATCTGAGCAGTCCGCCGGACGTCTCCGAATCCTTTGGCGCCGCCGCCATGCCGATGCTCGCGCCGATGTTGATGACGTGGTTTTCGACAACGAAGGTGCGATGCATCTCTCCCAGTATTTTCGCGGCGAGTTCGTCGACGTCGGGAAGCTTGTCGCCGGCGCGTAGCAGCACGCAGAACTCGTCGCCGCCGAGCCTTGCGACCACATGCGGTTGGGGGACGCAGGCGGCAAGACGCGCGCCGACCGCCGACAGCAATTGATCGCCAATGGAATGGCCCAACGTGTCATTGACCTCCTTGAATCGGTCGAGGTCAATGTTGAGCAGCGCGGCCTGAAATCCGCGCTGCCCGAGCTGAAGCATTTCTTCCTCGAGCGTATCCTGAAACTGGTATCGATTCGGCAGATTTGTCAGATCGTCGAAATGCGCCATGCGCTCGATCTCGCGCAAAGCCCGCTTTTGAAGCGTCACGTCCTCGATGACGGTGACGAAGGATCCCGTTTCGGCGCGCTCGCAGTGGAATTCGAAGAAGCGCTCACCAAGCTTGTGCGTGAAGATGTTCGCGCGCGGCATTGCGACGTGCCGCTTCCATCGCTCGATGAAGATGTCACTTTCCTGAGGCGACAGCTCCACGCTCTTGCCGATGGCATGCGCAAGCGCTTCGAGCTTGATCGGCGTCGTCGCCGCCACGATGCCGAAAAAATCGAAGACGCGCCGATTCACGACCGTGACAGACAGATCGGCGTCTCCCATGCATAGGCCATGCGTCATGGAGTTGAGCGCCAGACTGAAGAGCGTTCGCTGTTTCACGGCCTCGTAGCCGTTGCGAAGCGCTGTTTCGAGATTGGCGTGCAGAAACGTTGTTGTCGACTTTACGGCAATCATGCCCATGATGAGGACAAGCGTCAGTCCCCAATACCAAAAGCTATAGTAAAAAAGACAAACGATCGCGAGTGGCGCGCACGCTCCGAACACCTGTCCGAAAACGATCATTGGCCTGCCGGAGTTGCGGCTCGCCAGCGCGCCAGCGCAGCCGGTCATCAGGATCACGCCGTAATAAGCGAGCATTTCATCGTGGTGATCGACGAACAGTATCGCGGCGGTGACCCCGACTGCCGTCATAAAACCGACCGCGCCGATTGCGTACCGAAGTTCCCAGCGCCGCGCATCCTTTCGGCGCTGCGCGGGAGGTTGACGCGTATATGCGAGCAACACGGAGATGCGATATGCGGCCATGCCGCTCATTAAGATGATGAGCTGCAGGTAGACATCTTGCCAAGTCGTTAGCCAAGCGACGATGGGTGCGAGCATGCCGGCGGCTATGCCGGCAAGAAAGGCGCCCTGGGTTGCAAAGAGAGTTTCGACCAGATCTTGATAGATTACGTTTTCAGTCTTCACCTCGGCCATTGCTTCCGTCTTCTCAGCGAAAGCCTCGCCTGAAGATTCGACCGGGCGCGAGGCGCTTTCCATTGTCACCCTCTGATGGAGATGGATCGGCGCAGCCACTTTAGTTTGCGGAGCCGATTGAGCCAAGAAGACGACGTTGTGCGCGAACCAACCGCTCCATGTGACGCAGGTCAGCGTCACTGATACGTGTGGAGCATTCGGCCCAAAGGTCAGTAATCCGTATGAGTTCTTCCCGGGTGAGCGGCGACGACCGGCGCCGCGCCTCCGCTAGGATCCGCCGTCGCGTCCAAGCCGCCTCGCCGCCTTTAGCCATCCAAGCTAGCGTCGCCGAACGAAGCTCGCCGTCCGATGCGAGCGCATCGACTGCTTCAAGATCGTACATCTCGTGGCCCGTATACACTCGGCCCTCAGAAATGATTTTTTGCGCGAGAGCGACCCCCAGCTTCCGGGTTAACAGAGAAACCGCCCCCATTCCAGGAAATGTGTTGAACGCAATTTCGGGCATTGCGAAACGAGCGTTTTCTTCGGCCAGAATGAAATCTGTCGCAAGCGCCGCCTCAAAGGCTCCGCCAAGGCACTGGCCGTGCACCGCGGAAACGGTGACGATCGGCAAATCGAGCCCCCTCACGAGACTATCGATTAAATCAATACAGCTGTGCGCGTAGCGGCGTAATAGATCAATATTATGTGTGCGTATCGCGGCGGCGAAAACGCCTAGATCGCCGCCGAGATTGAAAACGCCGGGCTTATTCGAGGCGATGACAAGATAACGCACGGGCGTGCGCGCCGTGAAACCGGCGGCGAACATCGCCTGAAGGGATCGACTAAAGCGCGTCATCTCGCTCAACGTGTGCGGCGTGTAACAGACAGGGCCCTTAATACTATAAATCATCCAGACTGATTGTGTCGGTGCGTCATATTCGACATCGAGGTGATCGAACGTCCAATCTGGAAAATTCTGCGGAACAGGTCCGCGCGGCTTTGCGGCGCCAGTCATATCCAATACTTCAGGGCCAAGACCTCCCCCCTCGATCAAGCGAGAATGCGCATGAACCGCGAGGCTCTGCAGGGCAGGGTCGCGCGATCGCTTGAGGCTCGATGTGAGCCTTAAACTAGTAGAGCGTTTCTTTGGATCGACTCATATCATGCCGCGATGTCGATCTTGTAAGTCCAGGTATGAACGACAGGCTCACGGTTAACGTCGTCGATTGCCTCAATGATTCGATCCTTCAACTCCTGTTTGGACGCGACGCGGATATGGCGAAGTGCCGATCGCGCGAGC
>NZ_JAKFWS010000097.1 GCF_021731785.1 Methylocystis sp.
GCCAGCCTCCTGCTCCCGCAAAATCCCAATGATCTGCTCTTCCGTGAACCGCTTCTTTTTCATCGTGTCCGTCCTGTAACGGGCCGGACTCTAATCGCGTCTGGGGGAATTTCTCAGGGGCACGTCACAGGAAATACAAAAACCTTAGAAAACAGCAGAAAATTTTAGTGCCCCACTCTTGCGCAAGCCATTGAATTCAATCACTCGGGGTAGCCCGCCCCTGGGCACCATTCCCCTATTTCACTACATTCGGCAAAGTCCAATAACACTTGAAATATCAAATTGTTGCTGTGGTTTATGATCCAATTGTGTCCACTGGCGACCGTTGACATCCAACCTATGTGTTGGCCTTGGAGTTGGCCTTGAAGTCATCGTCAGGGTCGAGGCCAACAAAATGCCGCTGTCCGATACCGCTATCCGGGGCGCAAAGCCGGACCCGAGTCGCACGATCAAGCTGTCCGATGGAGGTGAGTCTGGTCACCGCAATTCCGCCGCTTCCGGCACCCATCTTATTACCCGCGCTCTCCTTGGGCGTTTCCTCCCTTGACTTGGGCCGCTTTTGTTCTGGCGGCCCCTTTTTTGTGACGTGTATTTTTAACTTAATCATTTTTTCTGCGGACTGAGCCACGCTCGCAAGCTTCGCCCGGGCCGCTTTCATTAAGTTCGTTCCCTATTCTCGATCCCTTCCCATCTCCAGACAAACGCGTTCCCTGCCCTGACTCCATGACTCCAGCGCCACACCGTTAGACAAATTGCTGCTAACTCGCTAATTGCTATTTCGAGTTAGACAAAAATTTCCTTCGTAAGTTATTGTTTCTTAACCAGTAATATCAGCCTTTTAATCAGGGGGTCCCGGGTTCGAGCCCCGGCGCGCTCACCAAGAAAAACAATGAACTGCTAAATTGGGCGTCTGGCGATGACTTTTGAGCAGACCCCGAGCGGACCCGCCCAGGCGTCGTCTCTTGTCGCGACCGTCGCCACACTCCAATCCCAAGATGTCGACGCCAACTCCGTCACGCGCCTTCGGCCGCCCTCCTTCGTCATGCTTACGCAATCGGCGTTACGTTCGGCCCTTGAGCGAGATGTGGTGCGAGGCGAGCCTTCGCGGCAGAAATTGCAGCGGGGGAAAAGCGATCGCGATTTTTCAAAACGAGAAATTCGCCTGTTAATTCGGCCAGCCCTTTTTGGGTGAGCAAATCAAAGCCTTCGGTTGGCGCGGAATTCGTCGCCCAATCTTCAAGACACTGCACGACACCCTTGTTTTTCAGCTTTTGGCGCGTCCTATTCGCGCGAGTCGTGCGGCCATTTTTTTCCGTGAGCAGCTGCTCATAAGCTGCAAGCGTCTCATAATAATCACGGTGCCGCGGATCAGATTGATCCATGCCTTCAAGTGTGCAAAGCCGCCTAAACGCGTCCCGCCAGATATCATCGCGGTTCAGCCGTTTTGCATTGTCCATTAGGTTCCGCAATTCTGTCGGGTCAGTGTATTCCGAGATTGGTTTAGCCATGCGAGCGTTGCCCTCTCGAACTCTAAATTACCACGCACCGGACTTCGTCGAGACTCCAGGAAGCTGTGGTTGCCGACTTTGTGGCAATGTCCCCGCCACCAAGGCCCGGCGATGGATCATGGGGCAAGCGTTCGCCTTCACACGGGAGGGGTCACAGGTTCAATCCCTGTGCCGCCCACCAATAAAATAAAATAGTTGTGATGATGGCCAGCGGAGCGGCTTCGACGGGGGAAGCCTGGGGGAAGCGCGCGAGGGCAATTTGGGGAAAACGTCAGAAAGCGATTCCGATTGGCGCGGCCCGCCGAATTTTTGCGTCTCGGGCGTGATGTGTCCGCGACCGTCGCAGGGGCGGAGGGCGTCGGTGGCCACCGTATGAGGTCGCTTCACACGAGCCTATTCTTGCGGCAGGGGTTCATGCCTTCCTGATCCCATTCGGGCCCGCACATCGCTCCCGCCAGCGGCCGCTTCTCACCATAGATTTCGTATGCTCTTGTTCACTGGCCTCCTCGCTCGCCGCCAGCCTGATTCGAGCACCAATCCATGCAGAAGATCATTGCTTCGCTGATCGACTACGTGTCGGAGACGCGGCGTCTCGATTCGCAGCCGTCTTCGACCGAGAATACCTTCTATCCTGCGATCAAGAACCTGATTGCGGCCGTCCTCAAGGAGCGGCTCCTTCCCTTCGAAATTCGCGTCAACACGTCCGAGGCCAAGGGCAAGGCCCGCGACATGCCGGACTTCATTCTCGGTGACGACAAGATGTTCGTTGGCGTCTATGGCGAGGTCAAGCGCCCCACCGTCGCCCTGGAAGACCTCGCGGTTTCGACGGAACAGAACGACCAGATAGGCCGCTATCTGGCGCAGACGGGCGTCGTCCTTCTCTCGAATGTTCGCGGTTTTGGCTTGCTTGCCTGCGTTCCTGGCTATGAACGCCCGGCGAGCGGCGCCGTCCCGCCCGAGAAGCGCACTCTCATCAAGACCGTCGACCTTTGGGGCGCCATTGCCGGCGCGGCGCCGCGCGCCAAGGTCGATAGCGCCGCCGTCGCCGACTTGCTGGAAATCTTCGAGCGATCCGTCACCGACTATGCCCCGCTCGCCAACCCGGCCGATTTGGCTAAGGTGCTCGCGAGACAGGCCCGAGACGCGAAAGACCAGCTTCCTGAAGACCTGAAAGCGGTGAAGCCGCTCCTCGACGACTATCGGCAAGCCCTTGGCCTTTCCTTCAACATCGACGACGAGAAAGGCGATCGGTTCTTCCGATCCTCCCTCGTCCAGACAGCGTTCTATTCGCTCTTCGCCGCCTGGGTGCTGTGGGACAAGGCCGCCGCAGCCGACGCACGCTTCGAAATCGACGACGCACACGCTTATCTTCCGATCCCGTTCCTCGACGCCCTGCTCCACGACATTCGCCACCCCAAGCGGCTGAAGGCGCTCGGGCTCGAAGACCATATCGCCCGCGCCATCGCGACACTGAACCGCGTCGACCGTCCGCTGTTTCGGACGCGCATGACTTTCCCAACGATCGACGAACAGACCTCGGCGGCGGCGATCACCTATTTCTACGAGCCCTTTCTGGAGGCCTTCGACCCCAAGCTCCGTGAGGACCTCGGCGTCTGGTATACGCCGCCGGAAATCGTGCGCTATCAAGTGCGCCGGGTGCACCACATCCTGAAAAAGGAACTCAAGCGCCCACGCGGCCTCGCCGACCCAGAAGTTGTGGTTCTCGACCCCTGTTGCGGCACCGGTGCCTACCTCCTGGAAGTCGCGCGCTGTATCGCCGAAGAGGCCAAGGCGGACGGCGACGAAGCCGCCATCGGCTTGGAGCTTGCCCGCGCCTTTCATGAGCGGGTGATCGGTTTCGAAATCCTCACCGCCCCTTTCGCGGTCGCGCAATTGCAACTCTATCTCTTGCTCGACAGCCTCGGCGCGAAGCCCGACGCCGACAAGCGCCTCATGATCTTTCTCACCAACTCTCTGGCGGGTTGGCGAGACAGCGGCGACATAAAGCTCAGCTTCCCGGAAATGCGTGACGAGTTCGACGCGTCGTAAGAGGTGAAGCACAAAGCGAAAATCATCGTCGTCATTGGTAATCCGCCCTACGACGCGTTTGCAGGCGTGGCGCAGGCGCAAGAGGGGGAACTGGTTGCGCACTACAAAGGCATCACGCTCGTCGATGATATTGATCCCAAGAGCAAGCAGGTGAGGCGTGATGAATTCGGACACCCCAAGAAGAAACAGAAAGGGCAGAGCGCTCTCTATCTGGAATATGGGGTGCGCAAACAACTTCTCGACGATCTCTACGTCCGGTTCTTCCGCATGGCTGAGGAACGCATCGGCGAAGCGGCGGAGTTCGGGATCGTCTCCTACATCTCCAATTCTTCCTACCTCACGGGGCGCTCGCATCCAATCATGCGCAAATCGCTGTTGTCGAACTTCCACCGGATTTGGATCGACAATCTGAACGGCGACAAATACCGCACGGGCAAGCTCATTCCCGCCGGACTGCCTGGCACGGGAAAGGCGGATCAGAGCGCATTCACGACCGAGATGGACCCGCGCGGCATTCAGCCGGGGACCGCGATCGTCACGCTGGTGAAGCGCGCCGAAGCCAAGATCGCGCCAACGAAGACGGTGGTTTGCTATCGCGACTTTTGGGGGTTGGCAAAGGACAAACGCGCCGAGCTAATCGCGGCCTTGCCTTCAGGCGTCGGCAAAGCCTCGAAGTCCTACGAAGCAGTCCAGCCAACGCGCGAAAATCGCTGGCGCCTGTCGCCGACGATGGTCGAAGGCGGCTTCGAGGCATGGCCCGCATTAGATGAACTATTTCCGGTCAATTATCAGGGTGTCCAGCCGAGCCGTGGTCTTGATGGAAGTGTCATTGACACAAAGGCTGCCGAACTTACCGAAAGAATGAGACGCTACTTCGCCGCAAGCTCATTCGCGGCAGCATCCTCGCGGGTGCCTGAACTCGCTGAAGGGCGGGCGCGATACAATCCTGAGAAGGCATGGTCATCTCTTAAGGCGGATGGACATTTCAAAGATTCGGCAATTTGCCCGTTTCTCGTTTTCCCCTTTGATCGACGTTTTCTCTATTATAGCTCAGACTATAAATTTCTGAATGAAGCACGGCGTGAATTTTATGAGTGCGTAGAAGACAATGAATTTTTTGGATGTGTATTCGCTCCGCGAAAAGCGAGTGAAGTCTATCCTATCTATTCACGTGAGTTGATGAATTATCATGTGCATGAACGCGGGTCGTATGTGTTCCCGCGCGAGACGCGCAGCGACGACCTTCTGACACACCGGGACGCGAACATCGGCGAAAAGACGTGGCGAATCTTGCGCGAGCATTTCGGCTTGAAAGGCGAGCGCCGAGACGCCGATGCCTGTGCCATTGTCGGCAAGCTCTTTCGCGTCGGCTTTGCGATCCTCCACGCGCCGGCGTATCAGGCCGAGCACAAAAGCGCGCTTTCCGCCGACTGGGCGCATCTGTCCATTCCGAAGGATCGAAAGGTCTTCGCGCGACTCGTCGACAAAGGCGAACAAGTGACCCGCCTCCTCGACGCCAACCGGGACGCCCGCGAGGTGGTCGAAGCCGTTCTTGGCCACGAGCGGGCGGCACTTCTTGGCCCGCTGAAGCGCGACGACGGCGGCAAACTCCGCCCTGCCGACTTGAAAATCAACGTCACCTATTGGGGCAGCGGAAAGGGCCGATGGAAGTCACGCCCGTTCGGCGCGGACGAGGCGCCGCTCGACGGCTGGGGCGAAGGCGTTTGGGGAGACCAGACCGGCGACCTCTATATCAACGATGAAGCCTTTTTCGCCAATGTGCCCGAAGCAGTCTGGACTTATCAACTCGGCGGCTATCCCGTCCTCAAGAAATGGCTTGGGTATCGGCAGGCCGATCGGCGCGACGACAAGCCGCTCATCGACGACGAACGCAAATGGTTCCGCCAGATCGTCCAACGCGTTGCCGCGCTCCTCGCGCTCGGCGCCGAACTTGACGCGCTTTACCAGCAGGCGGCAGCGAACGCCTTCACGGCGACCGAATTGGGGATCGAGAGGTAAAGACGTGCGAGACGCGTAATGCCTCAGTTGACATCGGAACAAACGAAGAACATTATTCGCGTGTTAACGGCTGCACATCGATGATGGAGATTCGGCAACACACTGGTAGCGGCTATGACGACCCGATCGAAAATTGAATGGACAGAACACCCTTGGAACCCGGTTACGGGTTGCACGAAGGTTTCGCCAGGCTGCAAGCACTGTTACGCCGAAGTTTTCGCAAAGCGTTTGAAGGCGATGGGCGCACGTGGTTACGACAAAGAATTCAGACTAGCGATCCATCCCGAGCGGCTTGGCGATCCGTTAAAACGGAAGAAGCCGACGATGTATTTCGTCAACAGCATGTCCGATCTGTTTCATGAGGAAGTCCCATTTGAGTTCATAAATCGCGCGTTCGGAGTGATCGAAAATACACCCAATCACAGGTATCAAATTCTCACAAAACGCCCCAACGTAATGGAGCGTTATTTCTCGACGAGGGCGGCACCTGACAACGCTTGGCTTGGCACGTCAGTGGAGAACAAGAAGCACGGCCTTCCTCGCATCGCAACGCTTCGAAATATCCGGGCAAAGGTTCGCTTTCTTTCGATTGAACCGCTCCTTGAAGACCTAGGGGAGTTCGATCTGTCTGGTATGGATTGGGTAATTGTCGGCGGTGAATCGGGTCCAAAGGCGCGACCGATGAGGCCCGAGTGGGCGCGGTCAATTCAACGCCAGTGCGAAGCAGCAAACGTGCCGTTCTTCTTTAAGCAATGGGGAAGCTACGGCGACGACGGCATACGACGAGCGAAGTCGAACAACGGCCGCCATCTTGACGGCCGAACCTGGGATGAACTTCCAGCATGAATTCATAAGCAACGGCGCAAATGGCACGAAAGCACTATGACTGGAAAATTGGACAGATGCTTCCCGAGATTGGAAAGCATAGCCTTGCCAAGCACATGGTATTTGGACGCTATGTTGATCGCTACATCCGGATATTATCGCCGCAACCCGCCAAGCGGGAACTGAATCTGACAGTTGTCGATGGTTTTTGTGGTGGTGGCAAATACACGTGTGATGGCAAGGTGGTTGATGGTTCGCCTCTTGTCTTGCTCAATTCCGTTCGCGCAACTGAAGCAGCGATGGCGACTGATAGATAAAATGGTTTTGTAGTAAAGTGTGATTTCTATTTTGTTGACAAGCAGAAGCAGCACATCGATTTTCTCATGGCAGAATTGGATAGTTCTGTTTTTGAGACTGAAATTGGGAAGTCAATTCACCTGCGCGCGTCGCAGTTTGAGCAAGAAGCTCCGAACATCGTTGAAGCCGTCAAACGAAAAGGACACAGCCATCGCGCCCTGTTTTTTCTTGACCAGTATGGCTGGAGCGATGTCTCCTTCGCCTCTGTGCGGAGCATTTTCGCCAATCTAAAGAATCCAGAAGTCATTTTGACGTTCTCTGTGGACTCTCTGATCGACTATTTCCGCGCGGAAGTTTCAAATACGCGAGGCGGCCGCGCGGCTGAAATCACGAACGAATTTGCGAAATCCCTCGTTGCAATCAAGACAGAGCAAGGTGCGAGATACGTCATTCAGAACTTCTTGTATAAGCATGTGACAGCAAAAACAGGGGCCGAATTTTACACTCCGTTTTTTATCAGGTCCGCGGACAATCATCGCTTACTGGTTACTTCATCTTTCAAAGCATGAACGCGCACGTGACGAAATGGCGCGTCTTCACTGGGAAATGACAAACACGTTCGTCCACCATGGCGATGCGGGCTTCAACGCCCTTGGTTACAACCCGAATGTTGATCCCGACCAGGGGCGGCTCGAATTCGACTTCGGCTCGAACGCCCGCATCGACTCTTTGAACGCCGCGATCGAGCAGCTTCCGCGATTCATTCGGGATGACGCGCCCGGCCAAGGAGCACCAGTTACGATTGGCGAGCTATTTAAGGCTCGTTGCAATGAAACTCCACTGACCATGCCCCTCGTCGTGGAGGCCGTCGTCAAACTTCGTGATGATCTCCGCGAGGTTGAGGTATTGACACCAGAGGGCAAAGTTCGGCCTACGGCCGTCAATTTGGATTGGCGCGACCAGGTGCGTCCGCGTGCAGAACGGACCTTCTTCCGACTACTTGGCGCGCCGGTAACAAAAACCCTGCGATCCGACTGAGCCCAGCAGTGCCCGGTTCTCCCGGTGCGGTCATGACTTTGCCAAAGGATGTTTCAAGAAATCCGGCCGAGCGTAGCTCGTGAAAATTCGGAAACCGCAGACTGATCCTGCGCACGTTGATTAACCCCGGAGCTGTGCACTCACAGACGTGGAATGGATTGGCGCGAGACTCTGCAACAGATGTGGAACGTCGGCCTGCCACGCAACGCGTTCTTCGGCGTTCTTCCTGTTTGTCGCGACGAAGGAGAGCGCCTGCGCGACATCATATTTGGTCGCCGCGCGCTCCGGAGCGCCTGGGACAGGACCGAGGAACCGAAACGGCTTTTCAGTCGCGGCACCTGGCGCGAAGGGGTCCTCGAACTCAATATCCTTACCAGCGTCGCAGATATGGAAAACTCTCGCGGCTGCTTTCTTCCCCCATTTCTCCGACAGTTTTTCGTCCGCCCAGGTCTTGATGCCGTCAATGACAATTTTTTCGCCTTGCCATTTTTCCATTCTGGCGCGGTCGGCCGCCACGGCTGCGAGTGCAGGTCGAATACGTTCGGCTATCGAACCCAGATCAAGATTTTGTCCGTGACGCTCCCGAATCTCGATTTTTGATTCCCCGATGACCAAACCATTCGAGCAGACAAATCGGAGCCACCCGAAAACAATCATGAGCCGCGACGATCCGTCGACTGAATTAAAGCATTCAAGTCTCAGGCGGACATTTCCACGATCATCGATGAAATCGTAGTCTGTTGGAAAATATACTCTGAAATTCATCCATTCTCCAAGCTCTGACAACCCGAGTTGGTAACGCAGTCCGTCCAATTTGATCCGGGCGTTCTTCAGACCTTGGCGACATATCTCTGCAACTTCGCGATGTTGAGCGAGCGAATAGGTGTGCGAAACGACGCCAATGGGTATTGGCCGCTCCACTGCAGACATTGGCTTGCGCATGACCGTTTGCAGAAAGGGGTTGGCGGGGTCTTCTTCGCCGGCCGCGAACGCCGCCAAATAGAACTCCGGAATGACCGTCTGGATCGAAGCCCAATCGCCCTCGTAGTAGCGCACGTCGCGTGACCGCCAGGAAGCCTCTTCCGACAAAATCGTAATCACGGACACGTCGAATCCTCTCAATTTCATCGGCTCAGGTCGGAATGTAACTTAAAAGCGGTCGTCTTAAAAACGTCAATCCGCAGGATTTGCGCCCGTGAAGCGGACGCATAAAGGCCCCCTGCGAGATACCTTGGCGAAGAACATGCGCAGGCTGCGCGCCGAACGCGGTTTGAGCCAGGAGGCGCTCGCCCATGAGGCTGGAATGAATAGAACTTATCTCAGTGCCGTAGAGCGAGCGGAACGAAACGTCTCGATTGATAATATCGATCGCATTGCAAAAGGGCTCGACGTCGAGCCTTGGATCCTCCTTCGGGATCGCTGATACCAACCTGCCGTGAGTCTGACTCACCTCGGATTCCCGAATCGGCAAATGTCTGATTCTTATTGGCGAACCGAGGGAGGTTCGTCATGGCGGCAGCGGTGCGATTGCGTGAAGATTTCGATGCCG
>NZ_JAKFWS010000132.1 GCF_021731785.1 Methylocystis sp.
TTGACGACGCCGGTCGCGACCGCCGCGACGGCGACGTAAAGGATCGTGCAGATGATGAGCGAGCCGATGATGCCGATCGGCACGTCCCGCTGCGGATTATGGGCCTCTTGCGCCGCGGTCGAGACCGAGTCGAATCCGATATAGGCGAAAAAAACGACCGATGCGCCGCGCACCACGCCGCTCCAGCCGTAGGCGCCGAACTCGCCGGCGTTGTCGGGAATTAGCGGCGACCAATTGGCGCCGTCGACATGCGCAGCGCCGACAACGATCACCATCAGCACGACCACGACCTTGATGGCGACGATGATGTTGTTGAACAGCGTCGACTCGCTCGTGCCGCGCACGAGCAGCGCGGTGAGCAACAGGATGATCACGGCGGCGGGGACGTTAAACAACCCATGCACAGCGCCGGGCGGCGCCCCAGGCGCGGTCGGATCGGCGAAAAAGGCGGTGGTCAGCTCGGGCGGCACACGGATGCCTAGCCCTTGCATCACGCGATTGAAGTAGCCGGCCCAGCCAACGGCGACCGTTGCGGCGCCAGCGGCATATTCCAAAATGAGATTCCAGCCGATGATCCAGGCGAAAATCTCGCCGAGCGTCACATAGGTGTAGGTGTAGGTGCTCCCCGCGACGGGGATGAGCGCCGCAAGTTCGGCGTAACAGAGGGCGACGAAGGCGCAGGCGAGCCCCGACAGAATAAAAGAGATCATCACGCCGGGTCCGGCGTAGTTCGCCGCCGCCGTGCCGGTCAGCACGAAAATGCCGGCGCCAATGATTCCGCCGACTCCCAGCGACATCAATGACGCCCAGCCGAGCGCGCGTTTGAGGCCGTCGCCCTCCGCGGCGTTGTGTTCGGCGATGATCAGAAGGACGGATTTGCGGTTGAGATATCTCTTGCTGGCGGGTTGCGACAAGCTTCGCCCTTTCGCGCTGCGCGCCGCAAATGCGCCGCGCTTTAGGAGGCGCCGATTATCATTGCGGCGCCAAAACATACAAGGAGAAAGAGTTTCAAGCTCAAAGCGCCGGCGTCGGCGTTCCGTTGAATTCGCCTTCCGAATCCGTGGCTTCGCGTTCGCATTGGCGTTCTGTCCGGGCCCTGTCCGGCTTGCCTTGCGCCAGCCTTTGCTATAGCACGGCGCGAACGCGGCGCCGCCGCTGTTTTATGAGGCAAGCTCGAGAATGGCGTCATGAGCCAGAAGCCTATCAACTATTTGCGCCTGTCGACGCTCGTCGCCGTGGCGATCCTCGTCGGCACCGAGCTTGTCGGCGCGTCCTGGGCGGCGGGCTGGGCGCTCGGCGGTCTGTTTCAGCTCGATCCCCTCGTCAGCCGTGCGCTTGAAGTCATCTTCTCCCTCGCCGGTCTTATCGGACTCTACTTCTTCATGCGGACCGCCATCCGCAATGAGCCGATCCGCGGCTGAATAGAGGCTCCCGCGCCCTGATGTCTCGCGCCCCACGACAGGCTCGCGGCGGCCGCAATCTCAGGCGCGCAACTCCCAAACGTCGCAACAAGGACGCCGAGATGGTCGAGAAGCAGGATCGTCGCTCGTTTCTCAAGGCGGCGGCGGCGACGAGCGCATTGGGCGCCGTCGGGGCGCCCCCCGCCGAGGCGGCGACCAGCGTCTCGAACCTCCGGCTCGGCGAGCCGCAGCCATTCTCCTTCGAGACGCTCAAGCAGACGGCGCAGCGCTTGATCAAGGAGCCTTATCGCAAGCCGAACATCCCCTCCCCCGAAATCACCTCGCAGATCGATTACGAGAAGTGGGGACAGATCACCTACAACACCGATCACGCGCTTTTTGCCGACACCAAGGAGCGCTTCCCTGTCGAGTTCTTCCATCTCGGCATGTTCTTCAAAAAGGCCGTGCGCATGAGCGTCGTCGAAAATGGCGAGGCGCGCGAGGTGCTTTACGACACCAGCTACTTCAACATGCCGGCGGATTCGATCGCGCGCCAACTGCCGCCCGGGGCCGGTTTTGCCGGATTTCGCATCCAGGAGGCGAAAGACGGCGCGCTCGACTGGAAGCGAAACGACTGGGTCGCCTTTCTCGGCGCCTCATATTTCCGGGCGATCGGCGAACTACGCCAATATGGGATGTCGGCAAGGGGCGTCGCGCTCGATACCTGGCAAAGCGGAACGAATGAGGAGTTCCCCGACTTCACCGAGATTTACATCGGACCGGAGACGGCCGACGGCGTCGTCCTGCATGCGCTGCTGGAAGGGCCTTCGGTTGTGGGCGCCTATCGCTTCCTGATGACGCGCGGCAAGGGCGTCGTGATGGACGTCGACTGCTCCCTGTATCTGCGCGGCGCCTTTACCCGCTTCGGCGTCGCCCCGCTCACCTCAATGTTCTGGTTCTCGGAAACGATGAAGCCGACAGCCATCGACTGGCGGCCCGAAGTGCATGATTCCGACGGGCTGAGCATGTGGACCGGCGCTGGCGAGCGCTTATGGCGGCCGTTGAACAATCCGAATCGGGTCATGGCGTCGGCGTTCGGCGACGTTAATCCCAAGGGCTTCGGCCTGATGCAGCGCGACCGCAGTTACGATCACTATCTCGACAACGTCTTTTATGATCGCCGCCCCAGCGTATGGATCGAACCCAAGGGCGACTGGGGCAAGGGCGCGATTCAACTGATCGAAATCCCGACTGACGACGAGATTCACGACAACATCGTGGTGCTCTGGGTTCCTGAGAAGCCGGCCGTTCCGGGCGCATCCTTCGAATACTCCTATCGGCTGCACTGGCTCGCCGACGAACCTTACCCGACCAAGCTCGCGCGTTGCGTTGCGACGAGACTCGGCAATGGCGGCCAGCCCGGCAAGCCGCGGCCCAAGGGCGTGCGCAAATTCATGGTCGAGTTTCTGGGCGAGCCGCTCGCGAAACTGCCCTTCGGCGCGAAGCCAGAACCCGTATTATGGGCCTCGCGCGGAACCTTCTCTTACGTCTTCACCGAAGCGGTGTTCGACAATGTGCCGGGCCACTGGCGCGCGCAATTTGACCTGACGGTGCAAGGCCCCGAGCCCGTAGAAATGCGCCTGTTCCTCAAGAACGGCGATGAGACGCTGACGGAGAACTGGCTGTATCAGTATCACCCGTTTTAACGACTGAAATCGGGCTCTTGAGCGAGCACTGGACGAATGCGCTCCGCCAAGACCTTACTGTAGGCTTCCATTCCATCGAAGTTGAAGTGCATATCGTTTGGAAAATAGTAGCTCTCGGCTTTATCTTTGAATAACCGCCTGAGGTCGGGTGTCGCGTCGTAAACAAGTACGTTTTTATTTTCAGCGACGTCTTTTACTGTTTCGAAGATAACACTGTTGAAAATGGATCCATTTTTACCGTTCAGCAGATGATTAAGATGCGGATGCCTTATGAAGATCAAATGACTAAGTGGAAATTGATTTTCCTCCAGCACAGAAACGAGCTCCTCGACATTGCCTTTAAAGAAAGCCAACTCAGCTTTAAACTTTTCCCGCGCGGCCGCGGGATCCAGACTAGACAGTTCAAAAATTGGTGAAATTTCCTTGGCTTTTTCACCAGCATTTCTTCTATAGCTTAATAACTTTGCGTATTTCCCGACAAATACCTTAAGCAGCCTCACTATATACAGACGCTGACTGCGCATATCATCTATCTCAGACATAAGGCCTCGATAAGCACTAGCCGCTTTCACACCAATATTTCTACCGGATTCATCCCGGGTAATGAACTGCTTGTAACGAAAATTGTCATCAAAGAAGTCAGTTTCATCAATGTCGATAACTACGTAATCAGGCTTGATGATCGGATAAAGCGTCCTCAATTGCGGTACAAATATCGCTGGAGAATAAGATGATAGCCCAACGTTAACGGGATTAATACATATGTTTTGCTTTGCAAACAATTTAAATAAAAAAGAAGGAATAGTATGGTCATCATCATAACCATCCATGAAAGAATCGCCAAGAAAAAGTATCTTGATAGGATGGGGACAAATCTCCGGCTTTTCCAAAGCCGCATATTGACGAACGCCAAATTGATCGTATTTCCGACCGTCAAAGGCTTGGCCCGATTTCGGCATATGATTGAGCGTGTCAGACGGCGCTAGTCTAGCTAGATCATTAAACTCCAGGTCATATATCTGACCAAAAGACTGTTGAATCCTCAGTATCAGCTCGAAACAAGCAGCAAATAAAATTATCATGATCGCGGAAAATGCCAAGAAAACGCGCTTACCTGGCTTCTTCAACTCCGACTTTTCTGGTATCATACTAATTGCCCTTCAATTGTACCATGAATACATTCTATACGCGCAGAGAGGAATGAATCAAGGCGGTCGGCCTAATTGCCGGCGCCAGTTGAATTCGCGTCCACGGCCCTTTCGTTCATCACACGACCGTCGCGTCTCAGCCGAACAATTCCATGACGCTATCGAATGCATTATAGACCCATCGATACATAACTGGGCCGGAAATTGTTACGCTTCCCAATGTGGCGGCTTAACATTTGAATAGCGATAGGGCCGATCGAGGGCTGAGACTGAGAGGTCTTCGACGCCGCGCTGGCGTTGGCGCGTCGAATTCGACATTTATGGTCGAAAACGATGGGCCGACCCAAGACTGCTCGTCCTCACAATGGGGACAATCCTTTCGGGACCACGGAGAATGTTGGTGGAAAAAAATAATATGGTCGAACGCTATTTCTTGGAGAAGTTTTATCAGGAACTTTTTTTCCTACAGGAATCAAAAAAAGAGTCAGTTGCAGATTTTGTTCGTGCGCGGTCCCTGGAGCTGTTCTGGACAATCACGAGACTCGCGGGTTTGGGTCGCCTGCACGATGGCCGGTGGCGATCAGAGAGACGATTGAGACAGGCTCTGGCCGAACGCCCCTCGCTGACGACGCCCATCCAACACCAGACCGACGGTCCCCGAATATTGATCGACGTCACCTCGACTCATGTTTCGGGAAAGAAAACGGGCATCCAGCGAGTCGTCAAGGAAATCGCTTCCGCCGCGACGGAAATGGGCATGGCTCTTCCCGTGCTCCAACATGAAGGCAAGCTCTATCCCTATATCAAAAATTCGACCGCTTCAGATACGATCCAATTTGAGCCCGGAGACATTTTTCTGATGATTGATGCGGCGTCAGGAGCGTTGGCGTCCTATTCAACGATTATCGACCAAGTCAGAAAGCAGAACGGCCAGACTGTCGTTTGCGTTTATGACCTTCTGCCGAAAACGATACCGTGGGCTTTCAGTCCCGAGCAACGGCAGCATTACGAAAACTGGTTGAGCGACGTTGTTTGCAATTGCGATGCGGCGGTTTGCAACTCGAAAAACGTTGCAGATGAATTGAAAGCGCATTTGGCTGCCTTACCGGAGCCTATTCACCTGCCAATTGGCTGGTTCCATCTCGGAGGCAATTTTGATTGCGAACATACATCATCAGCATCAGATGACGTGATCGCCATCACGCAGGTCAATTCTCCATTCTTTTTGGGCGTCGGCACTTTAGAGCCGCGCAAAGGATATGATCTCGCGCTCGACGCAATGGATGAATTGTGGAGATCCGAGATAGACGCTCGCTTTGTTATAGTTGGCCGTTACGGATGGATGAGCACGGCATTACAGCGCAGGGTGCTTAAACACGAACAATATGGCAAGCGCCTGCACTGGCTGCAGAATGCAAGCGATGGCGACTTGGATTTCCTTTACAACAACGCGCGCGCGCTCGTATTTCCGTCCCTTGCGGAAGGATTTGGACTACCGATTATGGAGGCGGCAAACCATGGACTGCCCGTAATTGCATCCGACATTCCAGTTTTTAGAGAATTGGGTGGAGAGCACATCAGCTATTTCAAAACATTGGACAGCAGTGACCTCGCCACGCGATTGCGAGAGGCTATATCCACGGAAAAACAGGCTCCACAAATCGACGTTCCGACGTGGAAACAGTCGGCTCAAAAACTATTGGATTTGATTCGAACGCAGTCATATCAGTTGAATAACAGCCGATAGCGGATTGAAACCATCGTTCTTTACGGGTGCCGCAATGATTGCAAGGCGACGTATGCTCTAAAAATCTCTCCGTTGGCTGCTTGTTGTTTGCTGCGCCGTAGAACAGTTATCGACTAGCTTTCACCAGATCAAAGAGCGCCTGCATCGATTCATTCCAAGACAGGACCGGCAGCGGCTGCGCGCGCTTTTCTGAAGCAAGCATCTCGACGATTCGCTCCGCCAGCGCCTGTGAGTCCAGCACATCAAAATATGCTATCGAATCGCCTCCTACCTCGTGAAAAATTTCGATGTCGCTTGCAATGACGGGCGCGCCGGCATGCGCTGCTTCTATAAGAGGCAATCCGAACCCTTCGGCATAGGACGCGCAAATGACGGCGCGTGCGCTTCGGTATAGACACTGCAATTCCGCGTCGCACGCGTCGCTCAACCAAAACAGTCGACGTCCCCGCTCCGGGTGCTCCCGAAGGCGCCGCTCAAGCGCAGTTGTGTTCCAGCCGGGTCGACCGACAATCACCAACGCGACATCGACGCCTCTCGTCCACAGTTCTTCAAAGGCAGAGAGACACAGCGCTTGGCCTTTATTTGGCGCGAGAGTTCCAACAGCGAGGAAGAAGGGGCAACGACCCTCAACGATCGCCCCAACCCGCGGCGTCGCCGGCGCGCTCGCCGTTTCAGCGAAGTCGGCGCCGAGCGCCCATGCCCCGAGTTTCTGCCCTTCTTTGCGCGCGATATGTCGCTCGTGACAGTATTGCTCGAACTCATTCGCCACGCTGCGCGAAATTGCAGCGACGCCATCGGCCGAAAGGATAATTTCCTCAAACCACTTCCTAAAATTCTCGCGTAGGGCTTTTGGAAAAGCGGCTCCATAGATAATTGGAAAGAGATCGTACAAACAAACAACATTTCGACCGCCATGCGCACGGACAAGGTCGACGATCGGTCGATATTCGGAAACGCAAAGCCATCCGGAGTCCAATAGCAGCAGCGTATCGCCGGTCCGAATGTCGAGGGGAATCGGCTCCGCAGCGTCTTTCGCATAAAAGCAAAGACGACCATCGATTATCATCACGGGGAAACCTTCACCCGATTCGATGGCGGCTTTTACAATTTGCCTTACGACACGCTGAATTCCTGTGCCAATATCGCGGCGAGCGGTCGGCGTCGTATCGATCAGCACGCGTCCGCGGCTGGTGTCGTGCACGACACTCTCATCTACCAGCATCCATAGCGGCGGCTTGTAGCTCTCCTCACGCCACCCGAGAAGCTTGCGTCCCTGCCGCAGTATCCTCGAAACCGTCCAATACAATTCACGGAATCGATCGTAGATCGCCTTGGATAAGGGGTCTACGCTCTGACGATCGCGCTCACAGACTTCCGCATATAATTGAGCAAGCAGATAGGAGCGGACTCGATCCTTCACGGCTGGAACTCCACAATCAATTTTTTGCCGATAGAGCGGCGCACAAGCAGGGCTTCAAGACCCTTCTCAAATCATCTGAGAAAGGCGCGCGAGCCACGCCAGACCTTGCAGGGACCATCAATGCTTCCAGAGCTCATTACGCCGCTCGGCCACATTATATTGAAGAAGTTCTCGACGGGACGAGCGCCGTGTGTAGCTCAGCTTGCACCCTTCTCCAATAGAGCGAGCTCGGCGTGAGGGCCTTTAGCCACGGATTCATTTTCCCGTGCGCTCCATCAACTTCAACTCATGATATGCGCAGAGTTCTGGCCATTGCCGTCTGAAGCGCTCAGCCGACATCGTCGCATAGAGGAATTTCGCGCGCAGATTGTCGAACGAGAAATCGCAATAGGTCCTGTTCATCAACCTATCCATCAGCGCGCGGTTTTCGCCGGCCGGATTGACGAAGCACATAAATTTGGCAAGCTGCATCGCGAGCGGATGGAACTCGTGTCTGATCACGCGCCGCACGTGGAAGGCCTCGACGCTGTCGTAACCGAAGAATCGTTCGGCGATATTTTTGTATCCGTCGATGACGATCCGGTAGCGATCGACCATGCCCCCGCCGGCAAACGAATCATTGTTGGGGCGCCGGTCGAGCAGCGCGCCAGAAAGGCATTTGACGCTCAGGCCGCTGCCCATTAATTCGAAAAAGCGCGCCACATGCCCCCAGCAGCTGCCGACGAATTCTTCATTAAGCGGCACGCGATTCCAGGTGGAACGCTTCACGATGATCCCGCCGATGAAGCTGAAGAACGCTTCGGTGTTGACCGCCTTACTGAAATAGTCGCGGCGGCTGCGCGGATCTGAAAGCTCGAAGACAGCGCCATCCTCGCACGCCACAGTTGGGTATTCAGCCCACTCGTCGTTATACCAATAATACTCCATATGCTTGCACAAATTGAGATCATGCCCGCTTTGAATCTCGTTCAACACGCGACGCAGCGCGCCCGGCCGCATGATGTCGTCGCCGCTGAAAAGCCAGCAATATTCGCTGGTTGCGGGCTCAATGGACTTCGCCATATCGCGGTCGATGCCGCCTTTCTGAGCTTGCCGCACATAGGTGATGTTGGGATGCTTGCGTTGGTAGTCGACGACGACTTCCGCAGTGTTATCGGTTGAGGCGCCGTCGAGAATGACGATCTCGACCTCGTCGCCCCCGTCCTGACCGAGGATCGAGTCAAGGGTCTCCGGAATGAATTTCGCGAAATTGTAGATTGGAATGCACACCGACAGATTGGCGACCATAGACGAAATGTCCTTTCGCGAGTTCCTGATCTTTACGCCTCCGCGTTTAATTTTTTTTTAAGGCGAGCGCGTCGAGCGACACAACGCGCTCAGCCCTCCCACGCGACGCCCTCGTCCCTAGTGCTCAGATTCCTTGAATCCGCTCATATGCGGTGGATTCCGTCGGAGCACTGCTGCGTTTATACACTTGTTCAGCGATTTGCTGAACGAGATAGGTTGATCATGGCGGCTCCACGTCGAGTGATCGAGTTGGCGTTTACGGAGAGCGACCTGGCGGAGTTAATGAGGCTTGCGCGTTCGCGGACAGAACCGGCGAGCCGGGTCGAACGCGCGCGGATGCTCCT
>NZ_JAKFWS010000010.1 GCF_021731785.1 Methylocystis sp.
AGGCAGCGGCGGCGCGATCATCGAGGCGGGCGGCGGGGCGGGAGGAAAAGCGCCGGGCTGCATGCGCATGGCCATGCGCAGACCGGTGGGCAGGGCTCCGCTCCAGGTCTTGCGCGCGGCGTCGCTGCGGGGGGGAGATCCGCCGCCGGGCAGATAGCGCAGCGCCGCGACTCCTCCGATGAGCGCCGCGACGGCGATCGCCGCCAACGCCAAATGGGTCCGTCGCGGCGTCATGCGCCTGTGCAGCCTCTCCTACTAGATCACGCTGCATTTGGGCGGAATCGCCCCAAATGCAGATAACGTGATCGATTCCAAAAGTTTAAAGCGCGCTCTACGCGAAAAACCGGTTCCCACTTTTTCGCAGCGCGCTCTAAAGCCTGGGCTGAGCAAAGACATGAAAAAAGGCGGTTTAGTGGCCTGCGAAGGCGACGAGCGTGCGCACTGGCACGTCGAGCGCCTGAAGCCGCTTCACGCCGGCGAGATCGGGCAGGTCGATCACGAAACAGGCGGCGACCACATTGGCGCCGCCCTGGCGCAGGAGCTTCACCGCGCCCTCAGCGGTGCCGCCGGTGGCGATCAGATCGTCGACGAGGATCACGCGCTCGCCGGGATTCACCGCGTCTTCATGCATCTCCATTTCGTCGACGCCATATTCGAGCGCGTAGGAGACCGAGACGGTCTTGTGCGGCAGCTTGCCCTTCTTGCGGATCGGGATGAAACCCGCCGAGAGCTGATGCGCCACCGCGCCGCCGAGAATGAAGCCGCGCGCCTCCATGCCGGCGACCTTGTCGATTTTCGTGCCCGCCCAGGGCTGCACGAGTTCGTCGACCGCCTTGCGGAACGCCTTGGCGTCGCCGAGCAGGGTGGTGATGTCGCGAAAGAGAATTCCCTTTTTCGGATAGTCGGGAATGGTGCGGATCGCGGCGGCAAGCGGCATGTGGGGCTCTTGGATCGGCGGCGCGGGCGGCCGCGAGTGGGGATGTGGCGAAACCACCACGGCGCAAAGAGATACACGGATCGCGGGGTAGGGCGCAAATGGGAGGTGCGCGCGCCTGTGGCGATCGGGGTGAACAACGCTCTTGAGCAATTGGCGCGAGATACTTCCCCCTTGCGCCGAGTGGGGGTTCATCGCGCCTCTTGAGCGGAGTTTGCCCCACCCGACCCCGCTTCGCGGGGCCACCCTCCCCGTAAAGGGGAGGGATTCGCAAACGCCTGGTCTTCGCTGATCGGCCTGTGCTCGCAACGAGCGCAAAAAATGGAGACGCGAAAAAATGATATACGAAACTGTTTGAAGACTGGTTCGCTGTCGAGGCTACACTGCCAAGCTCTCCTACTGCAACTATCAGCGAGAGCAGCGTTCATCAGGCCGGATCACCGCCGTTGTCGAGATACCATTTTAGAATTTCGTCGGCTAATTCTTCCGGCGAAAAGGCTCCGTCTTGATCGAGCGTTTGCCATGCATAAGCTTGGGTGGGCAGGTAATCCAAGTCGAACTTTAGAGTGCGATATTTCTGAGGTTCATCAAAATTCAAAGCACCCGGCCAAGGGAAGCCATTTTTCCAGATAGTCGCATCTGAACTCGCGCCTTCGAGCGTGTTTGAATACAGCGCGCGTCCTTGCATCGTTAAAGCGTACCGGAGCCCAGTGACAGCGCACGGTCCGTTTGGTTGAGGCATACCTCTGAAGGCAAGACGATTGAGCTTTCGTCCTCTATTAATGCGTTCGATGCCGTCTCGTATTCCGATACGTGTTTTTTCAATTGCGTTTTCAAAAGCCGCGACCCCCTCGTATGAGTTTAGGGCAGCTTCTCTTTCCCTTTTAAATTCGGTTTCGCGCTCGTGACGCGCGGCCCTTTCCTCCAGGGTCTCTCTGTGAAGTGTGCCGCCCAACTCTTGCACGCGAGCTTCAATTACAGCCGCTGCACCTTTGATGCCCCACCTTTCGAAGCCTATCCAAAGCCGATTTTGCGGAAACCATTTTGGCTTTGTAGGTGGCTTATCCAAAGGCATCAACAAAGCAAAGTCGTATCCGCTTTCATAAGCGCGGTTTCTTATCGATGTTTCTTCTATCCGCGTCCAAGGAGTCGTCCCCCAATCCTCTCTGTAGAGAATGACCATGGAGCAGCTTTTCTGCCCGAAAACAGAAGCAAAGGTCGCTTCTCCGTCTGTACCCGCGAGCCGCTTCTGCTGCTCGGAATAGAGAAATGTTTTCAAGCTTCCCTTCAATGCGTCATTAAGCTGAAATGTGATGTTTTCATCTTTCGCAAGAAATGAAAACGCTACGTCGTATTCAAATATCTGCTCCATAAAATTCCTCCGGCGCACAAATGGAACGCGTATCTGCTCGACGGTTAATCAGGGCGCGAATTCAGCTGTGTACTCATGCGCTCTGCAACCTTTCGTTTTGCAGGCTGAGCGCCCTAGCCCCCGAGAAAGCGATCGGCGGCGCAATCTCTCTCTGCCTATCCTCCGTTCACCCTTCCCATCACCGCATCGAGCTTCTTCAACAGTTCCGGATCGCGCGCGTCAGGCGCGGTAAGAATCGCGTTGTCGAGCGCGCGGTCGGAGCCGATCGGGCAGGGCTCATGTTCGCGCGGAAAATCAGTCAGAACGCGCGCCAGCAGCCGCGCGACCGTCGCCGAATTCTTCTGCACGACTGCGATCACCGCGGCGACGTCGACATTGTCGTGATCCGGATGCCAGCAGTCGAAATCCGTGACCATGGCGACGGTGGCGTAGGAAATTTCGGCTTCGCGCGCGAGCTTGGCTTCCGGCATCGCCGTCATACCGATGACGTCATAGCCGGCGGCCTTGTAACTGAGCGATTCGGCGTAGGACGAAAATTGCGGGCCTTCCATGCAGACATAGGTTCCGCCGGAGACGTGATCGATGCCCTCGGCTTTCGCCGCGGCGACGATGCGCGCGGACAGCAGCGGGGCGATCGGATGCGCCATCGACACATGGGCGACGCAGCCGTCGCCAAAGAAGGAGGATTGCCTTGCGAAGGTGCGATCGACGAATTGCTCGACGAGCACGAAGAGACCGGGAAAAAGCTCGGACTTGAACGAGCCGCAGGCGGAGACCGAAATCAGATCGGTGACGCCGGCGCGCTTCATCGCGTCGATATTGGCGCGATAGTTGATCGTCGAGGGCGAGAGCCGGTGGCCGCGCCCGTGCCGCGGCAAAAAGACCGCCTGCGTGCCGGCCAATTCGCCGAAACAAAGTTCGTCGGAGGGCGCGCCCCAAGGCGTTGCGACGCGCTCGCGGCGAATGTTGGCGAGCCCCGGCAAGTCGTAAACGCCTGACCCGCCGATTATTCCGACGACCGCTTTGGTCATGAATGATGTCTCCTTGCGTTGCTGCCTATCGGCTGTTGCTTGGCCGGCGCGCGCAGGCGCCGAAATTCACGGCAATGTTACAGGGTTGCGCCCCCAAAACGCCTGTGTTAGGGGACGCTCGCCTTGGAGCTGGGGCGCAGCCGCCCCCGTTCCTTTTCCTACAGCATCCATCGGTTGAGGCTAACCGCTTATCGTCGCGACCGCGCGATTTGCACTGCGGGCGGCGTCTCCAGACGATGTAGATTGACGAGCGAACCAGGTGGCTCACGACGGAGATTCCTTATCGGGCGTTGCAGGTCGCTACGCTTCCGCACTCTATGATTTGGCGACGGAAAAACACGCCGCCGATGACGTCGCCGCCGCGCTCGACAGGTTCCAGGCTCTCATCGACGGCAGCGACGACTTGAAACGCCTGGTGAAAAGCCCGGTGTTCTCCGCAAAGGAGCAGATCAAGGCGCTCGACGCGGTTCTCGACAAGGCGAAGATTTCCGGCATCGCCGCCAATTTCATCCGCCTCGTCGCCGCCAAGCGCCGTCTCTTCGTCATCTCCAGCATGATCGTCGCGTACCGCCGTCTCAATGACAGGGCGAAGGGCATCGTGCGCGCCGACGTCACGGTCGCCGGGCCGCTGAAGCCCGATCATGAGGCGGCGCTGCGCGAGGCGCTCGCCGGCGTCACCGGCGGCAAGACCGTCGATCTCAACCTCAAGACGGATCCGTCGATCATCGGCGGCCTGATCGTCAAACTCGGTTCGCGCATGGTCGACGCTTCCGTTCGCGCCAAGCTCAACGCAATCCGCACACGCATGAAAGAGGTCGGCTGATGGATATCCGCGCCGCAGAAATTTCCGCGATCCTCAAGAATGAGATCGCCAACTTTGGCGCCGAGGCCGAGGTCACCGAGGTCGGCCAGGTTCTCTCGGTCGGCGACGGCATCGCCCGCGTCTACGGACTCGACAATGTCCAGGCCGGCGAAACCGTCGAATTCCAGGACGGCACCAAGGGCATGGCGCTCAATCTCGAAACCGACAATGTCGGCATCGTGATTTTCGGCGACGACCGCGCCATCAAGGAAGGCCAGACGGTCAAGCGCACCGGCGCCATCGTCGAGGTGCCCGTCGGCAAGGAGTTGCTCGGCCGCGTCGTCGACGCGCTCGGCAATCCGATCGACGGCAAGGGGCCGATCAAGGCGACGCAACGCTCGCGCGTCGACGTCAAGGCGCCCGGCATCATTCCGCGGAAGTCGGTGCATGAGCCGATGGCGACGGGACTGAAGGCCGTCGACGCGCTGATCCCGATCGGCCGCGGCCAGCGCGAACTCATCATCGGCGACCGCCAGACCGGCAAGACCGCCATCGCTCTCGACACGATCCTCAATCAGAAGTCCTTGAACGACGGCGACGACGAGAAGTCGAAGCTCTATTGCGTCTATGTCGCCATCGGCCAGAAGCGCTCGACCGTGGCGCAGTTCGTCAAGGTGCTCGAAGAACGCGGCGCGCTCGACTATTCGATCATCGTCGCCGCCACGGCCTCCGATCCGGCGCCGATGCAGTTCCTCGCGCCCTTCTCGGGCTGCGCGATGGGCGAATATTTCCGCGACAACGGCATGCATGCCGTCATCATCTATGACGATTTGTCCAAGCAGGCCGTCGCCTACCGCCAGATGTCGCTGCTGCTGCGCCGACCGCCGGGCCGCGAAGCCTATCCGGGCGACGTGTTCTATCTGCATTCGCGCCTGCTCGAGCGCGCGGCGAAGCTGTCCGACGATCGCGGCGCGGGTTCGCTCACCGCGCTCCCCGTCATCGAGACGCAGGCGAACGACGTGTCGGCCTATATTCCGACCAACGTCATCTCGATCACCGACGGCCAGATCTTCCTCGAGACCGATCTCTTCTATCAGGGCATCCGTCCCGCGGTGAACGTCGGCCTGTCGGTCTCGCGCGTCGGCTCGTCGGCGCAGACCAAGGCGACCAAGAAGGTCGCCGGCAAGATCAAAGGCGAACTCGCGCAGTATCGCGAAATGGCCGCCTTCGCCCAGTTCGGCTCGGACCTCGACGCGGTGACGCAGCGTCTCTTGAATCGCGGCGCGCGCCTTACCGAACTCTTGAAGCAGCCGCAGTTCTCGCCCTTGAAGATGGAAGAGCAGACCTGCGTGATTTACGCCGGCGTCAATGGCTATCTTGATCCGCTGCCGGTGGGTCGGGTGCGCGCGTTCGAGGACGGCTTGCTCGCGCTGCTGCGTTCGCAGCACGGCGACATTCTCGAGAGCATTCGCACGACCAAGGATCTCACCGACGAGACCGCGGCGAAGCTCAAGAGCGTTGTCGAATCCTTCGCGAAATCCTTCGCGTAACGCGTGTCGTCATGGCCGGGCTTGTCCCGGCCTCGGCACAAGCCCGGCCATGACGGGCGTTGGTGAAACGAGACAGGCAAAACGATATGCCCTCGCTGAAGGATCTTCGAAACCGCATCTCCTCCGTCAAGGCGACGCAGAAGATCACCAAGGCCATGCAGATGGTCGCCGCCGCCAAGTTGCGCCGCGCCCAATCGGCGGCGGAGGCGGCGCGGCCTTATGCCGAGCGCATGGACTCGGTGCTCGCCAATCTTGCCGCCGGCGTGACCGCGGGCGGGCCGCCGCTCTTGGCCGGCAACGGCAAGGACGACACGCATCTCCTCATCGTCGCGACGGCGGAGCGTGGCCTCTGCGGCGCCTTCAATTCCTCGATCGTGCGTCTCGCCCGCGAGCACATCACGCGCCTTCAGGATCAGGGCAAGACCGTCAAAATCCTCTGCGTCGGCAAGAAGGGTTTCGAGCAGCTCCGCCGCCAATATGAGCGCAATATCATCGAGCTCATCGAGCTGCGCGGCGTCAAGCAGATCGGCTTCAACAACGCCGATGAGATCGGCAAGAAGATCATCCGCATGTTCGAAGACGGCGGCTTCGATGTGGCGACGCTGTTCTTCTCGCGCTTCAAATCGGTGATCGCTCAAATCCCCACACAGCAGCAGATTATCCCGG
Organism: Methylocystis sp.; assembly: GCF_021731785.1. Taxonomy (GTDB): domain Bacteria; phylum Pseudomonadota; class Alphaproteobacteria; order Rhizobiales; family Beijerinckiaceae; genus Methylocystis. Next base: position 6,356 of record NZ_JAKFWS010000010.1, read on the forward strand.
CGCAGATTCCCTCCAACGAAAACGCGCCGGCCGTCGAAGGTCCGCAGGCTTCTTATGAATATGAGCCGGGACAGGACGAAATTCTCTCGACGCTGTTGCCGCGCAACATCTCCGTGCAGGTGTTTCGCGCGCTGCTCGAAAACGCCGCTTCCGAGCAAGGCGCGCGCATGAGCGCGATGGACAACGCCACGCGCAACGCCGGCGACATGATCAAGAAGCAGACGACGATCTACAACCGGTCGCGTCAGGCGATGATCACCAAGGAGCTCATCGAAATCATCTCGGGCGCCGAGGCGCTCTGAGGCATTTTAGGACGAGGACGAAACATGGCCGCCAACAAGCCCACCGGGCGCATCACCCAAGTCATCGGCGCCGTCGTCGACGTGCAGTTCGACGGGCATCTGCCTGAGATTCTGAACGCCCTGGAGACGACGAACCAGGGCAACCGCCTCGTTCTCGAAGTCGCGCAGCATCTGGGCGAAAACTCCGTTCGCACTATCGCCATGGACTCGTCCGAAGGTCTCGTTCGCGGTCAGGAAGTCGCCGATACCGGCGCGCCGATCTCGGTTCCCGTCGGCGACGAGACGCTTGGCCGCATCATCAACGTCATCGGCGAGCCGGTCGACGAGGCCGGTCCGATGCTCACGAAATCGCGCCGCGCCATTCACCAGCCGGCGCCCTCCTACGCCGAGCAGGCGACCGAAGCGCAGATTCTCGAGACCGGCATCAAGGTCGTCGACCTGCTCGCGCCTTACGCCAAGGGCGGCAAGATCGGCCTCTTCGGCGGCGCGGGCGTCGGCAAGACCGTGCTGATCATGGAGCTGATCAACAACATCGCCAAGGCGCATGGCGGCTATTCCGTCTTCGCCGGCGTCGGCGAGCGCACCCGCGAAGGCAACGACCTTTATCACGAGATGATCGAGGGTGGCGTCAACAAGAAGGGCGGCGGCGAAGGCTCGAAATGCGCGCTGGTCTACGGCCAGATGAACGAGCCGCCGGGCGCGCGCATGCGCGTCGCGCTCTCCGGCCTGACAGTCGCCGAGGATTTCCGCGACCGCGGCATGGACGTGCTGTTCTTCGTCGACAACATTTTCCGCTTCACCCAGGCCGGTTCGGAAGTCTCGGCGCTCTTGGGCCGCATCCCCTCGGCGGTGGGCTATCAGCCGACGCTCGCCACCGACATGGGCGCGCTGCAGGAGCGCATCACCACGACGACCAAGGGTTCGATCACTTCGGTGCAGGCGATCTACGTGCCGGCCGACGATTTGACCGACCCGGCGCCCGCCACATCCTTCGCGCATCTCGACGCCACGACCGTGCTGTCGCGCTCGATCGCTGAGAAGGGCATCTATCCGGCGGTCGATCCGCTCGACTCGACCTCGCGCATGCTGTCGCCGGCGATCGTCGGCGAAGAGCATTACGATGTCGCGCGTAAGGTGCAGTCGACGCTGCAGCGCTATAAGTCGCTGCAGGACATCATCGCCATTCTCGGCATGGACGAGCTCTCCGAAGAGGACAAGCTCGTCGTCGCCCGCGCCCGCAAGATCGAGCGCTTCCTGTCGCAGCCCTTCCATGTCGCCGAAGTGTTCACCGGCTCGCCCGGCAAGCTCGTCGCGCTCGCCGACACGATCAAGGGCTTCAAGGGCCTCGTCGAAGGCGAATACGACCATCTGCCCGAGGCCGCCTTCTACATGGTCGGCTCGATTGAAGAGGCGGTCGAAAAGGCTGCCAAGCTCGCTAAGGAAGCGGCGTAATCTTACAGAGCGTCATGGCCGGACTTGTTCCGGCCATCGGCTGATCGTTTGCATGGATGGCCGGGTCAAAACCGGCCATGACGCGCCGAGAGAGAGCGCGATCGAATAAAGGCTTCGTTGGAGACGGACATGGCCGCATTCCACTTCGAACTCGTCTCTCCCGAGAAGCATCTCTTCTCCGGCGATGTCGAATCGGTCGTCGCGCCGGGGGCTGACGGCCAGTTCACCGTCCTCAAGGATCATGCGCCGGTTATGACCACGCTGAAGGCCGGCGTCGTGACGGTCGCCGGCGGCGACGGCAAGGTCGAAAAGCTCTTCGTGCGTGGCGGTTTTGCTGACGTCAACGCGTCCGGCTTCACCATTCTCGCCGAACAGGCGATTCCGCTGGCCGACATCGATGTCGCCAAAGTTGACGCCGATATCCAGGACGCGCGCGAAGACATCGCCGACGCCACGTCCGACGAGGCGCGTCTCGCGGCTTCCGACAAGCTCGCTCAATTGCAAGAGCTGCGCGCGGCGATCGGCGGCTGATCGACCGCGCAGGGAGAGCCAACATCCTCTCTGCAGCGATCGCCGAGGCTTTCCGCGTCATGCCCGCGCTTGTCGCGGGCATCCACGTGGCGTCGCTCCGTTGTGTTTCAACGCTTGCGCTGCTTCTCGGCGTGGATGGCCGGGACAAGCCCGGCCATGACGGCTGATACCAACCTGCGCTGATCAGAACCGATGCGCCCAGTCGCGCAAACCGATGGACATGATGCGCCAGGGTTGTTCGATGAGTTTGTTCCAGGCGTCGCAGCAATGGTCGACGATGTCGTCGTATGATTTGAACACGCGATTGGAGAGCCAGTTGTCGCGCATGAACTGCCAGAGGTTCTCGACCGGGTTGAGTTC
>NZ_JAKFWS010000160.1 GCF_021731785.1 Methylocystis sp.
TCGATCTGCCGTCGAGCACGTCTTCGCGCATCAGAAGGGATTGATGGGCCTTTGCGTTCGAACCATTGGGATCGCGCGAGCCAAGGTGAAAATCGGCCTGGCCAATCTCGCCTACAACATGCGCCGCCTCGTCTGGCTACGAGGGAAATACGCCGCTGTGTGAGTCTCGGCGGCCGAAGAACCCTCCGCGCGGCGGAGCCGCTCGCGGAAATCGACCTCGATATCCCAAAAGCGCGCCAGCAAATCGATGATCAGCAAGATTGCGCCCGTCCGTCAGCCGAAAACCCGGTAATTGGGGGCGTCCAACTGGGATGCGCGGCCTGTTCGCCGGCGCAATGATTGCGGTCGCGGCCATTGTCGCCGCGCCGGCGGCTGCCTTTGCGCACGGCGGCGTGGCGCTTGAGCAAGACGAATGCGTGCTTCGGATCGGCCCGAACGTCATGCACTTCATCGGCTATCAGCGCGTCGGCGAAGATCTGGAGTTTTGCGAGGATATCGCCAATACCGGACCGACCGTGATCGCGCTCACCGCCGTATCGCCAAAGCTGCGCGACATGGCGATCGGCATCCGCGTCGTTAAAGACGTCGGCGAAGAAAAGGAAAAGGCCAACCTCGACGCGATCACCGTCGCCTATATCGAGCCGAAGGTCTATCGCAACGGCACGATGACCTTCGAACACGACTTCAAGGATTCCGGCCATTATGTCGGCATCGTCACCGCGCGGGACAGTCTCGGCAATGAATGGGTTTCGCGCTTTCCGTTCTCAGTGGGAATCTATACCTTCCACGGATTGATCGAATACATTCTCTATGCAGTCGGCTTCGTCTCGCTCGTCGGACTGCTGTGGTGGGCGCTGCGCGCCAGCGCAAAGAAAAAGCCGGCGACGGGCGACGCGATCGCCTGAGGAAGCGGCCCGAAGATTGCAGCACGGCTCGGTCGTCACCGAGCCGTGCTTTTTTGTCGCCAAAAAACGAACAGAGCGGCGCCGTTCGTGATCTCGCGATATTGCCGCATGTCGCGCGGGGGGCTAGTTAACGCGTGCAGCTGACGCTCGGCTAACTTATTCGGGAGAAAATTATGTCGTTCACACTGGAAGACCTGCCCTATCCCTACGACGCTCTGCAGCCTTATCTTTCGCGCGAGTCCTTCGAATACCATCACGACAAGCATCACGCGACCTATGTGACGAACGCCAATAACCTGGTCAAAGGCACCGAATATGAAGGCAAGCCGATCGAGGAAGTGATCGTCACCGCCTATAACCGCAACACGCCGATCTTCAATAACGTCGCCCAGCATTACAACCATCACCACTATTGGAAGTGGATGAAGCCGAACGGCGGCGGCGCCATTCCCGGCAAGGTCGAGAAGGCGATCATCGACTCCTTCGGCTCGGTCGACAAATTCCGCGAAGAGTTTCAGAAGGAAGGCTTAGGCCAATTCGGCTCGGGCTGGGTGTGGCTGGAGGCGAAGGATGGAAAGCTCGCCATTCGCAAGACGCCGAACGCCGAGAATCCGCTGATTCATGGCGCCGCGCCGATCCTCGTCGCCGACGTCTGGGAGCACTCCTATTACATCGACTACCGCAATCGCCGCGCCGACTACCTAAAGGCGTTCCTCGACCATCTCGTCAATTGGGAGCATGTCGAGGAAATGTTCGACGCGGCGGCGTAGCGTCACTTCTCCGTTCGCTCTTCGCGCGGCGCGTCTTAACTGACGAGCCGCGTATTTCTTTCGGCGCAGTTGTTGCGCGATCAGCCGGCGGCGATCTTTGGTTGCGACTCGACGACCCTCTTGAGATCGGCGAGCCCCTTTTCGAACTGCCGGCCGAGCGCTTTGTCGACGTTAAAAAATCTATACATCGCCTTGCCGATGAATTCGTGGCGGCCGGACATCGCCCAGGTGACCTCCGTGCGGTTCTCGCCCATCGGCTTGAGATCGAATTGCACGTCATTGTTGGCTTTGAAAGGCTTCTTGAATTCGAGCTTGATGCGAACGCGCTCGCCCTGACGGCTCTCGACGATCTCCATGCGGCCGACGCCGACCTCCTTGTTCCCGGACCATGAATAGGTCGCGCCATAGCCCTGCGGCGTGCCACCATATTCGGCCGTCATTTCGGGATCGAGTTTGGCCCAGGGCGACCAGTCGCGCCAACTGTGAAAGTCGTTGATGTGCCGGAACACGGTCTCCGGCGGCGCGTCGATCGTCGTCGAGCGCGCGATGCGAAAACTATCCGGCAGGAAGGAGATGTAGGCGATCAGCGCGCTGAGCAGAGCAAGGAAAACGAGAGCGAAAATCGTCATGGTGCAGGTCTCCCGCAAGAAGGCGCCGTCTGTCGGCGGAAGACCGACGAGCCGGCAATCCAGTTCCGCGCTCCCTGGCGCGAGACTTCGCTTTTTCGGCGAAGCGCTCGCATGAGGCCGCCGCCCGATGCGCTGACGCCAGTTTAGGCTGGCGCGCGCAATGCGCAACGCGGCGCCAGGGCTAGACGAGGCTGCCGCAGAATGTCTGGATTTTTCGGCAGGCGTCTTCGAGAAGAGCGTTCGACGCGGCGTATGACACGCGGAAATTCGGGCCGACGCCAAAGGCCGAGCCCTGGACCACGGCCACCCCCTGCGTATCCAGGAGTTCGGTCACGAAATCCTCGTCGGTTTCAATGACCTTCCCCTTCGGGGTCTTGCGGCCGATGGCGTCCGCGCAAGAGGGAAACACATAAAAGGCCCCCTCGGGCGTCGGACATTTCAGATATTTGGCCTGGTTGAGCATCGAGACCACGAGATCTCGGCGCTCCTCGAAGGCCTTGCGGAAAACGGCAAGATGGTCCTGCGGCCCTTCGAGCGCCTCAACGGCGGCCCATTGCGCGATCGAACAGGCGCCCGAGGTCTGCTGCCCCTGGAGCAGGTCCATGGCCTTGATCAGGGCGCTCGGCCCAGCGGCGTAGCCAATGCGCCAGCCGGTCATGGCGTAGGCCTTGGAGACGCCGTTCATGGTCAGCGTGCGCGCCATCAGCGCCGGCTCGACTTGGGCCGGGGTGACGAATTTGAAATCGCCGTAGACCAGGTGCTCGTAAATGTCGTCGGTGAGGACATGCACCTGCGGATGGCGCAGCAGAACGTCGGTCACTTTCTTCATTTCGTCGAATGCATAGGCCGCGCCGGATGGGTTCGACGGGGAATTGAGCACCAGCCACTTGGTCCTAGGCGTGATGGCGCGCTCGAGCGCCTCGGACTGCAGCTTGAAGCCGTCCTCCATCCGCGTGTCGACGAAGACGGTCGTTCCCCCGCAGATCGCCACCATCTCCGGGTAGCTCACCCAATAGGGCGCCGGAACGATCACTTCGTCGCCGGGGTTGAGCGTCGCAAGAAACGCGTTGAACAGAATATGCTTGCCGCCGGTGGCGACGATCGTGTCCGAGGCTTTGTAGTCCAAGCCGTTTTCCCGCTTGAATTTTTTGGCGACCGCCTCGCGCAGCGGCGGAATGCCGAGCACTGGCGGGTAGCGCGTCTCGCCGCGATCGATCGCGGCTTTCGCGGCGGCGCATATATGCGCGGGCGTATCGAAGTCGGGTTCGCCGACAGAGAGGCTGATCACCTCCCGCCCCTGGGCGCGCAAGTCGCGCGCCTGCTGAGTGACGGCGATCGTCGCCGAGGGTTTCACGCGCGACAGGGCGTTGGCGAGAAAGGTCATTGCGTAGGGCTTCCTGCGGAGGGCGAGTGCGGCGCACCATAATTTGCGCGCTTTAGAGCCGCAATGAGATTCACGAGGCGTAGCGCCTCGGGCGCGCGGACGGCGATCGACTACGGCTTTCGAAACTTTCGCGCGGCGCGGCCTGCGCGATCGCGCGCGCCAAAAGTTTTCTTCGCCATCCCGCCGCCACGCTTGGCCCGTAAGCTGACCATCAGCGTTTCATTAGGAAAATCAATTGGGTTTTGCCAAAAGCGCGCGAATCGCCGACTGAAATTTGGATCAACTTGAACGAATCAATATTGCCAAGCGTTAACTTGGTTTCACCGACTACTTAAAAAATTTATAAAATTTCTGAAAAGTGATGCAACTTTTTTACCCCATCCTCGTTTCTGTCTTGAGAACGCAGCGCCGCGAACTAATCGCGCGCGCGCCCTGGGGAGAGGCGCAAGCGTTACAAAAGGGCGAATGCGAGAGGATCAGGGACAATGTCGCTCGTTGATAAATTTGAAGATCAGATGGAGCCGGCTTTCACGCGTAGTTTCGACAGGGACTCAGCGCGTCGCCAGTTCCGCGTTTCACTCCTTCTTGTCGCCGCGATGGCAATGGCTGCATTCGTCCTCGGCTTCGCTCTGCCCATCGGCTCGCCCGCGCAGAAGGCCACGCCAGTGGCTACTGACAGCGGCGTCTTTGCCGGACGGCTTGTGACGATCGACCGCTAAGGCGATCGACCGCTAAGGCGATCGACCGCTCATCTACGCCAGCATTTCGCAGCAGTCTTAAGAAAACGCGCGTCCGACGACGCGCGCTTTCTTTTTGGCTGTCCGAATTTGCCTGGCCAAGTTTGCCGGGCCAAGCGTGTGGGTCCAAGTCCTGAAAAACCGGCTGCCTGTCGAGCGGCCGGTTTTCGCGTTTGCAGACCGCTTCAATCGCCTGCGCTCACTTCTTTTCCATGTGATGATCGTGATGTTCATGCGCGCCGCCCTCCTTGGGGCCGGCAGAGTCCTGGCCGTGCGCCTTCTGCCAGCGCTCCATGGCTTCGGCGTCATGCGCATGGGCTGCATCCGGCGCGTCGATCGCCGCATCAACCTCCACTTCGCCGGCCTTTTCGAAGACGAGCGTCATCTCCAGGCCCCAGCCCACCTCGAGATGCTTCTTGATGTCGAGAAGCGCGACATAGGCGCCGCCCGGCGCGAGCGTGACTTTCGACTTTGGCGGCAGAACTACCGGCGTGACGAGCTCGAGCTTCTTGGCGTCGCCGTGAACTTCCGCTTTGCCGAATTTTCCCGATTTGACGGCGATCAGCTTATCGGCCGTAGAGCCATTGTTGTGCAGCATCGCATAGAATTGCGCCTTGTTGTCGCCGTCGACCGGCGCGCGCAGCCAAGGGTGCTCGACCTTCAGATTGCCGACATCATATTCGTGGGCCGCGGCGGAACCGCGTAGGGCGAAGAGCCCAAGCGCCGTCCCCGTCAAGAGCGTCCCTCCGGTCAGCAAGAAATCACGCCGCTTTAGCATCTGGCTTCTCCCCTTCTCCGCCGGACTGTTCTCCCCCGGCCTGATTGCATCATGACGAATGACGCGCCCATCGGATACCGCCGCGCGACAGTCTCGCTTGCGACAATAGGGCGCGCTAATGCGAGTGCAGGCTGATTTCGATCAAAGGTTCACGGGCGAATTCGGCGACGAGGCCGGCCAGTTTCTGGGCATTTCCGTCATTGGGCGCGAAAGCGCGGAAACGCGCCCGAATATAGCCGGAACGGTCGACGAGAAAATGCGCCTCTTCAATCTCCTCAGAGGGCGTTTCGTTGGGGTAGCGATTGATCACCGAATAGGCGGTCTCGACCCCCTTGGGATGAACCGGCTCCCGACCTTTCGCCTCCTGAGGGCAGGCTGCGTCATAGATCGTCGCGTGGTTCGCGCCGACGGCTTTTGCGGCGTCATGAGCGATCTTGACGCTCTCGGCGCGCGCCTTCGGATCGCCGTTCGGGGAACCGCAGCGCGCGAAGGAGATCAACGTCGGCACGCCGCGCAGCCGGTAGAGCGACGTCGCCTCCTCGTGCGGATCGATCAGCGCGAAGTCGGGCGCGATCAGCCATTGAATCATGGGCTGAGGGCTCATGAAGCGGGCGCGGTTTGAATAGGACATCATCAGCAGGAAGTTGATCACATCCCAACGGTCGTCGACGTCGAGCTGCTCTCTGAAGCCCGGCATGACGCCGCTTTGTCCGCCGTGGGTCAGCCAGTGAAATATGTCGCCGATCGTATGGGTGCCGACGTGAGGAGCCGTCAGATCGGCGGGTTGCACCGCGAGCCCCTGCGCGTTCCTGAGATCCTTGGCGAGCGGCCCATTGCCTTCGCCCTGATCGCCGTGGCAGCTGGTACAGTTCTCCTTGAAATGGGTGAGTCCCCGCGCCACCGACTCCGCGGTGTAGTCCTGCGTCGGATCGTCGTAGGTGTCGGTGTAAGCCTCGGTCGCAAAGGACACGGCGAGGGAAATCAGCGCCGCGGCGGAGACGGCCGGCGTCGCATAGAGGCGATACGGACGGGCGCCGGGCGTCCACCAGACCAGAGCGGCGACGATAGCGAGAACGACGGCGGCAATCCCCCACCACCAGATCGAGCTGAACATCGCGGGGTTTTGTCCCCAGGTCGCCAGATAGGATAACCGAAACGGCAGCGGCCAATAGAGACTGGTCTCATGCGCGGCCGGCGTGATGACCGCGATGTAGCCCGCGATCGAAAGCAGCGCGAGCGCGAACGCCGACTCGCCCGCCCCTACCCTGCTGTACCAGGCGACATTGAATTCGCCTCGAGGCCGTCGCGTTATGTAACGCGCCAGCGCCAGCGCCGCGAGCAAAACACCGCACAGACATATCAGCTTCAGCGTCAACATCCGGCCGTAGGTCGTCGCCAGCATATTGGGAATGCTGCCAACGTTCTCCCAGGCGATCGCAAATCCAGTGACGGCAACGATCGCCATGGCGACTTTTGCGATCAAGGACCAGCGTTCGGCAAGCTGCGTCGCGACCTCCGGCGGCTTGCCGCGCGCGGTGAACATCCACCAGACGAGACCGAGCAATCCGCCCAACCAGACAAGGCCCGCGGCCGTATGGAGAAGGAAGCTCGCCTGCGTCCAGCGCGGCAAGCCGTCATCCACGGCATGGCCGGTCACCGAAACGACGGCGAGGAGAACGACGCCGACCCACAGCGTCACCCGATCGAGCAATTCGGACACGATGAAGAGCCGCGCCGCCGTGAGACCGGCGAACAGGAACGCGATCAGTTGCGTCGCAATCCAGGCGTTCCCCACCGTGGTGTTGGCGGCGAACGCCCACAGCGTTTCCAATTCGACCGGACGATCGGCGGGAAAGATCGAGAGCGCGGTGACATAAAGCAACGCGAAGCCGAGCACGGCGCGCGTCAACGCCAGCGCCGCCACAGCGGGCTTGAAACGCGCGCCATCCTCGCCGATGAGACGCGGCAAGAGCAGAAGTCCGACCGCAAGGGCCGAGGGCAGGCTCAGAAGGAGGCGGATCGCCGCTAGAGACAAATACATTTTTCTTTCGCCCGACGTCCTCTGGCGTTGATCTCCCTGGCTGCCGCTAAGAGGCGAGAATGAGCGGCGTGTCGCTCAACGCGCCGCGAGCCAGCCATTGGCGCGGTCGCGCTTACTTCGCGTCGACGGTGAACTCGTAGTTCCCTTCGACGATGTGCCCGTCGCTGGAGAGCACGCGGTAGCGCACGATATATTTGCCTGGCGCGAGTTCCGGCGCATTCGCCGTCAATTCGCGCGGCTTGCCGGGCACCGCGGCGTTGCCTTCGCCAAGCACTTTTCCGTCGAGCGTCTCGACGGTGATCTTCGAGTAGGACGGCTCGACCCCGCCGCCGAATTTCAACTTGATCGTCTTTGGCGGCGCCGCCACATGCTCCTTCGACGAAGGCGTCGCGTCGACGAGGAAGGAATGCGCGACCGCCGAAGTCGCTCCCGCAACGGAGAGGACGATGGCGAAAGCTCCACCGACGGCGAAGCCGAATCCCGCCGGACGGCGCGGGCGCATCGGCGAAGTCCTGTCAGCGTTGGTCATGGCGTCTCCCCGGAGGCGCGCGCCTCCTCTTTTGTTTTTTGAGATGTAGATGCGCGGCGCGACGTTCAAGACGCGGCGACGCCAGCGGCGTCCTTCTTCTTGGAGGACGGATGCGTATGTTTCCAATAAGCGAAAACAATGCCGGCGATGAGCACGGTTCCGGCGATCTGCGGCACCCACGCCCACAAGGTTTCGCCGACCGTGAATTTGAAGTCCGACGTTTCCTGCGCGCCGTCGGGGCGCGTCAGAGTGACGAGACCGATATAGTGGCCGTTATCCTTGAAGTTGTGCTCCAGATTGAACGTGCCTTTGGTGTATTTCGTCGCGGGACGATAAACCTCGGTCAGCGCCTCGAGGTCGGTGTCTTTCGTGATCGGCGTCAATGGATCGCGAATGATCCGCAGCTCGAGCGGCATGTCGCGGAACGCTGGATTTTCGATGTCGAACACGAGAATCGTCGGGCCGACGCTCGGGATTTCGGCGCAATATTCGCTGCGCGATTTGCCCGGCTGATAGGCCGTGATGTGGATCATGTCGTAGCCGAACATGACCATGCACATATTGCCCATGGTCATCGCCTCGGGGCCGGCGCCGCCTTCCGACGCGCTCAATGGGAGCGCCAAAGCCAGCGAGAAAAGCCCGCCGAGAACTGCGGCTGCGAGGCTACGCCAATTCTTCATTTCCATCCCTCGATCAATTATGATTTCAGAGCTGTCGCTCTTCTTGGCGACCTTCGTAAGCCCTGTCGCTTCTATAGCGGATTTTTGTCTCGCGGCTCCATTTTTGTCATCGACATCGCGTCGCGGCGCCGCAGAACGCCGATCGTCTATATTTGACAAATGCCACAAAACGACGCGAGCGAAATCGGACGAGAGATTTGCGTCCAAAAGACGCACCGCGAGCCCGCGGTTGTCGCCCAGCACTCCCCGACTCCTGAGCAGTTGTTTCAAAGGCCCGCAATCGGGAAGAAACCAGGCGCCCGCCTCAACATTCGTTGAGTGACTGCGTCTGCGACGCGCGGCGCATTGGAGGCTATGTCGGTCTGCGCGGGTTGTCATAGAAAAACCCCCGGCTTTGTGGGCCGGGGGCTCTTTATTTCAATTCGTCAGTATCGCTTAGGGCATGTCGCCGGCGACGAACTTCG
>NZ_JAKFWS010000155.1 GCF_021731785.1 Methylocystis sp.
CGGCATCGAAATCTTCACGCAATCGCACCGCTGCCGCCATGACGAACCTCCCTCGGTTCGCCAATAAGAATCAGACATTTGCCGATTCGGGAATCCGAGGTGAGTCAGACTCACGGCAGGTTGGTATTAGTCGTTCAGCGATGGGTGTCATCTTCGGCGCTTGGGAATCGGCATGCATCAGTCGCGCGTGCGCGCGTTTTCCATTAAAGTTCATTCAATTTAGATTGGATGGCCGGGATAAGCCCGGCCATGACGGTTGTTGAGATTGCACGCTCAACTACACCCCGTGGTCGCGCCGCAGGTCTCGCACTTCAAACACGTCCCATTGCGCACCAGCGTGAAATTCGCGCACTCAGGGCAGGCTTCGCCGACATAGCCCTTCATGCGCGCTTCGGCGCGTTTTTCGGCGATGCCCGAAATGGTCTTCGTCGGCTCGGTCCAGCCGAGCGTCGAGACCGGTTCGCCGGCGTCATGCATCACCTCCGGCGTCTCGCGCAGCGCGACCGCCCCGCCGCCCTGCACCACCATCAGCCGATCGGTCTTGGAGCGTAGCAGCCCGCGCGAGACGACGGAGTTGGTCTCCGGCGCCTTGCCTTCATGCTGGCCCTTGCCGAGCACGTCATGGCCGACGTCCTCAGGCGAGACATGGGCGAGATCGGTGCGGCCGAGATAGGAGACGGCGAGTTCGCGGAACACATAGTCGAGGATCGAGGTCGCGTATTTGATCGCGTCATTGCCCTGCACCGGACCCGCGGGCTCGAAGCGGGTGAAGGTGAAGGCGTCGACATATTCTTCGAGCGGCACGCCATATTGCAGGCCAAGCGAAATCGCGATGGCGAAATTATTCATCAACGAGCGGAAGGCGGCGCCCTCCTTATGCATGTCGATGAAGATTTCGCCGAGCCGACCATCTTCATATTCGCCGGTGTGCAGATAGACCTTGTGCCCGCCGACCGTCGCCTTCTGAATATAACTCTTGCGCCGGTTTGGCAGTTTCTCGCGCTCGCGGATCACCTGATGCACGACGCGCTCGACGATGCGTTCGGCGACCGCCGCGGCGCGGGCCGGCATCGCGGCGGTCACGATTTCTTCGACCACGTCCATCGCGTCGATGTCGTCGTCGCCGGCGATGAGCTGCGCCGACAAGGGCTGCGAGAGCTTGGAGCCGTCGCGATACAGCGCATTGGCCTTGAGCCCGAGGCGCCACGACAGCAGATAGGCCTGTTCGCAATCTTCGATCGAGGCGTCATTGGGCATGTTGATGGTTTTGCTGATCGCGCCCGAGATGAAGGGCTGCGCCGCAGCCATCATGCGGATATGCGACTCGACCGAGAGATAGCGTTTTCCCGTGCGCCCGCAGGGACTGGCGCAGTCGAACACCGGATAGTGTTCGCGCTTCAGATGCGGCGCGCCTTCCAGAGTCATCGCGCCGCAGACATGAATATTCGCCGCTTCGATCTCGGATTTGGCGAAGCCGAGATGGGAGAGGAGATCGAAGTTCTTGTCTTCGAGCGCTGCCGCCGGAACTTTCAGCGTCTCGGTGAGGAAGTCGGGTCCGAGCGTCCATTTGTTGAAGACGAATTTGATGTCGAAGGCGGACGGCAGCGCCGCCTCGATCGCGGCGATCTTCTCGTCGGTGAAGCCGCGCGCGCGCAGGCTCGCGGTGTTGATCGCGGGGGCGTTGGAGAGCGAGGCGTGGCCGACCGCGTAAGCCTCGATCTCGGCGATGTCGCTCTCGCGATAGCCGAGCGCCCGCAGCCCTTCCGGCACGGCGCGGTTGACGATCTTGAGATAGCCGCCGCCGGCGAGCTTCTTGAATTTCACCAGCGCGAAGTCGGGTTCGATCCCCGTCGTGTCGCAATCCATCACCAGACCGATGGTGCCGGTCGGCGCGACGACAGTGACCTGCGCATTGCGATAGCCGTAGAGTTCGCCTTGCGCGAGCGCTTTGTCCCAGGCGGCGCCGGCGCGCTCGATCAAGAGCTGATCGGGACAGGCGGCTTTGTCGAGCGGCACGGGCATCATCGCGAGCTGTTCATAGCCGACGCGTTCGCCATGGGCGGCGCGGCGGTGGTTGCGGATCACCCGCAGCATCGCCTCGCGATTCTCCATGAAGCGCACGAAGGGCCCGCGCTCCTTGGCCATCTCGGCAGAAGTGGCATAGCAGACGCCGGTCATGATCGCCGACAGCGCGCCGGCGATAGCGCGGCCAGCTTCGCTGTCGTAAGCGACGCCGGACGACATCAGAAGGCCGCCGACATTGGCGAAGCCGAGGCCGAGCGTGCGATAGTCGTAGGAGAGCTGCGCGATCTCTTTCGAGGGAAACTGCGCCATCAGCACCGAGATTTCGAGCACGACGGTCCACAGCCGCACCGCGTGTTCGTAAGACTCGACGTTGATGCGTTTCGTCTCGGGATCGCGGAACTGCAGCAGATTGAGCGACGCAAGGTTACAGGCGGTGTCGTCGAGGAACATATATTCCGAGCACGGATTCGACGCGCGAATCGGGCCGCCCGCCGGGCAGGTGTGCCAGTCGTTGATCGTTGTGTGGAATTGGATGCCGGGATCCGCCGAGGCCCAGGCGGCGTAGCCGATCTTCTCCCACAGATCGCGGGCTTTCAGCGTCTTCGAGACCTTGCCGTCGAGACGCTTGATGAGGCTCCAGTCGCCGTCCTTCTCGACCGCCTGCAGGAATGCGTCCGTCACGCGCACGGAGTTGTTGGAGTTCTGGCCGGAGACGGTGAGATAGGCTTCGCTGTCCCAGTCCGTGTCATAAGTGTCGAAGTGGATGTCCGTGTAGCCCTGCTTGGCGAATTGAATGACGCGCTTGATGTAATTGTCCGGGACTTCGTTTCTGCGCGCCAGCTTGATCTCGCGCTTCAGCGCCGGATTGATCTCGGGGTTGAAGCAGTCGTCGCCGGGGCCCTCGCAATTCACGCAGGCGCGCATGATCGCCTTCAAATGCTTCTTGACGATCTTGGAGCCCGTAACGAGCGAGGCGACCTTCTCCTCTTCCTTGACCTTCCAGCCGATGAATTGCTCGACGTCGGGGTGATCGATGTCGACGACGACCATCTTCGCCGCGCGCCGCGTCGTGCCGCCGGATTTGATCGCGCCCGCCGCGCGGTCGCCGATCTTGAGGAAGGACATCAGGCCAGAGGACGAGCCGCCGCCCGAGAGCTTCTCCTTCTCGCCGCGCAGCTTGGAGAAATTGGTGCCGGTGCCGGAGCCATATTTGAACAGCCGCGCCTCGCGCACCCACAGATCCATGATGCCGCCGTCATTGACGAGATCGTCGGCGATCGACTGGATGAAGCAGGCGTGCGGCTGCGGATGCTCATAGGCCGATTTCGACTTCACCATCTTGCCATTGGCGTAGTCGACGTAGAAATGGCCCTGGCTCGGTCCATCGACGCCATAGGCCCAATGCAGGCCGGTGTTGAACCATTGCGGCGAATTGGGCGCGGCCATCTGCATGGCGAGCATGTAGCGAAGCTCGTCGCTGAACGCCTGGGCGTCTTCCTCGGCGTCGAAATAGCCGCCCTTCCAGCCCCAATAGGCCCAGGCGCCGGCGAGACGGTCGAAGACCTGCTTGGCCGAGATTTCAGAGACGTGCCGCTGGTCCTTGGGCAGTTCGGCGAGCGCCTCCGTATCGGCGACGGCGCGCCACAGGAAGGATGGGACGGCGTTCTCCTCGACGCGCTTCAAGCGCGCCGGCACGCCGGCCTTGCGGAAATATTTCTGCGCCAGAACGTCGGACGCGACCTGGCTCCATTGCGCGGGAACCTCGATATTGTCGAGGGCAAAAACGATCGAGCCGTCGGGATTGCGGATTTCGCTCTTGGTCGTGCGGAACGGGATGCTCGCATAAGGAGATTCGCCCGCCTTGGTGTAGCGCCGCTCAATTTTCATCGTTCCATCCCCTCAAGGCGCAGGCGTCCGCCCGCGCGCAGCCGTTCGCCGGCCCGCGACGTAATCGAAAATTGGTACACGAAGCACGTGCCTTCCGGCTCAGGATGCTTTTGGAGACACCGTCGGAGCGAACGCACGCGGAACTAGAGGACGTCGCGCAGAGGCCGCGATCCGAGTAGATACTCTCGAAGAATGTACGCGGCAGCGTCATCGCCTACTGCCCAGTTGGGATGAGTCTCGGTCTCGCGTCAACTACCAATTGTGGTGCGTACGAATAAAAACTCAATATGTGGACAAATCGTAAAATAGTGGGGAAAATCGTCTCATGCATCTAGCCGCGACCAACAAGCCTCCATAAAGAGCTATCAACTTTCGATCAGTCGCTATCGCCATCTGGATAGGTGTCTGACACAGTATCACAGCTCTGACACATATATTTCGATCCTACTGGGAACACCTTCCTCTCTCCGCATTTGGGGCATGGAGAATCCAGGAACCTTAAGCTGGGAGCAGGGAACTGCTTCACCTCAGCGCCAAACGATGCGGCAAGCTTGCGTATCTTCTCTGCGGCTCTGCTTCGGTCGCGCCGCTCTACGAGTTCTTTATAGTATATTTCTGCACACTTAAGGCTGACTCCGAATTGAATTGCTATTTCTTCAGCAGAGTCGAGAGTACTCGCTATATCATCATCGATTAAGAAGGCCGCTGCGAAGACCTTTGCTTGATGCTCTGCTGATTCGTAGGGTCTAACCCATCTATACGTATCGTTCCCTCCGGCACGTCGGGGCATCCCGGAACGATTATGCATCACTGCATGGCCAAGTTCGTGTGCGACAGTATTGCGGGCGCGCCCTTCACCGAGAACAGCGGCATGATGCACCGACCGCCTGAAAGCAATAACTATCAATTCTTCTGTGTGAGATGTCAGAGCGTCTGCGGTTCCCAATTCGATATCAGGAAGCACTTTGACGACTAGTCTCTTTACGCCACTGACCGTCCAAATGGTTTCATTCCGCAAACACGCGACGACGTCGATTCGCCCCCGACTAGCGAATCCAAGATAAGCGCGCGCCTTTCTTGCAATTTGGCGAACCTCGCAATCAGACCTCCGCCTAACAAGAAAATCATCGGTCATCGAGGCAACCCCGTTGGCTGGCCCATTCTCAGCTAACTAACAAGGAGGCCAGCCAATGTCAAGATATAGCGTCAATCATTGGTCAGAATACTAGATATATTGTCTCGATAACCCCGAGGCAAGTTTGTAGCGGTCTGGCCATCAGAGGCTGCTTCGATGGGGTTGTGAATGAGCGTGGCTATTTGCATGGGCCCGGGGAGGCCTTCAGCAGAAAATCGCGGTTCTCCGGATCGCCCGGACTGAGATAGAGAAATGGCCCCACATCTGAGCCCGTCTGCGGCAGTTCGAGCGTCTCCAGCACGGTGAGGAGCGCCCCGCCAGGACGCGGCGCGATGCGGAAGCGGCCCGAATGCGCGTCCTCGATCCGGCAATCGCGAACGCCATATGTCTTCGTCTTGCAGAGGCGCGTCTCGACGGCGGAGTCGGAGCCGTTGCAAACGAGGCCGTCCGCTTCTGTCCAGCAGACGCCGAGCGAGTCGAAGCTCGGCTTGCGCTTTCCCGGCCACATTTGCAGGAGGGCGTCGGCGATCGGCGGCTTGTCGCCGCCTTCTGACGGCGAGACCGAAGTCGGCGCGATCTTCAGGCGAACGTGACGCACCATCTGGCGGCGATGCGCGCGAAGATGCGCCTCGTCATAGATACGCTCGTAGCAGCCGGCGAGCGGCGGCTCGGCGCTTGCTTCCGCCATTGCGAGACAGATCGCCGCGCCGGCGCCCAACAAACTTTTGATCATGATCGCTCTCATCGGCTCCGTCGCCTTGTAAAAGTTCGAGCGCGAAGCGCAACTCGAGCGTCGCTACGGCACTCGTCGCGTCACAAAAGCTTCGCCTCTCCGTGATCTTCAATCAGATGGATCGATGCGGAGCGAGTCGCACATGTGGACGGTTAACGCGGATTTCGGTCAGACGATCTTCGCTCTCGTCAATTTTCCGCAAGCTGCCTCGAAAAAGCCCAAACAGACAAGAAAAGCGCTCAGCGATACGCTTGGCCGCTTGGGCGCGCTCGAAGTGCGGCTTGCGCGCGGCAAAAGGGAAGTGCGCAAAGCGCAGCGCCTGCGCTACGAGGTCTTCTACGAGGAAGGCGGCGCCATTCCCGACGCGCGCACCGCCTTCACTCGCCGCGACGCCGACCGTTTCGACAGATTCTGCGATCATCTTATCGTCATCGATCACGCGGCGCAGACACGGCGCGGCAAGATCAGGCCAAAGATCGTCGGCGCCTATCGGCTGATGCGCGACGATATGGCGGCGAAAGCCGGCGGCTTCTATTCGGAAAGCGAATATGACGTCGCGCCGCTGCTCGCGCGCCACGCCGGCAAGCGCGCGCTGGAGCTCGGGCGCTCCTGCGTGCTCGCGCCTTATCGCAGCAAGCGCACGATCGAACTGCTGTGGCGGGGGCTCCTCGCTTATGTGCGGGCGCATGACATCGACGTGATGTTCGGCTGCGCGAGTCTGCACGGCGCCAATCCGCTCGCCCATGCGCAAGCGTTGAGCTTTCTCGCGCATTATGCGCCGGCCGAAGAGCCATGGCGCGTCAGCGCGAGAGAAGAGTTGCACACGCCGATGCGGATGCTGGCGCGCGACGCCTTCGACCCGCGCAAGGCGCGCGACGCGCTGTCGCCGCTCATCAAGGGCTATCTGCGCGTCGGCGCGCGTTTCGGCGAGGGCGCCGTCGTCGACCGCAAGTTCAACACAACAGATGTTTTCGTCGTCATGCCGGTCGCCGAAATCGACGCGCGCTATCTGGAATTCTTCGGCGGCGCGTCTCACCGCCGCGCGGCTTAGGCCCCGGCGCGCGTTCGCGCGATTTTCCCCATTGGACGCCCCTTGAAGACCGGCGCCGCCGCTCCCTTTAAGCATCAAGAGCGCGGTCGCGGCCATCGTCTCAAGGAGGACGGACATGGAAGAGAATAAGGTGTCTACCGCCGAAGAGCGGTATGAAGTGCGCGAGGTGGTCGGGGTGTTCGACGCGGTCGACAAGCTGCAGTCGGCGATCGACGATCTTCTCACCGGCGGCTTCGACCGTTCGGAGATCAGCCTCCTCGCCGAAGCGGACAAAGTACGCCAGAAGCTCGGCGACAACGAGGTGAGCGCGAACGAACTTGAAGACAGCCCCGCGGCGCCCCGCACGCCCTATATCGACAGCGAGTCGCTCAATATCGGCAAGGCGTCGATCGTCGGCGTTCTGTTCTACGTCGGCGTGATTGTCGGCGCTGGGCTCGCCCTTGCGTCTGGCCTGTCGCTTACCAGCGCCATCGCCATTGGCCTCTTGACCGGCGGCGGAGCGAGCGTTCTGGGCCTGTTTATTTCGAAAATCGTCGGCGACCGTCAGACCGACTGGGCACAGTCGCAATTGAAGCATGGCGGCCTGCTGCTATGGGCGCGCACGTGGAATGACGAACGGGAACGCGCGGCGATCGACATCATGCGGCGTCACGGAGGACGCGACGTGCATGCGCATATGGGAGCGTAGCCGCAGCCCTAGATTGCCAACTTAAAAATTCAAGCCTAGCATTAGGTTGGGCCGACCGCGGGCGGCGGGCGGCTCTCAGCCTAGCGTTGCGCTATGCGTGCGTCGTCAACTCTCGTTGTGTTTTGCGTGACGACCGGCGCAGCGCAACCGGTCTCCGCCGGCGCATGGCTGATGACGCCGGGCGGGGGACAAGCGATCCTCACCACGACCTTCGCCGACGCGCGCAAGGCTTATGACGCGAACGGGCGACTGATCGAGACGCCTTCCTATCGAAAGTTCGAGACGCGCGTCTATGTCGAGCACGGCGTGCTCGACTGGCTGACCGTCGTCGCCGAAGGCGGCTACATGAATTTCAGCGGCGCCGCCGGGCCGTTCGACCGTCTCAACCTGCTCATCGATGAAGCAAAGGCCGGTCTGCCGCTGTCGCTGCAATCGCCGCCGGGCCAGCGTTATGAGGGCTTGGGACTGGGCGCTTTTGGCGCGCGGGCGTTGCTATTTACCTGGGGCGATTACATCGTCTCGCTGCAGGCCGGCGTGCGCGCTGCCTCGCCGGCTTCGCGGCGGTTCCTCGACATGCGCGACGCGGTCCAGGGCGACGTTCGGCTTCTCGTCGGCCGGCCGTTCGAAATTTTCGGCCTTCCCGGCTTCATCGATGCGCAACTCGGTTATCGCTCGCGCGGACAGAATGGCGACGAAATCCGCGTCGACTTCACCGCTGGCCTGCGTCCCCTGCCCCCGATCCTGCTGCTTGCGCAAAGCTACTCCGGCTTTGCGCCGAGAGGGGGCCCCGCGGGCGTCGTCGCCGAGCAGAAATTTCAGCTCAGCGCAGTCTATGACGTAAGCGCGTCGCTCTCCTTGCAGATCGGCGCGATCGCCGCGATCGGCGGGATGAATTCGCCCGCCGAGCGCGGCCTGATCAGCGCCATATGGTGGCGGTACTAGTAGAGCGTTTCTTTGGATCGACTCATATCATGCCGCGATGTCGATCTTGTAAGTCCAGGTATGAACGACAGGCTCACGGTTAACGTCGTCGATTGCCTCAATGATTCGATCCTTCAACTCCTGTTTGGACGCGACGCGGATATGGCGAAGTGCCGATCGCGCGAGC
>NZ_JAKFWS010000090.1 GCF_021731785.1 Methylocystis sp.
CCGCAAAACGACGCTTGCGCCTTGCCATTGCGGGGGCGCAAAGCCCCGCCGACGCAGCGCGCGAAATCCGCAAGCGCCTCACCGCCATTTCTCGCTCTCGAAGCTTCGTCGACTGGCAGAACCGCCGCGCGCTCGTCGACGATCTCGAGGCGCAGCCACGCGCGATTGTCGAACATGTCGGAAAGTCCGATCCGAAAGAAGCGCTCGATCTAATGTGGCGTTTCATGGCGCTCGCCTCCTCGGTGTTCGCGCGTTGCGACTACAGTAGCGGGGACTATCTCAAGCGGCTGCCTGACTTCGACGACATCGAGGCGGAAAGCCGCGGGCTCGATTTCGCCGAGAAATTCGAGCATTTCAGCGCCGCGCTCTCATTCCTCGCCGCCTGGCCCGCGCCCGATCGCGCAGCGAAACTCGTACTCACGCGCGCCGACAAATTGGATGGCGATCGTTATGAGGTTCTGACACCTGTCGCGGACGCGCTGGCAGGCAAGCATCCCTTGGCTGCGACGCTGGCGCTCCGCGCCATGATCGAATTCTCGCTCGATAACGGCAGGTCCAGTCGATACAAGCATGCTGCGCGTCACTTTCAGGAATGCGCCGGTCTCGCTTCGGCGATCGCCGATTTTGGGCAATTTGAACCGCACGAGCCGTTCGCAGCGCGCATACGTGGCAAGCACGGCAAGAAAACTTCGTTTTGGAATCTTGTGCCCTGAAAGTTCCCGCGCAGCATCGAACCTCAAAACAGAGGTCTGGAATCAGGAGGCAAACCGGTCATTGCGTGACCCGACTGCTTACGGGAACGATGCGTCAAGAGCAGACACTACGCCGCCAACTGCCTGACATTCGTGAGAAGTCGGCTACCATGTTCGCCGTCAGTATGTATGCGGACATGGCGCTGTGCGCGCAGGGCATAAGGTTCGAATGGCGAGACGAATTGATGATGAGTGATCTTTTCGACGTTGACGGCGCCAATCTCGATCGCGGGTTCGAGAACCTGAAAGCCGCCGAGTTTCCGATCGAACAGCAGCTTCACGCCATGCTGCAGGAGATGTGGGCGCGCTACGCACCTTATGCCGATCCTGACTTCCGTCAGGGTTTCGCGCGCGACGTCGATGGGCGCTTCTGGGAAATGTATCTGGGCTGCACGCTGCTCGAGGCGGGGCGGACGTTGTTGCCCGTCGTCGATCGTCAGCGCGAAGGCGGCCAACCGGACCTGTGCGTCCTCGAAGACGGTCGCCGCATCTGGATCGAGGCCATCACCCCCGACGAAGGCGTTCCCGGTCCTGACCAGATCGTGCGCCCCGTGCCGATCAATGAGGGCGGTGGCTTTGTCGCCGCGCCGATCCGCCAGGCGCAGCTTCGGACCTCCGGGGCGTTCTGGACCAAGGCGCAGAAGATCGCCCGCTACATCGAGCAGGGCGTGATCGCGCCGGAAGATACCCGCATCATCGCGATCAGTGCCAGCCGCTTCGGCCCCTATGTCGCCGAACAGCCCTTGCCGCTCATCATGACGACACTGTTCCCGATCGGCGACGCCTTCATCACCATTGACCGCGACACCGGCGATGTCCTCGAAGAGGGCTTCCAGGCTGCACCCTTGATCCGCCGCGAGCGTAATTCGATCCCGCGCACGGCCTTCCTCGCCGAGCGCTTCGCCGACATCTCGGGCGTGATCTGGTCACGGGTCGGCCTCGGCAACCTCTCGCGCCAGGTCCGGCCAATCACCTATGTCCACAATCCCCTGGCGCAGGTTCCATTGCCCACGAACTGGGGCGTCTGGGACCGTGAGTTCGTGACGGCCCGGCAGGGCGAGGGATGGGAAGCCAGCGATATCCTTGCCCCGGCGGCCGCGGCGGAGGCGTCGTGACTATAAGGTCGCATGCGCGCACCTGCCGCCTGCAGGATGACGAGGCCG
Organism: Methylocystis sp.; assembly: GCF_021731785.1. GTDB lineage: Bacteria > Pseudomonadota > Alphaproteobacteria > Rhizobiales > Beijerinckiaceae > Methylocystis. The sequence goes on from NZ_JAKFWS010000090.1 coordinate 1,916, forward strand.
GCCATGGCCCGAACTGGTGAGCCGCGACTGATCACCCCGATCAGCCAGCGCCAGTTCGAACTCTATGCGCTGTCGCTCGAACGCGGTCCCAATTTCGACCCCGCCCATATCTTCAGCGCCTATCAGGCCGGACGGGGCAGCACGAGCGGCTGCATCCTTCTTGATCCGGAGCAAGGGACCTTCACCAGTCTCGCCTTGCTCCGGCGCATCGATCACTGCTGGACCAAGGTCGATGAAGGCGGCCCCTATTCCACTCCCGAGGCCGCGCTCGACCGCCTCAGCATTGGCATGCGCGTCGGTGATCCACCGGAACCCTTGCCGCCGGGAGCCAGGCGCCGCCCGCTCTTGCTGAAGCCTGGGCCGCGCGGGACATCTCCGGAGTTCGATCTGCTGACGACCACCATCAGCCATCTGCCGGCGCTCATGGCGATCGGCGAATGCTATCTCGCGCTTCCTAATCCCGACGCCAACTTCGTCCCGGATTTTCAGACCAGCAACTTCGCCTCCCGGCTGTTCGAACTCTACCTTCTCGCCTGCTTTCGCGAGCAGGGCCTGAGCGTCCGGCAAGATCATGTCTCGCCCGACTTCCTGATCAAGAAGGAGGGCGACGTGTGCTGGATCGAGGCGGTGACGGCGAACTCCGAGACCCCACACGCCGGTGGGATCGGTGACTGGGTGCATGCGCCGGGGGACCGCAAGGAACGCCTGATGGGAGGTCCGGCCGAACGCTTCGCCAAAACACTGCGAGGCAAGCTTCAGCGCAACTATCATGAGCTGGACCACGTGAAGGGGCGTTCCTTCGCCCTCGCCATCGCCGACTTTCACGAATACGGCTCGATGGTCTGGAGCCGGGAAGCGTTGCCCACCTACCTCTACGGGATGCACGCCGATATCGAAGGCGAAGGCGCGGAGCGCCGCGCGGTCGGGACACCGATCGCCAACCTGACGGGCAGGCACGGCATCCTGGCGGGGCTCTTCCGCGATCCGGACTTCGCGCATTTGTCGGCCGTCGTCTTCAGCAATGCGGCAACGTTCGCCAAGTTCAATCGAATGGGCTTCCTTGCCGGTTGGCGCCCTCCGGGGTTGACGATGATCCGGCACGGCATCCTCTTTGACCGAACCCCAGGCGCGCTGGAGCCGATCAATTTCGAGCTGTCGGTCGCCAGCGACGAATACCAGGCACTCTGGCCCCGGGGCGAAGCCTGGTGCCAGGAGTTGGAGGTGTTCCACAATCCGCTGGCCGCCCACCCCATCCCGTTCGATCTCATCCCGGGCGCGACGCATTGGTTCGAGCGCGACGGCGACATCGAGTGCAGCACCATCTGGGCGAACTCGGTCCTCTCCTCAGTCACGCATCTGCGCACGGCCGGCTAAGCCGGGCGGATGAGCGGCCGGCCTGACGAAAGCGAGCCGTCATGATCGGGGCGCCTGCCCCATTCCCTGACTTGGAGAAGCCACAGGCATGACGACCGAGCCGTCCGACCGGACAATTATTCTCCATCTATCTCAACATTCGGGGAGAACAGGCCATGCTCGACGCCTGCCGGCGCTGTTACGCCTCGCTCTTCACCGACCGCGCGATCAGCTACCGCAAAGCGAAAGGGTGTTCAACGCGCCCGTTCAGCCATTGACCGGCCATCAGCCTCATGGCGTCCTCTCCGTCAGAAAGAACCGTGAGATTGGTGGCGGGCCCGCGTCCGGCGCTGCGAAGAGCGGAACGAACCCGCTCACGCGCGAGGTCATCGAGATCGCGGACTGCGGCGAAGATTTTCTCCTGGCGCCCGCAGGTTTCGATCCGGCCGAGCACGATCTCGAAATTCTTGCGTTGATTTTTCGAGCGCGTGGCTTTGACAAACGCCCCATCGATGCCGACGGTCATGTGGTCGACGGGCTTTTCGACTTTTGGCTTCTCGGCGATCTCGGCTCTCGTTTCCGCTTCGATCGCCTTTCCCACAGCCAGGACGCGATTGCGAGTCGTCGCGTGATTGAAACAAGAGAGCTCGGGTAGAAATTCGTTCAGGATGCCGGCGGCTTGCTGATAGGAAAACTTGCACCCAAGCCTCACCTGCAAATGCCTCAGTTCGGGAGTGGCGCGATGCGGAAAGAGGACGGCCATGGGAGACGAGGCGGCAGGCCGCCCGCAACCGCAGGCCTCGAAGCGAGGCGCATGAATGCGCAGATGTCCAAACACCGTGTCGATCCGCCGCCGCCGATGTTCTTTGATGGAACGGAGATGCCCACAGCAACGACAGGATCGAACTTTCGAGATGAGCGCGTGAACCTGATCTTGCGCAACTTCCGCCTGGACCCGTCGGATCAAGTACTTCCCATCGTCATGGGTGAGACCAAGGTCGGCTTCAGACGTCAACTCGGGCCGCTCGATGTGGCCGACTGTTGTTGAATGTAAATTGCCAGCCTCGTCAATGCGCTCTATCTTCACCGTCCATTTCATCGAGAACCCCTCCATCAGGAATTCCCCGAACGATATTCATCCTTTCTTAATCGACCCCCAACTTCTTTCCGGTCTCAGCCAAGATGGCTCCCGACACCGGGGCAGCGCCCTTGATGATCTGCGAGCGTTTCCCGTCTCGGCTCGACGCGAAGCGGGCCATCAGCTCGACTTCGTGCAGCACGGCGCACAGCCCGACGATTGGAAACCGATGCCGACCATTGGCCGCGGGGTAAGGGAAATTCGAATTCGGGACGCTGCGGGGGCATTCCGCGTCATCTACGTCGCGAAATTCGCCGACGCTGTCTACGTCTTGCACTGTTTTCAGAAGAAAACGCAAAAGACGAGCAAAGCGGACATCGACTTGGCTGTGAAACGGTACCGTGACCTGATGCAGGAGTTAAGCCAATGAGCAACGAACGCTTCGCAAGCGTATGGGACGCCATTGAAGACACGCCCGAGCAAGCCGAAAACATGAAGCTCCGCTCCGCTCTGATGCGGGCTTTGAAAGAACACATCTCGCGCACTGGCTTGAGCCAATCGCAGGCCGCCAAATTGTTTGGCGTCACGCAACCGCGCGTCTCCGACCTTATGCGCGGTAAGATCGACCTGTTTGGCCTGGACGCCTTGGTAAACATGGCGGCGGCGGCTGGACTGCATGTCGAAATCCATGTGCGTGACGCTGCGTAGGCGAGGCGGATGAATTCAGCCGCGATGAGCCTTGCGGAGCCCAACCAGGTTGGGGTACCGGACGCACCGGACACGATCAGAGCAACAGTTCCAGCCGTTTTCGGAAGGCTTCGGCCGACATGACGCGCCGATCGCTGTTGAAATCCGCGCGCAGCGAGCAAATCATTCTCGCGTCGCTGCCTACCGCCTCGGCTCGCTCCTTCAAACGCCGCGCCGCGCGATGCCCAGCGTCGTCATTGTCACAAGCGATGATGAGGCGGCGGAGACCGGACGGAAATTCCCAGGCTGCGAGATGCCCGGCGGAGAGCGCAGCGACCATGGGCCATTCGGGCAGGGCGCTCTTGATCGAGAGAACGGTTTCAATTCCTTCGCCGACGAGAACCGCGTCGTCGATCTTCCCGAAACGAACGCCGTTGCCAAGAATGGCGCCGAGTGAACGACGCGGCGACGGAACGCGCGCTTTGTCCTTACGCGTCGGATCGAGAAAAGTGCGATGCACGCCGGTGATCTCGCCGCGATGATCAGTGACGGCGGCGACCAACGCAGGCAATCTTCGCGACGGCAGGCCAAGACGCTCCCGATAGAACAGCGCCGGGTGATAGCGCAGGGACGCAGCGTCGCGTTCCGCCATGATTTTGCGGGCGCGCAGATAGGCCTCGGCCGGCGTGCCCGCAATCGACCGCGACGCCGCCCAGATTTTTCGCACCAGCGCGATCGTGTCGCGCTCCGATGATCGCCCTTCGTTCAATTCCGGCAACGGCTCTCGCGGCGCCTTCAAAAAGCGCCGAGCTTCGTCGAGCGTGTCGCGGAACGAGCGGTGGCCTTCGCGCGCGGAAATGAGATCAAGCAGATCACCGTGTTCTGCCGTCGCTGAATCACTCCATTTGCCGCGCGCACCCTTGCCTGAGAGAGGTCCTTTGAGGCGGACGTAAAGACTGCGGCCACTGTGATTGTTCACGTCGCCGACGATCCAGTAATTGCCGGAGCGGGAGCCATTGGAGAGATAATGTTTGCAGACGGCCTCGACATGTTTGGCGAGGCCGCGCGACAAAATGCGGGCGGGGCTTTCCATCGTCGCCTCCCGCGTCAGGAATGCACGCGCGTCGACGGGGCGACGCGGAGCAGGGGGTAAAGCTCGAAAAGTTTCTCGACGATTTTTGTTGCCTCATCACCTAGCGGCACGAACAGCCGCAGTTTCCAGGCGATGATTTCCGAAAGGAAACCGAGCGCCTTCAGGCGATCAACCAAGCTGTCAGAAAACCCGACGAGTTCGAGACGCTGGCGGTTCATCACCAGCGAGCGTTTGAGAACGAGCCCCTCAGCGAGAACGAGACCGGCCCCTTCTTGCATAACGGCGACGATCGCTGCGCTTGGAGCGAGGGCAGGGGCCTCGACTCCCAAGGCTTCACCGAGAACCGCGGCGCTGGCCGGCGACACAAGGCGGCCAATGATTCGCTCGCCCTCGTCGGTCTGCAAGCGATAGACGCGAGCCGTCTCGTCGGGAAGTCGGTTCCAGACCGGCAGCAGCAGACCGGCAGCAATATGGAACGTACTCTCGGTAAATTCCGGAAGCACGGCGACTTCAGCCTCCCACGCCTGCCGGAATTCTTGCGCGGTCGCCTCACGCCAATGTGAGCGCTCCAAGGCTTCGACGCTGATCAGATCGCGATGCACTGGCCTCAGCAGCCGCACGCGCGATTGAACCGAGCCGTCGTCCTGCATCAATCCAGGGGCCGGCAATTTGACGGCAGCGCGTCCCGACTGGTCATTGACCATCAGCCGAGATTTCTGCGAGGCGGTCGCATGATCAAAAGCCTCGGCCAGCGTCGTGACTCTGGTCCTGTCCTTGCGCAGCATGGTGAGCAGCGACGTCTGCGCGCCGCTCTTGGCGTGGGCAGCGATGGTTTGCCGATTGGTGACGACGAGGCGCTCCGACGTGAGCGTCTCGACGCCGACATCGAAGATCCCCGCCTGGACGGCGGCTTCGATTGACGCCTCCATCAAGCCCTCGAACACTTCGAACAAGCGGTTCTGCAGGGCGATCGGCAAGGCGAGAATGCGATTGAGGAAAGTCGAGATCGGCGGCAGCTCCTCTCGCAAGCTCCCGTCCTGATCGGTAATGTCGAGCCCGGTCGCTTCCTGAAATCTCGTCAAGGAACAGCCTTCGACCTTGCCGGAATAGAGCAGCTGATAGAGCTGGCGCAGCGCCGTGCGGCCATAGGGCGATTCGAGATTGTCCTCGGGCCGGAACAAGCCTTGCCCGCCGGTCTGGCGCTGGCCGCGCGTGATGGCGCCGAGCGTGTCAAGACGTCGCGCGATCGTCGAAAGAAAGCGCTTCTCGCCCTTCACGTCCGTGGCGACAGGCCGGAACAAGGGCGGCTGCGCCTGGTTGGTGCGGTTCGTGCGCCCCAAGCCCTGTATGGCGTTGTCCGCCTTCCAGCCTGGCTCCAGAAGATAATGGACACGCAGCCTCTGGTTCTTGGCGCTGCGCTCGGCGTGATAAGAGCGGCCGGTGCCGCCAGCATCGGAAAAGACGATGACGCGCTTCTCGTCGTCCATAAAGGCCTGCGTCTCGCCGAGATTGGCTGAGGCGGGCCGGTTTTCGACACAGAGACGATCCGAGCCGTCGGCATTGGTTTTTCTGACGATCCGGCGCGAACGGCCCGTCACCTCGGCGACTGTCTCGGCGCCAAAACGTTGAACGATCTGGTCGAGCGCGCCCTGCACAGCGGGAAGCGCCGCGAGATGCTCGATCAGCCGATCGCGCCGCTCCATCGCCTCGCGCGAGTGCACGGGCTGGCCGTTCTCGTCGATGACCGGCCGCGATTGCAGGTCGCCGTTCTCGTCGGAATAGACCTCGTAAAGCCGGGTCGGGAAGGAATGGGCGAGGTAATCAAGCACATATTCGCGGGGCGAACAGTCACAGGATAAATCGCTCCATTCGGATGTGGGGATTTCCGCAAGGCGGCGCTCCATCAACGCCTCGCTGGTGGAGACGATCTGGATGACGGCGGCATGGCCCGCCTCCAAATCGCGATCGATCGAGGCGATGAGGCTCGGAACCTTCATCGCCGTGATCAGATGATTGAAGAAACGCTGCTTGTTGCTCTCGAAGGCCGAACGCGCGGCGGATTTGGCGTTGCGGTTATAGGCCCTGCCGCCCTCGCCGGTGATATTGGCCGCTTCCAACGCCGCCGTGAGATTATTGTGAATGATCTCGAAGGTCGAGGCGTAAGAGTCGTAGATGCGGATTTGCTCTTCGGAGAGACGATGTTCCAGCATCTCGACTTCGACGCCGGCATAGGACAAAGCGCGGGACGCATAGAGGCCGAGAGCCTTCAAATCACGGGCGAGCACTTCCATCGCAGCGATGCCGCCCGCCTCCATGGCGCCGACAAAATCCTGCCGTGTCGCGAAGGGCATGTCGGTCGAACCCCAGAGGCCGAGGCGCGCCGCATAGGCGAGATTGGCGACCGTCGTCGCCCCCGTCGCCGAGA
>NZ_JAKFWS010000130.1 GCF_021731785.1 Methylocystis sp.
AGGTCTCCCTGCTCGAATTCGTGCGCTACGAGTTCGAACAGCCGAAATATGACGTCGACGAATGCCGCCAGCGCGGCATGACCTACGCCGCGCCGCTCAAAGTGACTCTGCGACTGATCGTATTCGATGTCGATCCCGACACGCAGGCGAAGTCCGTCAAGGACATCAAGGAGCAGGACGTCTATATGGGCGACATGCCCTTCATGACGTCGAACGGCACCTTCGTCGTCAACGGCACCGAACGCGTCATCGTCTCGCAGATGCATCGCTCGCCGGGCGTGTTCTTCGACCACGACAAAGGCAAGAGTCATTCCTCGGGCAAGCTGCTGTTCGCCGCCCGCATCATTCCCTATCGCGGATCCTGGCTCGACATCGAATTCGACGCCAAGGACATCGTCTACGCGCGCATCGACCGTCGCCGCAAAATTCCGGTGACGTCGCTTCTGTTCGCGCTCGGCCTCGACGGCGAGACGATTCTGTCGACCTTCTACAAGACGATCCTCTACACGCAGGACGGCGAGAACTGGCGTATGCCTTTCGACGCCGAGCGCATCAAGGGCGTGAAGGCCGTCGCCGACATGATCGACGCCGACTCCGGCCAGGTTATTCTCGAAGCCGGCAAGAAGCTTGCCGTGCGCGCCGCGCGTCAGCTCGCCGAAAATGGCGTGAAAGCGATCCGAGTCGCGCCCGAAGAGCTCTACGGACAATATCTCGCACAGGACCTCTTCGATCCCGCCACCGGCGAGATCTTCGCCGAAGCTGGCGACGAGATCACCGCCAAGACGCTGCCGTCTCTGATCGAAAAAGGCTTCGACGAACTGCCGGTGCTCGACATCGACCACATCAATGTCGGCCCCTACATCCGCAATACGCTCGCTGTGGACAAGAATTCGAGCCGCGAGGAAGCGCTGTTCGACATCTATCGCGTCATGCGTCCGGGCGAGCCGCCGACGATGGACACGGCGGAAGCCATGTTCCATTCGCTGTTCTTTGATCCGGAGCGCTACGACCTCTCGGCGGTCGGCCGCGTCAAGATGAACATGCGCCTCGATCTCGACGCGCCGGACACCACGCGGACGTTGCGTCGCGAAGACATCATCGCGGTGGTGAGGGCGCTCGTTGATCTGCGCGACGGCCGCGGCGAGATCGACGACATCGACCATCTTGGCAATCGACGCGTGCGTTCGGTCGGCGAACTGATGGAAAATCAGTATCGGCTGGGCCTGCTGCGTATGGAGCGTGCCATCAAGGAGCGCATGTCCTCGGTCGATATCGACACGGTCATGCCGCAGGACCTCATCAACGCCAAGCCGGCGGCGGCGGCGGTGCGCGAGTTCTTCGGTTCGTCGCAGTTGTCGCAGTTCATGGACCAGACCAATCCGCTGTCGGAGATCACCCATAAGCGTCGTCTGTCGGCGCTTGGTCCGGGCGGACTTACCCGCGAAAGGGCAGGCTTCGAGGTGCGCGACGTGCACCCGACGCATTACGGCCGCATCTGCCCGATCGAGACGCCGGAAGGTCCGAACATCGGCCTGATCAATTCGCTCGCGACCTTCGCGCGAGTCAATAAATACGGCTTCATCGAAGCGCCTTACCGCCGCGTGCGCGACAGCAAGGTGACGGGCGAGGTCGCCTATCTCTCGGCGATGGAAGAGGCGAAATATCACGTCGCCCAGGCGAACGCGATTGTCGACAAAGACGGCAATCTGACGGAAGACCTTGTGCTCTGCCGTCACGCCGGCGACGTGATGCTCGTGCCGCGCGAAAAAGTCGACGCGATGGACGTGTCGCCCAAGCAGCTCGTCTCCGTGGCCGCGGCGCTGATTCCGTTCCTTGAGAACGACGACGCCAACCGCGCCCTCATGGGCTCGAACATGCAGCGCCAGGCGGTGCCGCTGGTCAAAGCCGACGCGCCGCTCGTCGGCACCGGCATGGAGGCGATCGTTGCGCGCGACTCGGGCGCCGCGATCTCCGCGCGCCGCACCGGCGTGGTCGACCAGATCGATGCAACTCGTATCGTCGTCCGCGCGACCGAAGAACTCGATCCGGGCAAGCCCGGCGTCGACATCTATCGGCTGATGAAGTTCCAGCGCTCGAACCAGTCGACCTGCATCAACCAGAAGCCGCTCGTTCGGGTCGGCGATCTTGTGCAGAGAGGCGACATCATCGCCGACGGCCCCTCGACGGACCTTGGCGATCTGGCGCTCGGACGCAATGTCCTCGTCGCCTTCATGCCGTGGAACGGCTACAACTTCGAGGATTCGATCCTCCTCAACGAGCGCATCGTCAAGGACGACGTGTTCACCTCGATTCACATCGACGAATTCGAGGTGATGGCTCGCGACACCAAGCTCGGTCCAGAAGAGATCACGCGCGACATTCCCAACGTCTCCGAAGAGACGCTGAAGAATCTCGACGAGGCGGGCATCGTCTATATCGGCGCCGAAGTGCAGGCGGGCGACATTCTCGTCGGTAAGATCACGCCCAAGGGCGAAAGCCCGATGACGCCGGAAGAGAAGCTCCTGCGCGCCATCTTCGGCGAAAAGGCCTCCGACGTGCGCGACACCTCGCTGCGCGTGCCGCCGGGGGTTCAGGGAACGATCGTCGAAGTGCGCGTCTTCAACCGCCACGGCGTCGAGAAGGACGAGCGCGCCCAGGCGATCGAACGCGAGGAGATCGAGCGTCTTGCCAAGGACCGCGACGACGAACTCGCGATTCTCGACCGCAACGTCTATGCGCGCCTCTCCGAGACGCTGATCGGCAAGGCCGCCGTCGCCGGTCCGAAGTCCTTCAAGAAGGGCGAGAAGCTGACCCAGACGATTCTCGACGAATATCCCCGCTCACAGTGGTGGACCTTCGTCGTCGAGGACGACGCGCTGATGGCGTCGATCGAAGCCGTGCGCAAGCAGTATGACGAGTCGAAAAAGGGACTCGAAAACCGCTTCCTCGACAAGGTCGAGAAATTGCAGCGCGGCGACGAACTGCCCCCCGGCGTGATGAAGATGGTCAAGGTCTTCGTCGCGGTGAAGCGCAAGATTCAGCCCGGCGACAAGATGGCCGGCCGTCACGGCAACAAGGGCGTCGTCTCGCGCATCGTGCCGCAGGAGGATATGCCCTTCCTCGAGGACGGCACGCCCGTCGACATCGTGCTCAACCCACTCGGCGTGCCGAGCCGCATGAACGTCGGACAGATTCTCGAGACGCATCTCGGCTGGGCCTGCGCCGGTCTCGGCAAACAGGTCTCCCAGGCGGTCGACGCCTATTATCGCAGCAAGGACGTCAAGCCGCTGCGCAAAATGTTGACCGAAATCTACGGCGACGACCGGGAGCTCGCCGCGCTCGACGAGGCGAGCCTTGTCGAAGTCGGCAAGGACTTGAAGCGCGGCGTGCCGATCGCGACGCCGGTCTTCGACGGCGCGCGCGAGAAGGATATCGTCGAGATGCTGGAGAAGGCGGGTCTGGCTTCATCCGGCCAGGTCACGCTGTTCGACGGACGCACCGGCGAGACCTTCGACCGCAAAGTGACTGTCGGCTACATCTATATGTTGAAGCTGCATCACCTCGTTGACGACAAGATTCACGCGCGCTCGATCGGACCCTACTCGCTCGTCACCCAGCAGCCGCTGGGCGGCAAGGCGCAGTTCGGCGGTCAGCGTTTCGGCGAAATGGAGGTCTGGGCGCTCGAAGCCTATGGCGCCGCCTACACGCTGCAGGAAATGCTGACCGTGAAATCGGACGACGTCGCCGGCCGCACCAAGGTCTATGAGTCGATCGTGCGCGGCGACGACACCTTCGAGTCTGGCATTCCTGAGAGCTTCAACGTGCTCATCAAGGAAATGCGTTCGCTGGCGCTCAATGTCGAACTGACCAACGCGGCGCCGGAAGAGGAAGCGCCGCCGACGGCGGTGGAGGCGGCGGAGTAAGTTCGCGGTTTCCTCTCCCGCTTGCGGGAGAAGGAACGCGCCAAAAGATTTTCGACCGGCGGAAGACGCACGCGGCGCTTCCTTCCCGGTCCAGGAGAAGACGATGAATCAGCAAGAGGTCATGAATCTCTTCAATCCGGTCGTGGCCACGCAGGCCTTCGACCAGATTCAGATTTCGATCGCGAGCCCGGAGAAAATTCTTTCCTGGTCTTACGGCGAAATCAAAAAGCCCGAGACGATCAACTACCGCACGTTCAAGCCCGAGCGCGACGGCCTTTTTTGCGCGCGCATCTTCGGTCCGATCAAGGACTATGAGTGCCTGTGCGGCAAATATAAGCGGATGAAATACAAGGGCGTCATCTGCGAGAAGTGCGGCGTCGAGGTCACGCTCGCGCGCGTGCGGCGCGACCGCATGGGCCACGTCTCGCTCGCCGCGCCCGTCGCGCACATCTGGTTCCTGAAGTCGCTGCCCTCGCGCATCGGCCTGCTTCTCGACATGACGCTCAAGGATCTTGAGCGCATCCTCTACTTTGAGTCCTATATCGTCATCGACCCGGGCCTGACCCCTCTCAAAGAGCGTCAGCTGCTGTCGGAAGAGGAATATCTGCGCGCCCAGGACGAATATGGCCAGGACACGTTCACGGCCATGATCGGCGCGGAAGCGATCCGCAAGCTTCTCGAGTCGATGGATCTTGAAGCGATCGCGGCGTCGCTGCGTATCGAAATTTCCGAAGCGAAGACCGAACTCAAGCCCAAGAAGCTGGCGAAGCGCCTCAAGATCATCGAGGCCTTCATCCAGTCCGGCAACAAGCCTGAGTGGATGATCCTGAAAGAGGTCCCGGTCATCCCGCCGGACCTGCGTCCGCTCGTCCCGCTCGATGGCGGCCGCTTCGCGACCTCGGATCTGAACGATCTCTATCGCCGCGTCATTAACCGCAACAATCGTCTGAAGCGGCTGATCGAACTACGCGCGCCTGACATCATCATCCGCAACGAAAAGCGCATGTTGCAGGAGGCTGTCGACGCGCTGTTCGACAACGGCCGCCGCGGACGCGTGATCACGGGCGCCAACAAGCGTCCGCTGAAGTCGCTCGCCGACATGCTGAAAGGCAAGCAGGGCCGCTTCCGCCAGAATCTGCTCGGCAAGCGCGTCGACTATTCCGGCCGCTCGGTGATCGTGGTCGGTCCGGAGTTGAAGCTGCATCAGTGCGGCCTGCCCAAGAAGATGGCGCTGGAGCTGTTCAAGCCCTTCATCTATTCGCGCCTCGACGCGAAGGGCTATTCGGCGACCGTGAAGCAGGCGAAGAAGCTCGTCGAAAAGGAGAAGCCCGAGGTTTGGGACATCCTCGACGAGGTCATTCGCGAACATCCGGTGCTGCTCAATCGCGCGCCGACTCTGCATCGCTTGGGCATTCAGGCGTTCGAACCGGTGTTGATCGAAGGCAAAGCGATCCAGTTGCACCCACTCGTCTGCGCCGCCTTCAACGCCGACTTCGACGGCGACCAGATGGCCGTGCATGTGCCGCTGTCGCTCGAAGCTCAGCTCGAAGCGCGCGTCTTGATGATGTCGACGAACAACATTTTGCATCCGGCCAATGGTCAGCCGATCATCGTGCCGTCGCAGGATATCGTTCTCGGCCTCTATTATCTCACGCTCGAGCGCGACGGCGAGCCCGGACAGGGCATGGCGTTCGCGAGCCAGGGCGAAATCGAGCATGCGCTCGCCGCCAAGGCGATCACCCTGCACAGCAAGATCAAGGGCCGCGCCTGGACCTATGACGAGAAAGGCAAGCGCGTGTTGAAAATTTTCGACACGACGCCCGGCCGCATGATGCTCGGCCAGCTCTTGCCCAAGCACACCAAAATCCCCTTCGACGTCGTCAACAGGCTGATGACCAAGAAGGAAATCTCGAACATGATCGACACCGTCTACCGCAACTGCGGTCAGAAGGAGACGGTCATCTTCTGCGACCGGATCATGTCGCTTGGCTTCCGCGAAGCCTTCAAGGCGGGCATCTCCTTCGGCAAGGACGATATGGTCGTGCCGGAAAACAAGGAGAAGATCGTCTCTGAAACGCGCGCGGCGGCGAAGGAGTATGAGCAGCAGTATAACGACGGCCTGATCACCCAGGGCGAGAAATACAACAAGGTCGTCGACGCCTGGATGAAGTGCACGGACAAGCTCGCCGAGGAGATGATGCAGCGCATCTCGGCGGTGAGCAAGGACGAGCACGGCCGCGATGTGCCGATCAACTCGATCTACATGATGTCCCATTCCGGCGCACGCGGCTCGCCGCAGCAGATGAAGCAGCTCGCTGCGATGCGCGGACTGATGGCCAAGCCCTCGGGCGAGATCATCGAGAGCCCGATCATCTCGAACTTCAAGGAAGGCCTTACCGTCCTTGAATACTTCAACTCCACGCACGGCGCCCGCAAGGGCCTCGCGGACACGGCGTTGAAGACGGCGAACTCGGGCTATCTCACGCGGCGTCTCGTCGACGTCGCGCAGGATTCGATCATCTCGTCGACCGACTGCGGCTCAAAGAACGGCATCCGCATGCGCGCGATCATCGACGCCGGACAGGTCGTCGCCTCGCTCACCTCGCGCATTCTCGGCCGCACCGCCGCAGAGGATCTGATGTCGCAGGATGGCAAGACCGTCATCGTGCGCGCCGGCGATATGATCCAGGAGCGTCACGTCGACGCAATCAACGCCGCCGGCATTCAGGAGGTCAAGATCCGCTCGGTCCTGACCTGCGAGGCGTCGAACGGCGTTTGCGCCAAGTGCTACGGACGCGATCTCGCGCGCGGCACGCCGGTCAACATGGGCGAGGCCGTCGGCGTCATTGCGGCGCAGTCGATCGGCGAGCCGGGCACGCAGCTGACCATGCGCACCTTCCACATCGGCGGCGCGGCGCAGCTCGCCGACCAGTCCTTCTTCGAGTCGAATTTTGAGGGCAAGGTGCACGTGCGCAACCGCCATCTCGCCCGCAACTCGGACGGCGACCTCATCGTCATGGCGCGTAACGTCGCCATCGTGATCCTCGGCCCGAACGGCGAGGAGCGGGCGGTGAACCGCATCCAGTATGGCGCCAGGCTGAAGGTCGACGAAGGCGACAAGGTGAAGCGCGGCCAGCGTATCGCCGAATGGGATCCCTATACGCGGCCGATCATCAGCGAAATCGACGGCGTCATCGGCTTCGAGGATCTGGTCGAAGGCCAGTCGATGTCGGAGACCGCCGACGAATCGACCGGCATCTCCAAGCGCATGGTCATGGACTATCGCCTTAACCTGCGCTCGGCGAGCCTCAAGCCCTCGATCGTCATCAAGGGTCCGGACGGCAAGATCGGCAAGCTGCAACGCGGCGGCGACGCCCGCTATCTGCTGCCGGTCGATTCGATCATTGCGGTCGAACCCGGCGGCACGGTGAAAGCGGGCGACATTGTCGCGCGTATTTCGGTCGAGAGCGCCAAGACGCGCGACATTACCGGCGGTCTGCCGCGCGTCGCGGAGCTGTTCGAAGCGCGCCGTCCGAAGGATCACGCGATCATCGCGGAAATCTCCGGTGTCGTGCAGTTCGGCAAGGACTACAAAAACAAGCAGCGGCTCAGCATCATCCCGCAGGAGGAAGGCGGCGAGCCGGTCGAATATCTGATCCCGAAGGGCAAGCACATTCACCTTCAGGACGGCGACGTCGTCGAGAAAGGCGATTACATCGTCGACGGCAATCCGGCGCCGCACGACATTCTGGCGATCAAGGGCGTGGAGGAGCTTGCGGCTTACCTCGTCAACGAGATCCAGGAGGTCTACCGGCTGCAGGGCGTCAACATCAACGACAAGCACATCGAAGTGATCGTGCGTCAGATGTTGCAGAAAGTCGATATCGTCGATCCGGGCGACGCCGGCTTCCTCGAAGGCGAGCAGGTCGACAAGCTGGAGCTCGAAGAGGCGAACGCCAGGGCGATCGAGAACGGCGGCAAGCCCGCGACAGGCACGCCGGTGCTGCTCGGCATCACCAAGGCCTCGCTGCAGACGCGCTCCTTCTTCTCGGCCGCCTCCTTCCAGGAGACGACCCGCGTCCTCACCGAGGCCGCCGTCAACGGCAAGATCGACCCGCTCATCGGCCTCAAGGAGAACGTCATCGTCGGCCGTCTGATCCCGGCCGGCACCGGCGCGGCGATGTCGAAATTCCGCGCCATCGCCGGCGGTCGCGACGAGCTTATTATCGAGCAGCGCGCCGAAGCCGCCGAACCCGCGCCGGCGCTGCCGCCGGCGGAGTAAAGTGCGACCGGTACGGAACGCGAAAAGGCCGCCCCGAAAGGGCGGCCTTTTTTGTTCGCTGAATAGAAAACTGGAGTGGCGTCGTGAATGATGATGTCTATCGAAACATCGACGACGTTTGCGAGACGATCCTCGCGGCGCTTGACGGGCAGGAAACTTATTAGCCTGAACCCCAGGCCCCTCACCCTAGCCCTCTCCCCGCTCGCGGCGAGAGGGAATTACGCGCGCCTATAAACATGCCCCAATCCCTCCCCGCCCGCGCCGCGCGCGCGCTGATC
>NZ_JAKFWS010000032.1 GCF_021731785.1 Methylocystis sp.
CGAGACGCCGGATGGGCTCGACGTCATCCCAGATTTACCCGAAGCGGCTGTAACACGCTTGGGCGATCTCTGGATCCTGGGAAAACACCGGCTGCTGTGCGGCGACGCGAGGGAGAAGCGTGATTACGCCCGTCTGCTTGGCGCAGAGAAAGCCGATCTGATCTTCACGGATCCGCCCTACAATGTCGAGATCGACGGCAATGTCACCGGGCTCGGACGCCACAGCCACCGGGAATTCGCCATGGCCTCGGGCGAGATGTCCCGCGAGGCCTTCACCAAGTTCCTGACCATAACCCTCTCCAACGCGGCTTCAGTATGTAAGGATGGGGCGATCGCGTTCGCCTGCATGGACTGGCGGCACATCCGTGAAATGACGGAAGCAGGTGAAGCCGCCTTCACCGACTTCAAGAACCTCTGCATCTGGAACAAGACCAATGGCGGCATGGGCAGCTTCTATCGTTCCAAGCACGAACTGATCTTCGTCTTCAAAGTCGGGACCGCTCCCCACACCAACAATTTTGGTCTCGGCGAGACGGGGCGCTACCGCACGAATGTGTGGGACTATCCCGGCGTGAGCAGTCTTGGATCGGATCGTTCCGAGGCATTGTCGATGCACCCGACCGTCAAACCAGTGGCGCTCGTGGCCGACGCCATCAAGGATTGCTCTCGGCGCGGGGAGATCGTCCTGGACATCTTCGGGGGTTCCGGCTCGACCCTGATTGCAGCGGAGACATGCGGACGACGGGCGAAGCTTATCGAATTTGACCCTCTCTATTGCGACGTCATCGTCTCCCGCTGGGAGAGACTAACGGGCAAGTCCGCCGTGCACGCGGAAACGACCCGACGCTTCGAAGACATTGCAGCCGAACGATTGCCGACCGCTCGATCGACAGGAAGGGCGCGCATGACGTCTCGAACGAGGCGAGATCGACAGGGCCGGGAACGTGGAGCGCTCGTCGACTGAGCCCGATCGCGTCCGGACGAAGAACCCCCAAATGATAAAGCGCTCCTTGCCCGAGAATCATGACTCATGACAAAGCGTCGCGCCGACAAATCTTCGACCGAAGATCCATCTGAGCAGTCGGAACGCTTGTTTTCCGACGAAATGGTGGATCGTTTGAAGCGCGCAATTACATTTGGCGAGCCGATTTCAACCTCGCCAAAATCAACGCGTTTCCAAAAAGGGCAATCAGGCAATCCAAAAGGAAGGCCGAAGAAAACTTCAAGCTCTCCGTTTCATCCCCGGATTGAGCCACAGCCCATACAGGAATTGATTTTGGAAGAGGCCGAGCGCGGCGTCACGATCCGTGAGGGCGATAGCGTCTCTGTCATTCCAGCGAAACAGGCTCTTATTCGCGCGTTGCAGAATGCGGCTCTCAAAGGCAACCCTCATGCGCTGAGAACATCGACCTTGTTACATGAGCGGATCGAACGAGAGAAGGCGATCGAGATCAAAGCTGAGAATGAATTTTGGGAGGCCTATCAGCAGAAATGCCGGGAAGAAATCAAGGAAGCTGAATCAAAGGGCGCCGCGCCACCGATGCATCTTCCACACCCAGACGACATCGTCATCCGATATGGGAAGCCGCCTCTCTTCAAAGGACCCACGACTGAGGCGGAGCTCAAGGATCTAGAAGAACGCATCAAGATCATGCAGGCCTTCATCATGCAAACCGCGATCAACGAACGTTGCGCGCCGCCAGAGGAGGCTGAGAAAGGACGCCAATGTGCTGAAGCAGCGACAATATTTGTGGCGCTTCTGAACTTAACGCTGCCAAAGAGACTCCAACTGAGCGATACTCATATTACAATGAAGCTTATGTACTTTCAGAATATCTCGAAGCGCACACTCCTTAAATCCACCCGCGCCGCATGGATAGCCGCCGGCCTCCGCGTCCCGCGCGGCAAAATATTTCCAAAGCTCGAATTCGCCCTCGCAGTCGTGGACGGATTCAAGGCGGCCAACGCTAACAACAACTGAGAGGCCTCAAGTAGGCATTTCCTTTAAGGCTCGCTGCGCGCTTTCAAAGTCGTGCACATGGCGTGCACTGGCTGCGGTCGGCGGTCAGAGTCGTCGCGCGCGAGAATCGCGTGACTTTTTCACGAGTGCACACGATTCCATAGCCACGCGCCAGTGTACCCGATCACATATCCGAAGATCGCCGTCACCACGATGAGCGTCGCGGATGCGGCTAAGCTGAAAGGCCCGATCACGATGTTGAGATGGATCATGTGGGCCCACAGTATGAAGTCATACAGCGTCTGGCCAATCCCGGTCGCAACAAGGATCGACCACACGAGGTGCCATCCGCCGAGAAGCGCTGCGCCTACGAGGCCAACTTTATTCCTGTCTGCCATCTCCAACTCCTTTCCCAGACGACTCTCGCACCGCGCCGGCATTGACGGCGACTTACAACGGCCGCCCAGTCACATACATAGGGTTGCTGCTCTCCCGTAATGTGAGCGACACTGCCGCTGGTGATTCTTTGGACGACGTATGGAGAGCAGCCAAGTCTGCCATGCGGACAAACCGGACACGGCACGGAGCCGTCTTCAATCTCGGTGAGTTTGCCTTGACAGCTTGTCAGCCCCGCAGCCGATGATTTTCGCCAGGAGGAGCCTCGCCGTGACCATCATCATTACCGCCTTTGAGCGGTCGCCCGATGGCGGCAAGGGACTGGCGCGTGATACGCGCGTTCGCTGGGCGCTTGAAGAAGTCGGGCAACCCTACGAGGTTCGTCTTGTTTCGTTTGAAGCGATGAAGCAACCCGCACATCTGGCGCTTCATCCTTTCGGCCAGATTCCGACCTATGAGGAAGGCGATCTCGCCCTGTTCGAGACAGGTTCGATCGTCTTCCATATCGCCGAGCGCCATGCGGGCCTGCTGCCGGACGGTGCCGATGCGCGGGCGCGCGCGATCACATGGATGTTTGCCGCGCTTAACACGGTTGAGCCGGCGATCCTTGAACTCGCAACCGCCAGGCTTCTCGATGGCGATAAGCCCTGGAGTGAGGAGCGCCTGCCTCTGGTCGAGGATCGCGTCCGCGACCGGTTGAAGCAACTTTCCGCTCGCCTTGGCAGTGCCGACTGGCTCGATGGTGGGTTCAGCGCGGGCGACCTGTTGATGGTGTCGGTGCTGCTCAGGTTGAAATCGTCGGGTATTCTGGATGAATACCCGAACCTGACTGCCTATGTCGCCCGCGGCGAAGCGCGGCCCGCCTACAAGCGGGCTTTCGCTGCGCAATTGGCAATTAATACCGGCAAGCCACCGGCCGGCTGATTGAGTTCCGTCCTGGGCTCGAAGTCGTCATCCGAGTTTCCGTTCAGTTTATGGGTCCTAACCCTAGAATCTCTGCTTGGCATGAGCACTGATGGAAGACCCGACGACCAGCAGGTCGAGACGATTGCCAGCGCAATTTATTTAAATTTGCGGAGGCTGCAGCTGTATGTGACATTGAAATCTTACGGCCCCGGATTTTGGGAGATTTTCGCTTCGACCTCGCGCGAAATAATCGTTACAGCGGGTAACGACAAAGCGTCGGGCATATCGCTGATGCTCACCAACAGGTTTGATCCGCCGGAGCTTTACATAGAAGAAATCAACTCGCTGCGACCCGGGATGGGCGCGCAGATGGTGGGCGCGATCATGGATGCGCTACAGTGCCAACCCAGAGCCTTTCAGATCAGACTCAATGACCGGTCGCCAATATTGAGAGATGACGTTACCTGGTGGCAGCACATCATCTCGGCACATCCAGAGTTCACGTGGGTCAGAACTCAATTTTAGGATGAGGTAACAGCAGCGCGGAAGCCGAAACCGCGTCGCCGGTGTGGCATGGGTTCTGACTGGGCTGCGCCCCCTTCATATCAAAGTGCGCGGCTCATCGAACGCGAAGCCTAAAGGCGATCATTTCTTCCTGACGTAGATCCAGACACAGCCTGGCCGTGCAGTTGTCGATGCGCGCAGGGAGGCTCTCCCCTCGCCCGCCACTGCAACGAATGAATGTCCGATACCGAGGTGCATCAACTCTCTCTGGACTGTCTTGGCGCGGTGCGCGGACAGCCGCGCGATTTCGCTAGCGCTGCCACCAACATCACTGTGCACGCCTATCACAGTGTGCGTCATCGGATATTCCCTCAATATCCCCGCAAGTCGTTGCAGCTCTTCGTGCGCCGTCGCTGTAAGCGTCGCTCCGCCCAGATCGAACGCGACCCGACCGAGATCGAACGAGGCTTCCTTCCCGGGCCCGTGTTCTAGGAAGGAGCGGAGTTTGGTCTCGAAGTCTGGAGCCGCAACACTCTTTGGATTTGCAGTGGTAGCAGCTTCGCTTTTCGGCGGCGTCGCTGGAACCTCCTCGGAGGAATTCTCTCCAAGGACGGACTGAGACTCAAGGTCGTTTTTCTTCGAAGTAGAGCCGATGCTCGATAGAACTTGAGGCGTGAACAGCCACACCAATACCATGATGATCGCTACGGCGGCCGCGAGTCCCAGGGCCGTCGCGAAGGGATGAAGGCCTTTTTCCTCGAAGAGCATCGGGTCCTCTTCAGCTGCCGACCCATACTCTACCTCGGATGGCAGGCCTTCTCCTCTGTACTGGGTCCACACCCACGCCCGCGGCACGCCCGTATTCCGGGCTTCGCGCTCTTCGTTTCTCCGCGTACCCATCGTCTATCTCAACAGTCCCGACAGCTCGGAAAAGCCACGTCCGAGTTTTCTTCAGCGGCCGGCATCGCGCCTACGCTCTATCTAGAGCTGCGAGCGCGGGAGTTGATACTATGAACGTCAAAGCGATCATCTTCTACATCCTCCTCATAGACGCGATCAGCGCCAATATGATGGTGAGATTCGGGAGTCAGTGGTACGTGCACAACTTCCGCACGCTTTCCCGCTGGTTTCCGCCGGCCGGAGGCTGGGTGCTCTATTACCTGGCGCTCATTTTGTGGGTCGGTTCGCTCCTCTATCGCGCTGGCATGCTGTTCTAATCCTCACAACAACGCCTAACCGCCCGATCTTCAGCGGTGCAAGAGGCTGAGCAGCCTCTCTCTCCCCATTCGGCGCGCGACACTGCATGTCATATACGCGCGGGTGCTCATGCGAGGCGTCTGCTGCGAAATTCTCGCTTCCGTATGCTTGGAGAGAAACATCCGAAGCACGAGAACGAGATCCGCCGCATATTTCGACGCGCCCAAGTCAATCGCCGCACGAATGTCAGAGACAATCATCTTACGTACGGCACTAGGGCCGCGCTTCAAATTCAAACGGTAGCTCGATAGCAGCGATTGATGCCTCGCCGAAAGGACAGCCCCCGTGAAGAGTTCGATTGTTTCGAGCGCTGCGAACTGTGCGCATTCTTCAAGGGTAATCATCGGTATGACTCCACCTTGGCCGCTCATGGCGACCATATATGTTGTTTCGTTTGATGCTGACCTCGCATTGCTCGGTGTGCTGCGCCGCAAAGAAGAGCTGCGTGCGAGCCAGGCGGAGAGCCGTCGAGGAATGAGTCTTTCTACCAAGGCATTGTGAACCCGCTGTGGCGTCGCTCGCACAATGTCATGAAAAAAATTTAATCACATTCCGACGGAACATTTTGATCCACCGCCCGTTCGCGCGTGCTGACAGGCGGTACAATGTACTAGGCAGGTCCCCCCTCGCGTTTAAGCGCGCCGATCCCGGTTCGCTGATAGCGAGGAGCAGACCTCATGCGTTCTTTCACACCAGCAAGTCCGATCAAACGCAGGGCGTTTGATGTCCGCAAGAAGCGTGATCAATCGCGCGTCTCCGATGGCGAGATCATCGCGATATTGCAACAGTGGCTCGGCGATGATGGATCGGGCGACGGTAAGGACATCGACGGCTCACCGCGCCGCATCTACGCGTCGCATGCCGCCGCCAAAGCCCGCCCCATCAAAGCGCGCCCCCTCGGAGGCCACTCTGTCAAAGGGTGACGGCGATGAAAATCGCCGCCGTGTATCAAGCCGTCACCCGAACCATCATCGCCGAGCTTGAACAGCGCGCCGCGCCCTGGGTAAAGCCGTGGAAGGGCGGCGCCCGCGCCGGCATCATGTCGGGCTGCGGCGCGGTCAGTCGCACTGCTGCGGCATTTTTTGATCAGCGCGCTCTAGCCATTGTGACCCCACGCATAAAGAGAAAGATCTATCACGCCCCTCACCGTGCAACGGCGCGAAAGCCAACGCACGAAGCTTTTGCCGACAGGAACGCTGTCGCTGAAGCGCCGGATCGCGGGCTGGGCGGCGCCGGAGCGCCGCTCGCAGCTCAATCAGTGAGGGCCCCCGAATGGCGTCGCCCTATGCGCCGGCCATCCCGATGGCGGCGACCTATGCGTCGGCCCGCCCGGCGGCAGTGGTCGATGCGGCCTCCATCCCGGCGTTTGCCATGTCTGCGTCGGCCCTCGCGTAATCGGATGGCAGTATGGAGGCCTACCGATTGTTCCCGGGGGACAACGTGGCTGGACGATCGGCCGACAGTGCGGGTATCTGCCCATCATTCCCGGAGGACAAGGCTGCGGCTCGATGATCCGTCGGCAATGTGGCTGCCAACGGCCGATCGTTCCCGGAGGACAGGGCTGCCGCACGTCGATCGGCCGGCAATGTGGCTGCCAACGGCCGACAGTTCCCGGAGGGCAAGGCTGCCGCACGACGATCTGTCGGCAGTGTGGCTGCCAACGGCCGACCGTTCCTGGAGGACAAGGCTGCCGCACGTCGATCGGCCGGCAATGTGGCTGCCAACGGCCGACCGTTCCTGAAGGGCAAGGCTCTCGCACGATGATCGGCTGGCAGTCTGGATATTTGCCCGTGGTTCCCGCGGGACAAGAAGGCAGCGTGGTCGGCTGATGGACGCACTGCCGGCCATTCCAATAACGACCCGGCGGACAGCAATGCGGCCAAACGCCGGTTTCGCCCGGGGCGCATGCGCGTTGCGGAATCACCGGCGTGACCAAGCTAACGCAGCGGCCGCGGCGCTCCACGGAGCCTTGCGGGCAGGCGCAGGTCGAGCCGGTCCAGACACGGTCGCCGGCGCACGCTGCGACACAGGCCGATCGACGTGCATCCGGCCGTTGGCCGGCCGGACAACACACGCCGCCGGCAGTTAGTTGACTGCGCATGCAGCACTGCCCCTCTGCGGTCGGCGCATAGTCGCGCGCGCAAGTCGGCGCGGCGGGCACCTTGTCGACGATCCGGATGGTCCAGCACGCCCGCTTGCTGGGCGTGAGGATGCGGCTCGCGCCTGCTTGCTGCGTTTCGGGCTGCTGCGTCAGGGCCTTCCCAACTTCAGCGGGTTGCTCGACGGCCGGGCGGCGGCTACGACCGGTCATCGCCTGCCATTCGAGCACGCCACAGGCGGTCTTCTCGACGGGAGTGGATGGCGGCGCGGTCAATTCGGGAGCCGCCCTGCCTTCAAGGCGCACCACCACCTGATCGCCGGGCGCAAGCCCGCAATCTTCTGCGCTGCAAGTGAAACCGTCGCCGGACTTCGAACACGACCACCTGGACGCCGGGCAATATTTCGCGCCCTTGACGACGCGCGCGTCAGGAAAATCCGAGCCCGGCGGCAGTGTGATGCGCTGGATTAGCGTTCCACGACCAAATCGCTCTCGACCGGTGATCGTGAACTCGTAGTGAGAGCAGTTCGGCGGCACGCAGGGTCCCGTTCCAGTGGCGATGTAATCGAGGAACCAGAGCGGCGGAACCAGAATGCCCGGACATTGGCCATGGGCGTTAGGCGCCGTGCCGTTCAAGCAGCACCGGTTCACGGGAAAAGCGGTCTGGCCAGCGGGACACATGTCGGCATGGCACAGACCGTCTAGGCCTCTCTGCTGGCCGGGCGGGCAAGGCGGGCCGGCGGCCACGCAGGTCGCATTGCTCCACAACCAAGTAGCGTTCGGGACGCCCGGCGGCGCGGTGACCAAATTGAAACCCGACGGACAATTTTTCAGCGGCGACTTCGGGCATTTATTACAAGCCAGATTGTTCGGAATGCAGAGCTTTGTTACGGGCGCGCCATTCCAGCAGATTCCTGGATCCGCAGGCCCTGTCGCGCCCGGCCCATGTCCAGGTTGGAACCCCCGCCAGCAGACCGGGTCGGCGGCGCCGTTCGGGCATATCGGCTGGCATCCGCCGGTAAATCCGGGAATCTGGTTAGGCGGACAACATTGCAGCGCGTTGGTCGCGAGATGCATGCCCGGCGGACAAATCGGAGGCGGCGGCGGAGGACCGCCATCCCACCATAGCTCGATTCCGCCTTCCTCGAATCCGGGGCCAGGCCCAGGACCTTCTCCAGGAC
>NZ_JAKFWS010000126.1 GCF_021731785.1 Methylocystis sp.
CCGAACTCCATCTGTCCGGCGGAGTTGCTTCTCGACAGCCAGGTAGTCGAGCATGGAAAGCATGCCGCCCACATCAAGAGTAGCTGTTTTAAGAGTGGCCGTCTTAATGCCGGCGGTTTCAACTGCACGCATGCCCCTTGCGCGTTTGCGCCAGAAGAACCAGACGACTAAGGCGATCAGGGCGAGCCCCGCGGTGATCGCGGCAGATATGATCAGACGATCTGAGACGCTGAGCGTCGAAGTCGCGAGCGGAGCCGTCGCAGTCGTACGTGGCAAAGGCGCCGCCCTCTCGGCGATGAGCCTGTTCACCTCATCGAGCGCATCTTTCGCCGACGCGAGCTGTGGGTCGAGCCTCAACGCGGCTTCGAGGTCCCGTCTTGCACGATCGAGATCCTGCTTGGCGCGATAGACGTGGGCCCGGCCGACGAACGGGTCCGCAAATTTGAGATCGAGTTCGAGAGCCCTGCTGAAATCGGCAAGAGACTTGTCGAAATCGCCTTTGGCAGAGAACGCCAAGCCGCGATCATTGTAAGCGCTCGCCAGCTTGGGATCACGTTCGATCGCCTCGTCGTAATCGGCGATGGCGCGATCGAAATCACCTTGCGCCTGATAAACGGCTCCGCGATCGACGTGAAATGCGGCCGATCTCGGATCGAGTCTCACGGCCTCATTGAAATCGGCCAAAGCCTTGTCTAGATCGCCCTTGGCGCGATAGGCCTTGGCGCGGCCGTCATAAGCCGCCGTCGAATTCTCGTCGAGCCGTAGCGCCCTGTCGTAATCGGCGATCGCATGCTCGAGCTCGCCTTTTGCCCGATAGGTCGACGCGCGTTCGGTAAGGGCGAGAGCCGACCTCGGATCGAGCTGCAGCGCCCTGTCAAAATCGGCCAAGGCGCGATCGAAAGCGCCCTTGGCTCGATAGGCGGCGCCCCGATTGACATATGCTCTGAGCTGATTGCGTTTGCTTTCCCGACTCTCACGGACGATGACCTCCGTACACCCCGCGATCCGCACGTCCGGGTCGGCGCCGCGACAACGCGCCCAACGACCACTTTCGGCAAAGCCCGCCGTACTGAGGCAAACGCAAAACAGTCCTACGAGCGTCACGCGGAGGAGTAAGAGCATCTCCGATTTAGCGAAAACGCGAAAACGCGAAATATGCGCCATGTGGAGCTCCTGCGGACACAATGAATCGTTTGCTTGCGGCCCGACGATTCCATTGGACCGCATCAGTAGATAGGCGCCTCTTGTGCCGCTCGCTCCGAGCGCCGCCGGCGTATAGCGGAATAATGCCGCCCACACTAACAGAACGATGCCGCCTGGACGGCAGTTTTACCGGTCGTTGGATTTTGTCGCCGGCGATGGCATTGGGTCAAGACTTCCGGTTCTGTTCGCCTTTGATCCCCGCGCATGCTTTCGGCGGCGAATTCGATGCAGCGGGCCTTCGTTCATCATCTTCCGCGCGCCGACCACATCGAAATCGACGCTGCTTGAGATTTAAAATGGCGGCGGCTGTCGTCGACGAACTGACCGCACACAGCATGTTTACGGGACAAACGGAACGCCGATTCCCAGCGCGTCATCGGTTTTGGCGGTCGAGCCGTCTGCATTCTTTTCTCTTCCGGTAAGGGCGCGGATCGCATCAATTGTTTCGGGAATAACAATTGCTTGGTTGTCGACCATGTAGACGTAAAAAGCTTCGTCGCCCCGTACCGTCACCAAGTTTTCCCATAAAGCTACCTCGTAGAGATTGTCGCGGGGCCTCCCAATGTCCGCCATGAGTTCCTTGACGCTATTGATCGCCATCAGTCCGTCGCTCGTGCGGATCAAGGCAATGCGAGGCGATGATCGGAATGCGTCGATAAGTTCCTCTTTGCTTGCGTTACGTGTAAGCCCAATCGCCCAGCAGTGAAGATGAGCAATCGTTTCGGGGGCCTTGACCGCTATCGTGACGACGTCGAGATCCGGATCGACGGTCTGCGCGTCGGGGCCCTGATGGCTAGGGATTTCGCTCTCAGGAACGAGCGTGTTCATGATGCCCCCTTTGTGACTCTCCCATGGGTCCGTGGCGCGCCGGATCAGCGTGCCGCGCGCCCGCCGCAGAAGCCCGGCATGCTTCAACGCGGTCAGGGTTCGCACCACCGAGGTGGTGTTGCACGAGACTACGCGAGTCGACTCTCGCCCAACAGCCCCCGCATAGCTTGCCTCGGCGACGAACGAGTGCCCCGTCACCTCGTGTTTCTCGCCTCCTTGCACGATAAATTTGATGCCGATTACTCGATAACGTTCCGCGTTCCTCGCCCCGATCCCCTTCGGTGTGCAGTCGACGACGATCTCGGCCTTGCGCAACAGCTCGTCGAGCGCGCCTGTCACCTCGAGACCAGCCGCGCGCATTGCTTCGATGCTGCCTTCTAACGCCGCAAATAGCTTGAACCCTTTCCGAGCGGCGACGAGCTATCGCGGAAACTGGGTGATGACGGTGTGAAGAAGGCGGCGTAACGGGGTTGGTGACCAAACCTGCCCGAACCTCCCGTAGGAGCGTTACGCCATGACCGAGAATAATGTTGTCTCCCTCCGTCAGAAAGACGAAATCGACGACCCCCTGACCGAAATCCTGCGCTGTGGCGCAAAACGACTGATTGAGCAGGCGGTGGAGGCGGAGTTCGCGGCCTTTTTGGCGCTGCACGGCGATCTCAAGCTGCCGGACGGTCGCCGGCGCGTCGTTCGGCACGGACATGATCCGGTTCGCCCGATCCAGACGGGGATCGGGCCGGTCGAGGTGGAGAAGCCCAAGGCCCGGGATCGTGGGGCGGCGACCGCGGACGAGCGCATCCGCTATTCGTCCTCGATCCTGCCGAAATGGGCGCGGCGCACGAAAAGCCTCGACGTGCTTTTGCCGGCGCTTTACCTGCGCGGGATTTCGACCGGTGATTTCCAGGAAGTGCTGACGGCCTTGCTCGGCAAGGACGCGCCCAATCTTTCGCCTGCGGTGATCGCGCGATTGAAGGGCGAATGGGAGGCCGAATATCAACGCTGGCAAAAGCGCGATTTGTCGGCGCGGCGTTATGTGTATGTCTGGGCCGACGGCGTTTATCTGCAAGCGCGCATGGAGCCGCAGGCCGAGTGATGGAGTGGATGCCCCATCCCGACGGCATCGCGTTGTGCCAAGGTGGCGATGTTAGCGCATCCCACGGAACGGAGAGGGCATCCATGAAAAGGGTTAGCATCATCGGTCTC
This sequence comes from Methylocystis sp., assembly GCF_021731785.1. Classification (GTDB taxonomy): domain Bacteria; phylum Pseudomonadota; class Alphaproteobacteria; order Rhizobiales; family Beijerinckiaceae; genus Methylocystis. The sequence continues at coordinate 3,235 of NZ_JAKFWS010000126.1, forward strand.
GACCTTGCAAAGCGGTCTTTCCAACTGCATGGCGCCCACTGCGACGGTAGCGTGGCTTTTCGGAAGAAGCTTTCGCGCGAAAAGGTGCTCACCTTCCTGGCCGAGCAGCCGCGGTGCGTCGTCGCCATGGAGGCCTGTGGCAGCGCGCATCACTGGGGCCGGGCGATCCGCGACCTCGGACACGAGGTGCGCCTGATTCCGCCTGTTTATGTCAAACCCTTTGTCAAGCGCCAGAAGAACGACGCAGCGGACGCAGAGGCGATCGCCGAAGCGGCGAGCCGGCCGACGATGCGCTTCGTCGCCGTCAAGACCGATGAACAACAGGCGCGCGCCATGCTATTTCGCACGCGCGATCTCCTGGTGCGCCAGCGCACCCAACTGATCAACGCGCTGCGCGGCCATTTGGCCGAACACGGAATCATTGCGCCGCAGGGGCCGACGAACGTGAAGATCCTCTCCGAGGCGGTCGAGGATCTGGGAACGTCGCCGCCGCTGCTCGTGGTCGAACTGGCGCGGGTCTATCTCGACCAAATCGAGCGACTGTCGGAAAGGATCGCCGAACTCGAAAAAGCGACGGCTCATGAAGCCAAGCGCGGGACGATGACGCGGCGATTGCAGACTATGCCGGGCGTGGGGCCGATCACCGCCATGGCGATCGAGACCTTCGCGCCGCCGATGGAGGTCTTCAAACGGGGACGCGACTTCGCCGCGTGGCTTGGGCTCGTTCCCCGCCAGCATTCGACCGGCGGCAAACAAGTTCTCGGGAAAACTTCGAAGATGGGGCAGCGCGACATCAGGCGGCTGTTGATCGTTGGCGCCATGGCAGTGGTGCGAGCGGCCTACCGGAAAGGAGCGCCGGAAGGAACGTGGCTCCATCGCATGCTGGCGCGCAAACCGCGGATGCTCGTGGGGATCGCGCTCGCCAACAAGATGGCCCGGTCGATCTGGGCCATGCTGACGAAGGCAGAAGATTATCGGGTTCCTGTGGCTGCGGCGGCCTGATCGACAATCAGCCAAAGCAACCGGAGGACTGTCGGGCGTGTAAGGAGGTCGACGAACGGTAAGGTCAAAATGATCGGTTAGATCTGGGTCTGGAAACGCATTAGGGCCCAGACTCATAACCAGTAGCTAACGGTTGCGGCGATGCAAACGGCGGCGAGGAAGTTCGTGGCGTTGCGGTCATAGCGCGTCGCCACGCGCCTGAAGTCCTTCAGTCGGCAGAACATGCGCTCGATGGCGTTGCGATTGCGATAGAGGAAGGGCGAGAAGCAGTTTTTCCACCTTCGGTTGGCCTTTGGCGGAATGTTCGGCATCGCGCCTCGATCTTCCACCTGCCGGCGGAGAGCGTCGCTGTCGTAACCCTTGTCGCCATGCAGAATGTCGCAAGACGGAAGCCGCGCCAGAAGTTCCGCGCCCGCGGTGCAATCGGCTACCTGGCCGCCGGTGAGCATGAAGGCGAGCGGGCGACATTGGGCATCGGTCAGCGCATGGATTTTGGTCGTGCGCCCGCCGCGCGAGCGGCCGATGGCCTGATTTTTCTCCCCCCTTTGCCGCCGCTGGCCGAGCGGTGCGCCTTCACCGCCGAGGAGTCGATGAGAACCTGCGCGGGCGGCCCACCTGCTTGCGCGAGCGCGTGAAAGAGATCGACCCAAACGCCTTTGACGGCCCAGCGGACGTAACGATTGTAGAGCGTCTTCTTTGGCCCATAGTCCGGCGGCGCGTCAATCCAGCGCCCACCGGATTTGAGCACATGAACGATGCCGCTGATCACCCGCCGGTCATCCACTCTCGCCTTGCCCCGCGTGTCGGTGGGAAGATGCGGCGCGATCTTTGAAAATTGCTCGTCCGTCAGCCAGAATCGATCGGGAATCATCGGCGCTTCCTTTCGGAAGCCGTGAATCACAACGCTGGGATCGTGCCAAGCAATTTATGGGTCTGGACCCTAGCATGCATCGAGCTCGACAGCTCGCCCGAGTGATTTGCGCCAGGTCCGCTCATCTCCATACCGGCCAGCGGCCAGATCAGGCCGCATACCAAGGCCTGATACATGACCGCACCCGATCACGCGACCAAGCCATTCGAAAACATCTTGCACGAACTGGGGCATCCATACATGCATGCTGGTGATCATCGGCGCGACGCCGGAGGGGAAGAAGGAACTGCTCGGCTTTCAGGCAGGTCCGCGCGAGAGCGCGCAAAGCTGGAAAGAGCTGCTCGTCGATTTGAAGGCGCGCGGCTTTTCGATCGCCCCGGAAATCGCCGTGGGCGACGGCGCGCTCGGCTTCTGGAAAGCTCTCGACGAAGCGTTTCCGTCGACGCGCCATCAGCGGTGCTGGGTTCACAAGACCCTGAACGTTCTCGACAAGCTGCCGAAATCCGTGCAGCCGAACGCGCATAAGGATTTGCGCGAAATCTGGATGTCGCCCGACCGGGCGAAGGCGGACGTCGCCATCACGACATTCGCCGAAAAATACGCGGCCAAATACCCAAAGGCCGTGGATTGCCTGCTGAAAGATCGCGAGACGTTGCTGACGTTTTTCGATTTTCCCGCCGAGCACTGGACGCATCTGCGCACCTCGAACCCGATCGAAAGCGCCTTCGCAACGGTCCGGCATCGCACGGTGCGCATGAAGGGCGCGCTCTCGCAGGACACGGCGCGCCTCATGGTCTTCAAGCTGGTGATGGCGGCGTCGAAAAGCTGGAGGCGACTGCAAGGACAAAATCAGTTGCCGAAGGTCGTCAGCGGTGTAACATTCCGTGACGGAATCGAAGTCGCCGCCGAGAAGAAATCCGCCGCTTGATTCACGCCGTCACCGAAATTCCGCCATAGCTCAGCGGCGACTCGCAACCGCCCGTCCGTCGCTATATCAGCGACGCCGACCAGCTCCATATCATCCTGGCAAGCGATCGCGTCGGCGACCCGTTTGCCGATAACCCCATATCCATTCAACGCGACACGAATTCTTCTAGTCTGTGCTGTCATGTTCCGCGCTCCTTCTGTTGATTGTGGCGCTACAGTCGATGCTTCCGCATCGTCCATCTATCGCTTCGAAAACGTTCGTATTCGGTGAGAGACTTTAAACTATTGGCGTTCCTCGTCAGACTCATCGACGTAAGGCGGTGACGACGTTTCGCGGCTGACCATCGACAAAGCTCATGATGTTCTCGATCGTTGTGTCGATGATGCGTCCGATGGCCTCGCGGGTATTGAAGGCGCTGTGCGGTGTGACCACGACATTCGGCATTCTGAGAAGGATGTGATCGGCCACAAGGTTACGGAGGTCGTGCTTGTTACAAAAGACGGAACAAATAAGCTCGGCCTCCTCGCGGATCATCGGCTCGTCGGGCAAGACGTCGAGCCCCGCCGCCGCTACCTTGCCACGCCTCAATGCCTCGATGAGCGCCTGCACGTCGATTAGGTCGCCGCGCGCCGTGTTGATCAGCACGGCGCCGTCCTTCATGCGTGAAAATTCCTTGTGCGAAAGAAGTTTATTCGTCTCCGGCGTGGCCGGGAGATGCAAGGTCAGGACGTCCGCCGCGCCGAGCACGTCGTCGAACGGCGCATAGCGGAAGCCGAGTCTTTGCGCCAGCTTCTCGTCAGGTCTGAGGTCGCAAGCGACCACCTTCATCTCGAAGCCCCCGGCGATTCGGATGACGTTGCGGCCAATGCTGCCGACGCCCAAGACGCCAAGGGTTTTGCCTGCGAGGTCGAAACCCTGAAGGCCAAGCGGCGAAAACTCGCCGTTCTGGGCGCGGTCCACCGCCTCCAACATCCGATGGCTGATCGTGAGAAGCAATGCGAAGACATGCTCGGCCACCGTATTTTCGCCATAAGTCGGCACGTTGGAGACGGCGATCCCGCGCTCGGCGCACAGGTCGATGTCGATGTGGTCGAAGCCAGTCGATCTAGTTGCGACCAACTTGAGCGCAGGCAATTCGTCGAGGACGCCTCGATCGATTTCGGAGTAGATGAATGTCGAGACAATCTCGGCATCCGAGAAGCTGGGCGCGTTGGCGGAGCGGAGCGGCTCCTTGACAAGGATGATTTCGTTTTGCGCATCGAGCGCATCGAACGCCGGCGCCTCGTGCGGCTCCAATTCGAAGACGATGATTTTCATATCTCGACCCTCGATTCGATACCCGAGTGGATCGACCGCAGGACCGCGGCTTCCTGCTCCGGCGGATGCATGTCGATCGGCAGTCGCGAGGCAAGTTCGAAGCCGACCAGAACCTTCGTCTACGGGACGATCCGCGAGCGCCATTGTAGGCACGGCGATCCAGATTCGTCTTCGAGGCGGCGTCGATTACATAATTATAGGGCGGGTCTCCGAAGGCGGCGTTCAGACGTACGAGAGCATTTTGAGGCGCGGTGGCGAGAGCGTCGATTTCAGCGTCCTGAATATCTCCGAAATAAGTTTGATGCGGCTTCGGGAGAATTCACCTCTCGAAAGGCGCGACCGGCATTATGGTCAGAAAAGGCGTCGTTCTCACCGAGGAGACGCCCGGTTTTAGTCCCGTGTGACGCAACACAGAATTCCAATTGGCCAAAGGCGCTCGCGCGCCGAGGAGGATATCTTGGCGATGGCAACTTCAGCTAAACGACATGACGCTTCGAAAATAGGGGCGGTCTTGTCGGACGCGGCGCTTCTCGATCTCGTGCAACGGCAAACTTTTCTTTATTAGCCGAACCTCTCCGAAAGACGACGGCGAAAGGCTGCGGGTTCATGAAGGCGCGGCCGAACAGTGATCACTATCGCGCCCCGATCGGAATTCGCCAGAGGGTCATCCTCTGATGCTGCCGCACAATGGTCATGCTGCCGCTCGTTCTTCCTTTTCCATCCATCGGCCTTGGGCGGCAAGTGCGTTCATGCGGGCTCTGTGTGCGAAGACCGCTTGCGCGGCGCGAACATTGTCCGGCTTTCCGGCCCAGATCTTCTGAGCCGCCGCCTGCAGGGCGCGGCCGTAACTGAAGGTCAACGCCCAGGGCCCACCCAAGCGATTGATCGCATCGAGATT
>NZ_JAKFWS010000161.1 GCF_021731785.1 Methylocystis sp.
AACGCGGCATGCCGAGACGCCGGGAAATCTCGTGCGCTGAAACCGACGCGGCCTTCAGCCGAATAATCTCGCGCGCCTGGCGCATCGTAATCCGCTCCGCTGGCATGAATCGCTCCCCCTTGGATTGACAAAGGAGCGACTTGATCAGGCCAACGGCGGCGGTGAGCCACTGCACGAAATCACCCGGGCGGGATCATTCCGTCGCAGGGGGGCGGGATCATCTCGGAATCGGGGGGTGCCATCATTCCGTAACGGGTGGGCGCCTTCATCTCGTTTTAGGGGGCGCCATCAAGCGGAATCAGCACTCAGCACCAGCGCCCGATTGGGCGGCGACAGATAAAGCCCGACGATGTCGCGGACCTTGTCGACGAACAACGGATCGCTGGAAAGCTTGAACGTCTCCGAGCGATGCGGCTGTAAGCCGAAAGCGTTCCAAATCCTTCGGATCGTCGTATGCGAAAAGCCGGTCTCCGTCGCCATCGAACGGATCGACCAATGCGTTGCATCCTTTGGCGTGGACCGGAGCGTGCGCTCGATCACGGCGGCGACCTGATCATCATCGATTGTCCGAGGTCTGCCTGGAGGGGCCTCATCCAGTAGCCCTTCGATGCGATCCTTCAGAAAGCGCCGACGCCACTTGCCAACCGTGTGCTCATGGACGCCCAGCTCGCGCGCAACGGATTTGCCGGGCACGCCATCCGCGCATCGGAGGATAACACGGCAGCGTTCGGGCAAAGACCGCGCCACGCGATGGCGACGAATCTGTCGTTCGAGATACGCTCTTTCATCGGGGCTGAGGATCAGGGGAGCAATCGGACGCCCCGTCGCGTTGGCCATAAGCTCGCTCCCGCTCTCATGTAAAAGCGTGATCATATAATGAAATGAACTTCAGTTCCAGATGACTAGACTCGGACGTATCAAATGTCGAAATCGCCTTTCGTGACTATATAAATAACCATTATAGCGATTGACCTTGCCCCCTGGTCTGCTTGAATTCTGAAAGCGGGCCACTTCCGAACACCGTCGTTACATACTCGCTGGGGAGCACCCCGAAAACAGAGGCAAGAACTGCGGGTGCGTCGGCCAGAGACGGCGGAGTCCAGTTCAGGGCCTCGTGCAGCTTGGACTGCAGATCGAAGAAGATATGCACCCCCTCACATTCCAGTACCAGCGCCCGAAACACGGCTTCAGCTAGAACGCGCGAAATTTCGTCGGGCATCTGGCTTTGCATGGATGCAATGAACGACCGCTTAAACTTATCGACACCCTCGCCCGAAACGCCGCAACTTTCATGTCCGAGCATCGCGCGCACCCGAAGGGGATCAGGGTTCCGAAGCAGGGACGCTGCACCAATTGCATACTGAGTCCGAACGGCTTCAGAGAATTGGAAGAGTCCAGATAGTGTGGGGTCGGAGCATCCTTTGAGCCTGAAATCTATGGCGGCAGCGCGCGCTCGGTTCACGAACTCCGGATCGCACACGCCACTGACTTCTTCTAGTTGATATTGCACATTCCCTACGTTGTCATGACAGCTGATTACGAATACGTTCAGCCAAAGTGTCAAGTCAATCACCGCATACGCGTAATTAAGAAAGACCTCTCGACAACCAATAAGCCTTTCAGCCATCCTGGTATCAAGTTTACTTTGGCAGTTGCCAACAGCGAGTAGACCTAGCGCCTCAGCCATGAGGTGGGGTGGACCTGCACATGCTTCCATCCCGGTTCTGCTTAATAGAGCCCCGCTCTCCTCAGCATACCGAAACAAGGAAGCAACAGAATCTGTTGCTTCTTCGTATCTGCTCCCTTGAGCGATCTGAAAGAGGAGTCGATTCTTGCAGAGGCCGAAGAGCCCAGCGCACATTTTGTGCGCAGCAGCGACAGCGGCTGGGATGGAGCGGGATCGCAGCCTGCATGGCTCGCTGTATATAAGGTAGGCGGGAACCGTAAGAGCTGCTGCCGCCGTGCGCGCGAGATCAATAAGGGGAGGGGGGCGCGACGATTCAGTAATGCAGCCGGTTCTCACGTAATTCAACAGGCCCAGAACGGTTGGCCAATTCGAGGTCACTTGGTCGAGGGCACTCGAATTCATTAGACGGGGGGTGCGACTCCTGCTCCCGGCATAAGGACACAGCACGTACGCACTTCTAACGGTGCGGCGAACAGCCTCACTTGCGCGAATCTCGCCAATCGGACGACCATCTTCATCGAGCAGATCGTTTACATCGGCGAGCAATACGCGACGGTAATCGGCCCCCGTCGGAAAGCTACTTCTTGAACGCGTCATGGGGTCATCTCAAGAGGCGTCTCTAACGTTTTGCCTTATTGCCACTCGCACTTGACGACCGCTTCCGTCATCAACGAGTAGAACGGCCGGCGTCGAAAGATTGTCTTTCCTGAGAGCAAGGTAATCCTTCTGGAGTTGCACCAACTGTTGATAGTATGAAAACGGAAACTCACGCGTTTCAATATCGAACAATGGTCCGGGGCGTTTGCCAAGAGGCCAATCTATTACATCATTCCCGGGTTCGAACGATTCTGGATCACCTGCACGGCGACAGGGGCGGTTGATAGTAAACACGCGTTCCAAAGATTCAAACGCGTGCGCAACGCCGGGAGGGATTACAAGCATTCTCAAAGGCGACGGTTTGAACTCATAACAAAGTTCCTGGCCTTGTGTTGACGATTGACTCCTGCAGTCGAGCAATTTGATTCGGACAGTCCGATCGGATGGCCCAACGAACGTGAGTCGGTCCTCCCACTCAAGGTGGATGCCATAGGCGTCTGTCGAGTAGGAATTTTCGCCGTGATCGATTACCTGGATGGGTGCGACATCGGTGAACGCCGCGTAGCCGGCGGCTGGGCCGGCCCATACCAATAGATGCTTGCGCCAGCCGACACCGTCGATTCCTTCGATTGGTTCCCAATCTAGCAATTGCTGTCCCACCGATAGCCGCTTTTTAATCATCAGTGTCGCGACATTGCCATCGGGGTCGACGACTTCTTCAGTATGTGGATACTCGTATTCGATAGTTCCGAGGGTGGCCTTCTGCATCTCACTCAGGACTTCGTAAAACACTGGGGAAGCAGGGTATGGATTGGGGTCTACGATCGGGAGATCGGCATTCGGAGTATCGTAAGAGAAGTTATAAATATCAGCACCTGTTGCCCACGGATTGCGCTCCGTGAGAAGATGCTCCGGGGGAGGCAGATAAGCTCTAAATGCATTGAGGGTGTAAACCCCCTCAAGACACTTGAAGCCGTGCGCAACCCCGCATGGGATTTTCAAGGTGCGCCGCGAGCTCGGAGTGAAGTCCAAAGTTATTCGACGATGGAGTGTCGGAGAGTCGCGGCGACAATCGACGAAGAACCCCTGCGCCTGAGTGGTAGAGGGGCCGAGGAATGTCAGATGATCTTCGAGGCCGCGATGCAAACCGTAGCGACCATGGGAAAACGGCTCCTCACCGTGATACACCAGATGGACAAGGTCCGTGGTCGGGAAAGGGACCACGGTCGAGTCGACCCCGTTCTCGATGGAAGTCGTCGGCTCCCAGCAGAGCCCTTCAATTCCTTGAATCTCCATTTTTTAGCACCTCAGAACGATGAATGCGGTGGCGCGGTTTTCACTTCGATTTGTCATCGTGCGATTTCGCGACCTTTTATCATCAGAAGATGCGGTGAGACCGGGTTTCGACACAGCAACTTTTGGGAAAAGCTCGCTGGCGACGCGATGATGTCGGTTCTCACAAGCTTCTTCCGACGGTTCATTCGAGGCAATTATACATATATACATACACTGTTGTTTCCCGCTGCCCCGTAGCTCAACGGGACTGCGCGCCGCATCATCGGCTAACAAAGCTCCAGACCTACAAGCAGCAAAATATGATGACTGCAGCGCGCTTGTCCTGCTGTCGCCTACCGTCCAATAACCGAACGTGGAACGTTTGCGGCATCCTTGGGTGCCAGAATGTCGACGTGATAACCAGCTTCTCCAGCAGCTTTAGTAAGTTCCTCAATGGTCATGTTGGGGAAGAGATCGACAAAGCGACCAACAACCTCCGCCTTGATGTTGAGCAAAGCCGCTGCAGTGAGAGCAGCCTTCTTACTCGGATCGATTTTGGGTGTCGACATGACGTGATTGAGCATTAAAACAGCAAGTGCCTTATCCCCCGCCGCTACGTCCTTTGTCGGAACCGCTTCATCGCTGCCGACGGTCGCAACTAACCGCAAGGCTGCAGCCTCGAAATGCCCAAGATCGGGCGCGTGCGAGCGATCATAGAGCGAGCCGAAGAATTTCTTGGCCTTATCGACGGTGAGTGTCATGGGAAAGCTCCTTCAACAGGATCATGAAATGAAGTGGACAAAGGGCTCCGACCCGCGATGGCTGTTTCCGAAGGAATTATATTTGCGCAGTCCGGCACCTTCCGATTTCCTGCAAACCGCGCCCAACGTCATGTCGCAGAACTCATCCGACCCCGACGCTTTTGCGTCAAGTTTGAAACCTAGGCGAATTATTGCCATCGTCAAGCGGTCCTTGATCAGATATTCGCAGCGCTCGTCCGACAGCGAATGCATCGCTTGAAAGATCAACCTTAAACATGAACACATGATCAAATGGCAGACGCCCGCCCTTGCAGCGATCAGCGCGCGGCACGGCCGCCTCCAGCGCCGCCCCCGGAACATCTCGAAATCGACCAGAGCTTTCACGCGCTCCAGATCGTCGCCCTTGGCCGACAGCTCCGCCAGGCGTTCGTCGAGATAAAAAAATCCGAGCGTTCCCTTCGCCATGTCCGCGCTCTTTTGTTAAGACCGTATGTCCGCTACTGCGACTGAGGTGGCTCGCCCTACGCTATGCGAGCGAGGGTTGCTCGGTAGTCCGAGCCGATCATCAGCGCAGGAGGGCGAGCCATGGAGCAGCCTACAGAAGTTTTCGTTGGGATCGACGTTTCGAAGGCGCGTAACGCGATTGCCGTCGCTTCCGGCGGGCGCAACGGCGAAGTGCGTTATGTCGGCGAAGTAGATTCGTCGGTCGACAGCATGCGTCGCTTGATCAAGCGCATTACGGCCAAGCACGCGCAGGCGCATTTTTGCTATGAAGCGGGGCCGACCGGCTATGGCCTGCACCGGCTCATCGTTTCAATGGGGTTCCCTTGTTCCGTGGTGGCACCCTCTCTCATTCCGCGAAAGCCAGGCGATCGGGTCAAGACCAACCGTCGCGACGCGGTTGCGCTCGCCAAGCTGCTTCGGGCCGGTGAGCTGACGGCCGCGTGGGTTCCGGACCAAAGCCGTGAAGCGATGCGCGATCTTGTGCGCGCGAGAGCGGCCGCTGTCGAAACGGTGTGTGTGCATCGTCAACAGGTGAGCGCATTCATGCTCCGGCACGGTCGGATCTTTCCGCGCAAAATCCCTTGGGGCGCTCGTCATCTTCGCTGGTTGCAAGAACAAAAATTTGATCATCCGGCCCATCAGATCGCGCTGCAGGAGATGGTCGAAGCCGTGAGAATTTCCAAGGAGCGCGTGGAGCGGCTCGAGGCGGCGATCAAAGAGTTCATATCTGAATGGTCGCTGGCGCCTGTGGTCCAGGCGCTCCAGACGCTGCGCGGCATCGATCTGATCGTTGCCGTCACTTGCGCCACGGAGCTTGGCGATCTAAGCCGCTTCGATAATCCGCGTCAGCTCATGGGCTATCTCGGTCTGACGCCGAGTGAACGCTCGACGGGCGACACGGTCCGGCGCGGCGGCATCACCAAGGCCGGCAATGGTCGTGTGCGGCATCTGCTGATCGAAAGCGCCTGGACCTACCGCCATCCGCCTCGGATCGGAAAAGTGAAGCTCTACAAAATCGAAGCTGCGTCGCCGCGCGTAAGGGAGATCGCGTGGAAAGCGCAGACTCGCCTTACAACCCGCTATCGCGCGCTCAGCGCACGCGGCAAAAAGACGACCGTCGTCTGTGCTGCAATTGCGTGCAACGTGACAGCAGCCATTTTGAGCGCGACGTGATCTTGTGGGGCGTCGGTTGGTATGTGGCGTATCCGATCAGCTTCAGCTACCGACAACTCGAAGAGATGATGGAAGAGCGTGCAACTTTTATGAAAAGAGAAAATGAACGTCGATAGGCTTATGGGGTCGACCTTGGCGCAGGATTTGGGAAGATTCTGCGCGAATCCCTCGTTCGAGTGATGCGGCCTTTTTAATCCTCATCGATCTCGTCAACCGGTTCGGCGTCGTCGGTGCCGAACCCCAAGATGTCGTCAAGATCGGATTCGGTCGCCGGCCGTGTCAACAATCCGGCGTCTTCGAGCTTTTCGATGTCGGGCAGATCGCGCAAACTTGCGAGTCCAAACACTTCCAGAAACTTCTTCGTCGTCACATACGCAAAGGGCGCGCCGGCTGTGGGCGCGCGCGGTCCTGCGGCAATGAGGTCGAGAGCTTTCAACCGACCGATGACGTCGCGGCTGATTTCTTTCCCGGCGAGCTGCGACAGTTCGGCGCGCGTTGCCGGCTGCAGATAAGCGATCGCCGTCACGGTGAGAAGTTCGGTCGGCGTCAACTGCGGCGGTCCGGCGTCTCGCGCGCCGTTGTTGAGCACGTGAATAGCGTCGGCATAGCGCGGTTTGGTGCGCAGTTGATAGCCGCCAGCGACATGAACGAGTTCATAGGGCCTCGCGCGCAAGTCATCGCGAATATCAGAAATCAGTTCATCAAAATTGCAATCGCGCCCGACCAGTTTGGCTAGCGCCTCGCGTGGCAGGGGCGATGGCGAGGCGAAGATCGCCGCTTCGACGCGTCCCATCCATTCGCGCCAGCGCATGGGCGGCGGCAACTCAAACAGATCGGCCTCTAAAAGCGGCTCCTGATCGCGCCGCGCCGTACGACGACCGCATGTCGGCGTCCTCTGCATGTCACAGTCCGTAGAGTCGAAAATTCGGACGGCCGGAGAGTTCCCGTACGGCGCCAAGCGCGACGAGTCGATCGAACGACCGGCGCGACGCGCGATCTGAAAGACCCGCGGCCTTCGCCGCGCGCGCCGCCGAAACGCAATCATCGGCGAGCAGCAGGTCGACAACGCGCGCAGCTCTCTTGGCGCGCAGATTTGGCGCGACGCTCAGCAGCCTGTCGGAACGCCGCGACAGCTCGCCGGCCAGCGTAAAGGCGTCTTGAGTAGCGCGCGCCGCTGCGCGCGCGACGCTCAAACACCAATCGGGATCGCTCGGCCGCGGTCGGCGACCGTTTGCGACGCGCATTGACGGATGCGTAATCGTCGTCGCCAACAGCGGCAACGGCGCGCCCCAACCGAGGCGCTGCGCCAGCACGACATCGGTTAGCCACAACGCAAAAATTTCGGCGTCGATCGGCGGCGCCTGATCCAGGACGTGCTGCGCCATGGCGCTCGCGCGCGCCGCCGACGCAAGCGGATTTTCGTACGTTGAAGCCTCCTGCACGAGCGCGGCAAGAGCTGTGCAATCGATGTCCGGCGGCAGGTCGAGACAGTCGGCGGCGGCGCGAAGATATTGCGCGTCGAGCCGCGCATTAAGCTGTCCTGGGCGCGGCGCGAAAAGACGCCAGAGGCGATGCAGGCGCCCGCCGGGCGTCGGCGCGGCGTCAAAGCCGGCGAGATGCTCGGCGTCGCGTAACGCGGGCTCATCTTCGCGCAAGCGCGCTATCGCGGCGCAGGCGGCGGCGCGCAAAGCGAAACGCTGGCGCAGCGCGCCGACGAAAACGGGTTCAGCGACGTCAGATCCGCGCCGCAAAATCTGGTCGACCAGCGCCAGGCTGGCGCCCGCAGAAAACGCTGCGTTGGGCCCGTCGTCAAGCGCGCGGTCTTGCGCGCCGGCGCCGCCTTTCACCCAACGCGGCAGCGGCTGTATTTCCGGGATATTGCGGGGGTTTTGAGCCGCATCGCTGCGGGTCCGCGCGCGGCGTTTGCGCGCCCCAGTCGACGATGATTGCGCGTCAAAAACGGCGGCCGAATCGATTTCCAGCATCTGAGAATCGTAATCGAAAGCGGCGCTTTGTCACCTTCATTCGCATCAAATCCGCCGCGCTTGTCGTCTCGCTCCAATGTCCGATAATGTGGGCTTATCGGACATGATTCGAGACGCCCGGATCCCGGGGCGCTCGGATCCGAAATCGGGCGCTGCGCGCGTTCCGAGGCGTCGGATTTTTCGAGCCCGATGTCGGACAGCCA
>NZ_JAKFWS010000036.1 GCF_021731785.1 Methylocystis sp.
GAACTCAACCCGGTCGAGAACCTCTGGCAGTTCATGCGCGACAACTGGCTCTCCAATCGCGTGTTCAAATCATACGACGACATCGTCGACCATTGCTGCGACGCCTGGAACAAACTCATCGAACAACCCTGGCGCATCATGTCCATCGGTTTGCGCGACTGGGCGCATCGGTTCTGATCAGCGCAGGTTGGTATAAGTAATAACTTTTTAGCATGGCTCAGTTTTCGCCCAGTCTGCCGGATGCTTAAGCCCGCAACTGTCACGAGTGACGATTTGCGCTACCCTACTTGTTGGCTAGCTTTAAAGCGACAAAAATCATTCCTGGTAGGTCTCCTGCGCGGTCTCGATCGGCTCGCTCAGCGCCGCTTTATTGCATATGCTTGCGGGATGCTGGGGCGCGCCTCAATCCGTCTTCGAAAAATCCGGAATCTTGAATCCGAGCTTGCCCTGGCGCCACAGCGTGAAGGCGACGCCGCCGGCAATGACGACGAAAACCCCAAAGGCGATATAGAGATAAATTTCTTCGTCGGTGACGAGGCCGACCGAAAACGGGTGGCGGCCCTCAAAACGCTTCGCGCCGTCGTCGCTGGTGAGCTTCGCATAGAGCACGTAAGCGCCGGGCTCTTTAAAATTCTGGTCGAAATTCACCATGCCGTTGCGAAATTTCTGCACCGGCAGGCGGCCGACGACGTCGGCTTCGGGGTCGGCGTCGCCATTCGGCCCCTTGCCGCGCAGGATGCGGATATCCCAATTCATATCGCGTAAATCATTGTCTTCGGCGTCGAGCACGATGACGCTCGGCCCCACGTCGGGCAGCGCGACGCATTCGCGGTCGACGTTTTTCTTGGGCTGCATGGCGACGAACTTCATCGACTTGCCGCCAAGATCGATCGGACATTCCGGGTCGTAATAGTGCCAGCCGGCGGCCAGCGCCGCGCATGGGTGCAAGGCCGCGAGGATCAGCAACGCGGCGCCAAAAAGAATCTTGATCAAGGTCAATCCCGCCTTCACATGCCGGCGTCGAGATAAGCCAGCATCTGATCCATGGCAAGCGCCGGCTCGGCGCAGCGGGCGTCGCCAACGATGCGGGCCGGCACGCCGGCGACGGTCTTATTCGCAGGCACCGGGTCGAGCACGACCGAGCCCGCGGCGATCATGGAGCAGCAACCAATTTCGATATTGCCCAGTATCTTCGCGCCGGCGCCGATCAATACGCCGCGCCTGACCTTGGGATGGCGATCGCCGCGCGCCTTGCCGGTGCCGCCGAGCGTGACGCCATGCAGCATCGACACCTCGTCTTCGACGATGCTGGTCGCGCCGATGACGACGCCGGTGGCGTGATCGATGAACACGCTCTTGCCGATCACGGCGGCGGGATGGATGTCGACCTGGAAGGTCTGCGACGACAGGCTTTGCAAAATGAGGGCGAAGTCGCTGCGGCCGTTCTTCCATAGCCAATGCGCCAGCCGGTAGGTCTGCAGCGCATGGAAACCCTTGAAATAAAGCGCCGGCTCGATCAGTCGCGTGCAGGCGGGGTCGCGCTCCAGCACGGCGAGAAGGTCGGCGCGGAACGCTTCGACCATTCCGGGCTCGCGGGCGACGCATTCCTCGAAAGCCTGTCGGATCGCGATATAGGGCGCTTCCGGCCGGTCGAGGCGCTGCGCCACGCGATGCGCGACGACGCCGGCGACGCCGCTCTGCGAGAGGATCGCCGGATGCAGGAATCCGCCGAGTTCAGGCTCGCGCCGCAGGACCTCTTCCGCTTCAGTGCGCAGCCGCGCAAAGAGCGGATCGCTCTGGGCGAAGTCGATGATTTTCGCGCCCTGTTCGCGCGTTTCGGCGCCCATTCGCCCCTCCTTGTTCGGGTATTTATATAGCGGACCGCTTCGCCAAAGGCACGCGGGCGCCGCTTGGGCGGTCAAGGCCGCGTATCGAGAAATTCCAGCGCCGCCTGCTTATAGATGCGGTCGCCGACCGCACGGTTGTGGTCGCGCCCTGGAATATCGACGATTCGGACGTTGGGGAAGAGTTCCGCCAGCGGATGCGGATCGCCGGCGACGTCGTCGCGGGTGCCGACGCAGATCAATACCGGCGCGGCGATATGGGCGAGCATCTCGGGGGCAAGGGCCTTGCGCGGGCCCCGCGCGCAGGCGGCGAGCGCGGCGAGATCGCTGCGGGTGGATTCGGCGAAGCCGCGAAAAATCTTGAGCGTCGAATCGTCGATGTCCTCGATGCGCTCGATCTCCATGGCCTCGGCGAGGCCGCGCGGCAGGCCGGAGTTCTCGATGAGATTTTCGCCGATGCCGCCGAGGATCAGGGAGCGCACGCGCTCGGGCGCAGTCAGCGCCAGCACCGTGGCGATGCGTCCGCCGAGCGAATAGCCCATGACGTCTGCGCGCGGGATCGACAGATGATCGAGCAGATGCGCGATATCCGCAGCCATCAGGTCGAGACTGTAAAGCGCCGGATCGTAGAGCTTGGCGGATTGGCCGTGGCCGCGATTGTCAAGCGTGATGACGCGGCGACCGTCCTCGGTCAGCGTCTTGACCCACTGCGTGAACAGCCAGTTCACCGCATGGGTCGAGGCGAAGCCATGCACGAGAACGATCGGCTCGCCGCGATCTTCGGTTAAGGGCTCGAAATCCACATAGGCTATCTCGACGCCATTCGACAGGAACGTTTGCATTAGAAATCCCACTTAGCGTCCTTTATCTAAATACTTGCGCGGGCGACACAAGGCCGCTCAGCGTCCAAAGTAAATGCGCTATTGCCATCCGCGTCGCCAGCCGGTAAACGAGCGGGCGCGTCGCCAGCCTGTTTAGCGTACAGGGCTTTGGCGGAACGGGCGCCCGTAGCTCAGCTGGATAGAGCACCAGACTACGAATCTGGGGGTCAGAGGTTCGAATCCTTTCGGGCGCGCCACTCCGGAACAAAACTGGGAACGCCAATTCTCGGCGATTCCCGCGTGAGACGCTGACAAGCGTGCGCAGGAGCGCGCTGTTGCAGCCGATGATGCGGACTTCCCGCTCGTCGACCTCGACCCGTTGGGCGAGTGCGCGCAGATGGTCGCGGCGGTAGCAGCCGTCGCGCATACGCTTGCGCGTCTGCCGGGTGAGCGTTGGCCCGGCCCTTTCAATTTCCGCCGCGAGCTGTGAACCACAATCAGATCGAACGCGGGCGGCTTCGGCCGCCATCGTCTTTCACGAAATCAACCAACAGGCTCATCGCGCGTGAGTCGCGTATGGGCCGATCATCGGCTCTTTCCAGGAAGATCACCTGCGAAAGCGTCGGCCTCGAAGGCCACTCGACGCGAGCGCCAGGTGAGCGAGCAAGGCCGACACGACACTACCAACGCGCATCCCGCGCGGGCGCTTCTGCGGGATGCGGCGCAACATGCCACTGTCAGAAAATGCTTCGTTCTGCGTTGGCCCGATCGCGCCCTTCGATCTCGTCCGAACCGGCCTTTACCGCCATTGGACACATCGGCGTCGCGCAACGCCATGGCGTGTATTCCATGTCCGAGTCCATTTGATACATTTGCTTCCGGACGGAGCGTGGAGCGTCGCCTTTTGCACCAAGCTGAAGTCAGACGCCCTATCAACGTTGAGATCTGCAGTGGGCGACAAAACCGCTGAGCCCGAAGGGGTTGAGGCGAACAAAACCGAGGCGCAAGTAATAGCAAACAGATGAGTTTTAAGGTCGCGGCGCATTGCGGCGTTCTCCACTCTAATTAAGCCTTATCGCTCAAGGCGTTCGATACTACACGTCCAAGAGTATAATACAATGCTGCCGTCGTCCGGTGGTCAATGCGCCGAGCCGCTGAAGACCCGATAGACGCATGTCTGAAGCAGACTGGATCGCATAGATTCCGATGCGCAAAGCGCAATCATCGAACGCTCGCTCAGCAGATCAGACGCCGCTTGCATCGCCAGCAGAATGCACAATTCCTCGGAGAATGTCCTCGCGGCGCTGAAAAATCCGTCGCCATCGGCATCCGGCTACGCGATAATGAGTTAACGTCCTCAATAGTGGGATTGCTTTTTCTGCCGATGATCGCCTCTACGATCAAAAGTCGCTATTGGGCCGCCCTAGAGGCGAGCCACCAGGCTGGAGCCTGGGAGGCGCTTGACGCCGCCTACGGCAATCTCGCGCGCGCTTACCATAGTTGGCGCCACATCAGCGACCTTCTGCAAGCCTTCGAAAAACTGACTGTGCTATCAGCGCGGCCAGAGCTGATTATGACCGCCATTTTCTGGCACGACGTGGTTTATCGGACGCGCGACGCGGGCCAAAACCGCCGAGCGGATTTCCTTAATGTTCGGGATAGCGCTGAAATGTTTTTACGTTATGCGCGTATGAATTCGGCAGACGCCGAGGCGGTTCAGGAGCTGATTATGGCGACGACCAATCACCTCGACGCCAAGCCCAGCCGAGAGCGTTATGCGGGCTTCTCGCGAGATCTGGATTTGTTCGTCGATCTCGACCTCAGTCCACTCGCGCTGCCGTGGAAGCAGTTCGCTTCAAACTTTGAAGACATCCGCTTTGAATTCAGTTGGATTCCCGAGGATGTCTTCAATTCTGGCCAGGCCGCCTTTCTCAGAAATCTGCTCGCTCACGCGGACAAGCTATTTCGTCGACCGGAGACGGAAAAAATGTGGAGAGCCGCGGCTGTGAGCAACATAAGGCGCTGCCTCAACAACCTCTCGATGGGAGACGTTGCTTCATCCCCGCGACTCGACTCTTCGGGACAGGGGATCTGAGCCTTTTCTATAGGGAAGTCGACGATTGCGACTGCTTGGTATCGGCTAAGATGCCATAGGCGATGGACAGAACGACGGTCGCCGGAACCGCCAGCACCACGCCCATTGTGCCGAACAGCAAACCGAAGGCAAGCATGCAGAACAAAAGCACCACCGGCGGCACCATCAGTGAGCGACTCTGCAGATAGGGCGTGATCAAATAGCCCTCGATGAAACTCGCGGCGCCGATCGCAAGCGCCGCCAGAGCGGCGGTGTCCAGCCCATGCGGCAATGCGACGAGCACGCCGATGATCATTGCGATAATCGAACCGAAGTAAGGAACGAACGCCAGAGCGCCGCTGATCGTCGCGAGCGCCAGCGGCGCCGGAACTCCGAAGGCCCAAAGCGCCGCGCCAGCGAAAATCGCGTTCATGGCGACGACATAAAGCTGGATATAGAGCCACTGCCGCAAGGCGGCGGCGGAACGCTCGAGAAACAGCGTCATGTCAGGCCGTCTCGACGCAGGCGTCAGGGCAAGCAGGCCCGCCTCATATCTATAGGGATCTGCGGCGAGATAAGCGGCGCCGAGGATGGCGAAAATCCCATAGGCAAGGCCATTGCCGACCGAACCGAGGATCGCGCCGAACTGCTGGGCGACTGGCGTCGTCATTTTGGAAAAGTCGACATGAACCAAAAATTTTTCGACGAAACGGCCCCAAGGGTGCTCTTCCACGATGCGCTCCAGCAGGGCGATCGCAGCGGGAACGTCGAGCGCAACCTCGTCATATTGGCGCACGAGTTGGCCGCCGAACAGCATCAATGCCAGAACGACCGAAACGAGCGAGGCGAGCGCGACCACCACAAGCGACAGGCCCTGCGACAGGCCAAGACGTGCGGCGACGCGCTCGGCCACGCCGCGCCAAGCGAGCGCAATGAGAATCGTGGCGAAAACTGTGGGAAGAAGGTCTGTCAGCCTCCATAAAACGAATGCGACGGCCGCAGTCGCCGCCGCGATCGTCGCCACCGTGGCTGTCCGGGAGGCGAAGTCGCTCTGGTCGATGCTCTTACTCAGGAAATTAATCTTCATGTCGCACCCGGACTGCTGGCGACGGCGATCATAAGCGCCTGCGCGCGGCGGGAAAAGCGGCTGACGCGCCGCTTCGCGTATAGACCCGAAGTATGACGGCGGAGATTCGGACTATATCGGTCGGAAAGCATATTGGACTTTGTGCTTGACTTGCGCGCCCGCAGGACTTGGTCGGCCCGTCGAACTTCGTTACGGAATCAGTCCCACGACGGGTCGCCATCGGAGGAGCAAACGCCTTCAACTACCGGCAAGCGCTTCGCGCAGCGCCTTTTCCTTGCTGTCGTCGAGCGACGTCTTGAGCACCGTTCCGCCTGTGCCCTTCACGGCTTCCAACACTTTGTCGCCAGTGACCTTCTTGATCAGGAGAAACAGCGCCGCATTGCCTGGCTGCAACGACTCGGAAAGCTGCTTCATGAAGTCGTTGTTGATGCCGTAATCGGTGAGAGCGCCGCTGACGGCTCCAGAGGCGGCGCCGAGCGCGACGCCGAGAAGCGGGTTGAGGATAATCACGCCGATCAATAGGCCCCAAAAACTCCCTGAAACGGCGCCGGCCGCCGTCGTGTTGAAAAGCTGATTCAGCTTGACGTTGCCGTCGGCTTGCTTGACCGCAATGGCGGCGTCGCCGAGCTCGATCAAATATTCCTTCTGAAGCTGCAGCACCTTCTGACGCATTTCCTCGGCCTTGGCTTCGGTAGGGTAAACGATGACAACGAGATCGGACATGTTCGCTCCTTAATTGGCGAGTGCAGCGTCCACGCCGACGCCATTTTGCTGCGAATGCTGAGAATGGTCGCCCAACGCGTCGCTTCGCCTTCTTGTTTATTCGATGGACGCTCTATCGGATGAGCGCTTGATGACATCAGTTGAATGCGACGCGCCTCTGTTTTCGTCGGCTAGCGCCAGCCGCACACAATCTCCCCGCCGCCGCGCTGTTTTACGTCAGGTCGTCATTCTTCGACTGGGGCCGGAAAAGGACTGCCAATCCGCCAACTACGAGACCAATAAGAGCGAGCAGCAGCGCCGATTTCTTGAGCCAGGCGATCGCCGGCACCGTCAGGGCCAAAGCAACGCCAAGAATGGCTATGTCGGCCGAGACATGAACGCCGGCGACGAAAGTGCCCAGCGCGAGAAGCAACATGAGCGCGAGCCCCGTCGCCGGGCCATTCAAGAAAGTGTTCACCGACGGCCACAGGATGATGTTCATCGCAACCAGAAACGCCGCCCAATGCAGAGCTTGCGTCACGACAATCTGCTTGCGCGCGCGCTTGTCTTCGGTTTGGCGCCAACCGATGAAGATGCACGCGGCTCCAACCGCCAACGCCAGGAACTCCCAGTATCCATATAACGGGCTGCCGGTGATGCTGGTGTAGGCCACACCCAGGATCGCCAGAACGAGCACGCCGAGATAGGGCAGCTTGCTGCGCAGGCGTTCCGTTTTCCGCTTGAACGAATCCGCCTCATCCGCATCCATAGAGGTCATCTGCTCTTTCATCGCGCCTTACCCCCTTGATCGTCGCTAGTCTCTTCTAACATCCGCGCCACAATCCTAGAATGAGCTCGTGTCAATCTTATTCGCGCGCGGCGCCCGGATCCGGCGTGATGACGAACAGCGGCGGCTCTTGATCAACCTGAACATGCTGGTTCACTTCGACATTGCGCGAAATCACCGTTCCATCGATCGTCGATACGATATCGGTAAGGGCGAGGTCCTTCTTCGCCGCCGCGAGCGCTTCTTGGCTCCGGGCGACGTCGGCTTCGTAGGCGATTGCCTGCGCCTTCTCGCGCTCGAAATTCGCCCGTGACCTGTCGAGCGCCGCGCGAGAGATGGCGCCGCGTGCATTCATATCCTGCTTTCGCTCGAAATCTTTTTTCGCGCGTGAAAGCGCGGTTGCGCTCCTATCGAGCCGTAGTTGCGCCGACGCCAAAGCCGCCTTTTCGCGATCAATGGCGGCCTCAAACGGTCGC
>NZ_JAKFWS010000110.1 GCF_021731785.1 Methylocystis sp.
CGCCGCCGTGGCCTCCGCCTCCGTGGCCGCCGCCTCCGCCGCCATGTTGGGCGAGCGCGGCCGATGGCAGCGCGACCGCGCCGAGCAATGCGAAGACTAAGGATATCTTGCGCAGCATAGCTTTCCTCCGTTTTAGAGTCGAAGGAGAGCGGCTTGAGCGGCGTCTCCTTCAGTTGCCTCGGGACGTCACTCGATGCGAGCGGCAATAATGAGCGTCGCTGTTATTTCCTTGCGAGTCAAATCGATTATCGTGCGCTAAATCCTCGACTGCGGCTAATCGAAAAAATCTTGCTAACAGCCTGTCTCCGAACTTTTTAAGCTTGCCAGAATCTGGCGAGATTGTTTGCGGTTGCGCGAAAGCGGCGCAGGGTCAGTACGCGTTGCGCGACTTTCGAAAAATGCTGGTGGAGGAGGCAGGTTCGTCGAGCCGGTTTCTACAGGAGAATTCCCTGCTAACAGGGGAATTTCGCTGCAAGCTACGAAAAACGCCTAGTCCAGATCTGGATGGCTCGGCAAGCTGGACTAGTTGAGTGATGAGTCCTGGCGAGAAGAAGAAATTTCCACCGCAAAGCTTCACGGTTTTTCCCTCGCGAGTTGTAGGAGGTAAAGATGTCGCTTTTCGCAAGAACCGCCGCGGCCAGTGCGATTTGCGCAGCAATCGCCATCGTGGCTCTTCCGGCCAGCGCCGGTGTGATGACGGTCGTCGACAAGGCTAGCCTGGGCGTGACCTCGCCCACGGACCAGGTCGGTTGGCGACCTTATTGCCGTCACCATCATCGTGGTTGGCGTTATGGCTATTCTGCGCCTACGTTTTACGGTTATTCCGCGCCTGTTGTGAGCGGGGGAACCGTGGCGGCTGACGGAAATTATTGCGCGACCTCTGTCAAGACATGCTTGCTCTATGAGCCGGGATGGCTTGGAACTGGCTGTTCCTGCAGCGTTCCCGGCGGCTATGCGCGCGGGACGGTTATTCAGTAGAATTTCGCAACGTCGAACGATACGAGAAGTTCGAAGAGATTGCGGTCGAGAGAAGGACTCGACCGCAGTTTCATTGACATCGTTTCTGCCGCCTTGAGGGTATGACCCGCTCTAAAATTCTTGGATTGGGTGTAATAAATTTTCGAGTGGCAAAGGGTTTTGGTGGGCGAATTGAAGAGAAAAGTTTTGAACGATTTACGAAAAAGTCAGTATGACATTGGTTTTATTGGTGGGCCGGGCAGGACTCGAACCTGCAACCAGACCGTTATGAGCGGCCGGCTCTAACCATTGAGCTACCGGCCCCGAGACGGGGACGCTTCTCCTATACCGCAACCTGAACGCGCGCAATATTACGACTGGGCCTCCGCGCTTGTCTTAGCGGGCGCCTCGCCTGTAAGGCTTTTCGCATGAACGAACGCGACGCGCGCACGGCGATTGTCGACGCTGCGCAGGAGATGGAGCGGCTGGGGCTCAATCACGGCTCGGCCGGCAATCTGTCGTTGCGGGTCGGCGACGCCGCGCTGGTCACGCCAAGCGGCGTTCCAGGCCGCGAACTCTCGCCCGAATTGATCGCGCGCATGCTGCTGGACGGCGAGGGCGTCTTTGAGGGTCCGCTGCCGCCGTCGAGCGAATGGCGCTTCCATCTCGACATCTATCGCGCCCGGCCGGACGTGAACGCCGTCGCCCATATGCATTCGCCCTATGCGACGACGATCGCGACCTTGCGGCGCGACATTCCGGCTGTGCATTACATGATCGCAGCCTTCGGCGGCCCGACTGTGCGTTGCGTCGGTTATGCACCTTACGGCACGGCTGAATTGTCGCGGCTCGTCGTCGCGGGTCTCGCCGATCGCGACGGCGTGCTGCTCGCCAATCATGGCGCGATCGTCACCGGCGCGAATATGCGCAGAACCTTGTGGCGCGCCGTCGAGCTCGAAGCGCTTGCACAAGTTTTCTACCTCGGCGCGCTCGCCGGCGAACAGGTCGTGCTTTCCGACGATGAGATCATGCGCACGGTCGAGCGCTTCAAGACTTACGGCACGCGCGAGACGACAAAATAGTCTCGTTTGGCATTCCCGGCAGCCGGAAGGCCTGACCGGGAATCCAGCTCAATCCATCGTATTCGCTTAACTCTGGATTCCCGATCGCGCTGCGCGCGTCGGGAATGACAAAACCCCGGCGGCGCTGGGAATGCAGCTAGCCAGCAAGGTCCGGGAACAATCCCCTCAAGCCTTCCTCCGTCGCGGCGCAGACTCCGCGCTCGGTAATGAGCCCGGTAACGAACCGCGACGGCGTCACGTCAAAGCCGAAATTGCGCGCCGGAGACCCATCGGGCGTGAGCTGAATCTCAATCGGCGCGCCGTCGGCGTTGCGTCCGCTGATATGCGTCACTTCACGCGCGCTGCGCTCTTCGATCGGAATGGCGCGTATGCCATCGGCGATCCGCCAGTCGACGGTCGACGACGGCAGCGCCACATAGAACGGCACGTCATTGTCATGCGCGGCGAGCGCCTTGAGATAGGTGCCGATCTTGTTGCACACGTCGCCTGCGCGCGTCGTCCGGTCGCTGCCGACAATGACGAGATCGACAAGCCCGTGCTGCATGAGATGGCCGCCGGCGTTATCGGCGATGACCGTATGCGGGATCTCTTCGCCGAGCAGTTCGAAGGCCGTGAGGCTCGCGCCTTGGTTGCGCGGGCGGGTCTCGTCGACCCACACATGAAGAGGCGCGCCGCGCCGCGCGGCCGTGTAGATCGGCGCCAGCGCCGTGCCCCAATCAACCGTGGCAAGCCAGCCCGCGTTGCAATGGGTGAGGATGTTGATCGGGCCATCGCCCCGGCGCGCCTTGTCAATGAGTTCGGCGCCGGCGCTGCCGATGGCTTGGCAGGCGGCCACGTCTTCTTCAGCGATTTTGCCAGCTTCGGCATAGGCGAGGTCGGCGCGCGCCGATGGCGGCGCCGCGAGCAGCGCCGCGCGCAGCCGATCAAGCGCCCAGCGTAGATTGACGGCCGTCGGGCGCGTGGCGAGCAGCGTCGCATAGGCTGTCTCAATGGCCGCGTCGCTTGAATCGCGCCATGCGGCGAGCGCCATGCCATAGGCCCCCGTCACGCCGATCAGCGGCGCGCCGCGCACGGTCATATCGCTGATCGCCGCAGCGGCGTCTTTGCAACTCGCGAGCGCTTTCGTCTCGAAGCGATGCGGCAGACCTGTCTGATCGATGACATGGACTCGCCGTCCATCTGAATCGAGCCAAATCGTTCGATAGTCGCGGCCGTTGATTCTCATGGTTCTCGCTTTTTGCCTGCTCAAAAGTCGCGCTTGGATGAGGTCGCTATTCGCGCCATGTTAGAGCGCGCCGCGACCCCATGCCAGAAGCTTTCAATCGCGGCTGCCCCACGGACAGATGGCGCAAGAATTTTCGGTTCGATACGCCGAATCGCTCGACTCAGTTGCGGCGGAAGCCTGGGACGCCTGCGCCAATCCGCCGGGCCTGCCAGAGTCGGTCGGCGAGCGATATAATCCGTTCGTGTCGCATGCGTTCCTGCGCGCGCTCGAACGATCGAATTCGGTCGGGGCGCGCAGCGGCTGGACCCCGGCCCATGCGCTCGTCGAGGATTCGCGCGGGCGTCTTGTCGCCTGCGCGCCGGCCTATATCAAGACGCACAGCCTCGGCGAATATGTGTTCGATCAAAGCTGGGCGCAGGCCTATGAGCTCGCCGGCGGGCGTTACTATCCAAAGATTCAGGTCGCCGCGCCCTTCACCCCGGTGACGGGGCGTCGGTTGCTGGTCGCGCCCGACGCGCCGGAAGGCGCGCGCGAGGCGCTGATCGCCGGACTGCAGGGATTGTGCAAGGCGAGCGGCGCATCTTCCATCCATGTGACCTTCTGCACCGAGGAGGAGCGCGTTGCGCTCTCGGGCGCGGGGTTCATCCACCGCGCCGGCGAACAATTCCACTTCGTCAACGACGGCTATGTCGACTTCGAGGATTTCCTGGCGCGGCTAACGGCGCGCAAACGCAAGGCGATCAAGCGCGAGCGGCGCGAGGCGCTCGGCGGCGACGTCACAATCGATTTGCTCACCGGAAGCGACATTCGTTCGGCGCACTGGGACTCGTTTTTCGATTTCTATGTGGACACGGGCGCGCGCAAATGGGGCCGCCCCTATTTGACTCGGGCTTTTTTCGACGAAATCGCCGCGCGCATGGCGGACCGCATCCTGCTGGTGATGGCGCGCCGCGGCTCTAAACATATCGCCGGCGCGATCAATTTTCTCGGCGACGACGCCATCTACGGGCGCAATTGGGGCGCGCTTGAGCCGCTGCCGTTTCTCCACTTCGAGGTCTGCTACTATCAGGCGATCGAATTTGCGATCCGCCATGGATATGGGCGCGTCGAGGCCGGCGCGCAGGGCGAGCACAAGATCGCCCGCGGCTATCGGCCGGTGATCACCCATTCCGCCCACCACTTCGCCGATCCGCGCCTCGGCGAGGCTGTTTCGGCCTATCTCGCGCGGGAGCGCGCCGCTGTGGCCGAATGGGCGGTCGAGCATGCGGCCGAGCTTCCTTACAAGAACGAAAATGACGGCTGATTTTTCTTGACCTGTGTCTCCGCCGCACTTGTGCCCTGGCCTGAAACTTGTAAGTCCTGAGCCGTTTGGCGAACCGCGGCGGAAATCTCATGACCTATTGTTGCGGCATTCTCGTGCGCGATGGATTGGTGATGATCGCCGATACGCGCACCAACGCCGGGCTCGACAACATTTCGACGTTCCGCAAGCTCTATCTCTTCGAGCGGCCGGGCGAGCGCGTGCTGATGCTCGCCGCCTCGGGCAATCTTTCGGTGACGCAGGGCGTTGTGAACCTGATCAGCGACGGGATCGAGCATCCTGAAAGCGGCGTGGTCGAGAGCGTCATGAATACGCCCAACATGCTGCACGCCGCGCAGCTCGTCGGGCGCGCCGTGCGGCTGTCGCGCGTGCAGACGGGACGCGCCGAGGAGGAGCCCGCGGCGCAGGGCGTCAGCTTCGACGTGTCCATGTTGCTCGGCGGTCAGATCGCCGGCGGTCCGCTCCGTCTCTTCATGATCTACACTGCGGGCAACAGCATCGAATGCACGCCGGACACCAATTATCTGCAGATTGGCGAACACAAATACGGCAAGCCTATCCTCGACCGCGCCGTCACATACGACACTGATATCTATGACGCGCTGAAGATCGGGCTGATTTCGATGGACTCGACCATGCGTTCGAATCTTTCGGTCGGCATGCCGATCGACTTCGCGCTGCTGCGACGCGACGCGCTGCAGATTGAGGTCGCGACGAGGATCAATTCGGACGACGTCTATTTTCGCAGCTTGCGGAACAGCTGGTCGAAGGCGCTTCGCGAGGCGCATATGGCGATTCCCAAGCCGCCCTATAGCGGCCGCGACGCGTGACGACCATTGCGCCGGCCGACGCCGCGGCGATCGGCAAGGCCGCGGCGATCCTGCGCGACGGCGGGCTCGTCGCCTTTCCGACCGAGACCGTCTATGGGCTGGGCGCCGACGCGACGCAGGCCTGGGCGGTCGCGCGCATCTACGACGCCAAGGACCGGCCGTCCTTCAATCCGCTGATCGCCCATGTCGCCGATCTCGACGCCGCGCGCCGCGAGGCGGCGCTGCCTGAGTCCGCGCTGTGTCTGGCCGCACACTTCTGGCCGGGGCCGCTGACGATCGTCGCGCCCGTCGCGCCGGGCGGCTCGATCTGCGATCTCGTCCGCGCCGGTCTGCCGAGCGTCGCGGTCCGGGTTCCCGCGCATCCTGTCGCGCAAGCGCTGATCGCGGCGCTGGGCCGGCCGATCGCGGCGCCGTCCGCCAACCGGTCGGGCCATGTGAGCCCGGTGACCGCCGCGCATGTCGCGCAAGATCTCGCCGGCAAGGTCGACATGATCCTTGACGGCGGCCGCACGCTGGCCGGGCTCGAGTCGACGATCATTTCCTTCTGCGAAGCTTCTCCCGTTCTGCTGCGCCCCGGCGCGGTCGCGCGTGAGGCGATCGAGAAAGTTCTGGGCGCAAAGCTTGCGGCGCCGGCGCAGGCGGAGGTCCTCGCCCCGGGCATGACGCCGTCCCATTACGCGCCGGCGGCCCGGCTGCGGCTGGAGGCGCATGAACTCAACGCGGGCGAAGCGGCGCTCGATTTCGGCGGCAGGCTCGCCGCGCGCGCCAAACCCGGAACTGTGGTGCTCGATCTTTCCCCGTCGGGCGACCTCGTCGAGGCGGCGGCCAATCTTTTTGCGCATTTGCGGGAATTCGACGCGCGCGACATCGCCAATGTCGCTGTGGCGCATGTGCCGGAGCGGGGATTGGGCGAAGCGATCAACGATCGGCTGCGGCGCGCCAGCGCGCCGCGCAACAACGCGAGCTTGCGCGACTAACAAGATCGCGGCACTATTGCAGGATAGAAAAGCCGTTGAGCAAAAGGAATAATTATGCCGACGATCCTTCAAATAACTTTTATTGTTGGGTTGTTCTTGATCATAGTAGGCGTTTTTGGCGGCGGAATTGAAGTAAAAGAAATTCGCATCCCAAGTTTAGCTCCGATGTCTCGTATTTTTAGTTTCGTAATCGGAATTGTCTTTGTGGTGGTGTGTATCGCTTTTCCGGGCGTGTTCCCGCCAGAAGGTGCGATGTCGCTTGGTAAGTTCAAGAATGATAAAGTAAATAATACAGAAATTGCTGACGCTGACTCTAACATCATCCTGGATAAAGTTCATCACAGCGATGATTTGCGTATGACATTCGCCTTCCCGTTCAAGATGTTCATCTTGGACACAACGCAGCGCAAGAACGGCGTGTTGATCCTTATGGACGCTGACAGGCATGTCCGGGTCAAAATTACCCGTCGTCCGCTGCCTGACGTCAAGGATGTCAGACTGGGGCGCGAGCAAGAGCGGGAGGCGCTGGAGAAAGTAGGCTACACGTTCACTTATGTGGCGCCGGAAAAAGAAGAAAATTGGAAAAACTGGTACGTTCTTTCCGGCTTGACGAATGACACCGTCTTTTACTTCAAGCGCTGGTATCTGGCGGACGGGGTCGGGTCGATCGAATTTACTTTCCCGATCGAACTTCGATCGGTTTACGACAGGTTGATTCCGGCGATGGTCCAACAGCTGTCTTTTGAGGGAGGCCCCTATGTGGCCGCGCCGACGCCGACTCCCGCGGTTCCATCAAATTCGACAGTCCGCACGAAAAAAGAAGCCGAGGCCCCTAGAAATTTACGCTCGCGCTGAGCTTCTGCTGGAATTCAGGCTGCGAGCGCCGTCGGCGTCGACGCGCGCAGGCAGAAGTCCTGCGTCGCCGGGGCCGGCTGGCCCTTCACATAGGGACACTCGTAGCCGCGCGCGGCGAGATCGCCCGCGCCGACCGCGCACATTTCCACCGCCAGTCGCGTCAGGCGATTGAGCACAGGTTCGCGTACCCATGAAAAGCGCGGCGCGTCGATCGCCACGGCGCGCATCGCCGCTTTGCGGCTCACGTTGTTCTCATAGCTCATGCGCGCCTGCCATCCGGCCTGCGGCTCTTGCCAATCATTGACGACGATGACCGGTCCGCGCAGAACCCGCGCCTCCAACTCCGTGCGTTCGATCAGCGCCATCTCGCCGCGCTTGATGCCCGCCAGGGTGAAAAGAGTCGGACGCGCGAGCGGCGCTTCGGCGATGCAAGCGACGGCTTCCTCGAAAGTCGCGCAGTTTTCAAACGCATAGCGCAGCAGATGGTCCGGCGGCCAGCCGCCTTCG
>NZ_JAKFWS010000078.1 GCF_021731785.1 Methylocystis sp.
GGGCTTAACTCGGCCATCTGAAACTCCTGTCTGAGAGGTGGGATGCAACACCCACGATCCTCTCAGACAGGGGACCCATCACGCTAACTCGCCGACCCCGCCGCGATAGCGGCTTCGTTCAATCCCCTTTAGAATCGGAAAATCACGAACGCGCTCTAACAGCGAATCCCTTGCGGCGGCGCAGCCTGTTACGCGGCGACCGCCGGCTTGATCAGCGCTGGAGCGTCGTCGCCGACGCCGGAGCGGGCTCATGCGGCTGCTTGACCGCCGATCGCGTAAAGGTGGGGTGGACGCCCGACCGTCGAAGGCGTCGCCGCGATGTTTACGAGCATCAACGGCCGCGACGTCACGTCGGAAGAGTTGGCGCGTGTGGCGGATCGATTTGAAATTAGCCCCGTGGGGATGCCCGCCGGGGGCTGGCCGCATAAATTAAGGTTAACGCTGCGTGTGCGCAGGCGCACTTCCGGCGTCGCCCGCTCTTGCTACTACGCTTCCATCGAACAGTAGATGGAGGGGGTCATGTCGACTTACTTGGATTGGGAAGTAGCTCAGGAGTCGACGCGCAGGCAGCTTCGCGTGTCGATTTTAATGGTAGCCGCCATGGCGGCTGCGGCGTTCGCAATCGGCTTTGTGATGCCCGTTAATTCCGCCCACAAGGCGCCGCCGACGGCGGCTAACGGCGTCTTTGCTGGTCGCCTGATAATGATGACGGAATAACCGGAACGTCATTCAGCGAATGGCGAAACTTGCCCTTTCGGCGGTGACGACTGGCTCGACTAGCGTCGCGTCGTCATCACCGACACCCGATCGGTTGACGCGCGGCGAGACGGTCCATTCCTGCAAAGCGTCCTCGGGCGGCGGGCGCAACAATGGGTTGGGATCGCCGCCAGCCATCCAAGCGTTCGCGTCACGCCATTCGAGGATCACCGGCATGCGGTCGTGAAAACGGCTCATCCAATCGTTCGCCGGCCCGACGATGATCGTCGCCGAGTCTACCGCCGCGTCGCTCTCAGGATCGCGCCAAGTTTCCCACAATCCGGCAAACGCCGGCGGCGCGCCGCTTCGCGCGCTGAAATAATGTGGCGTCTTGGCGGGGGGCTGCCGGTCCATTCATAGAAGCCCAACGCCGGTATGACGCAGCGGCGCGACTTGAACGCCGAGCGAAACATTGGCTTCTCAACGACTGTCTCGGCGCGGGCGTTAAACGTCGAAGGAAGTTCGTTGAGTGGCTTTTTCCACCATGACGGCACGAGCCCCCAGCGCATCGGGACAAGCTCATTGCCGCCCCCCGCAGGACGGATGACTTCAACTCTGGTCGTCGGGGCGATGTTGTAGCGCGGTGCCAGATTGCGCGGTTGGCCGATCAGGTCAGCGAGCCGGTGAAGCGCTTCCCAGGAGAGATGCTGTGTGAAACGTCCGCACATGGCGGGAGCATAGCAGGTTGACGCAACGATGTGGCAAAGGTCGTTAGCCGAAATTAACATCAGGGCGGACTGGGCGGACTGGCTCCAAACTTATGCGACACGCCGGAACGTTCTGAAATGAAACTTTTGCACTGCATGCCAGGGCGTTGCATGCTGATGGCGGCGACTGTCGATATCGGTAGCCGTTTCGCCGGGCGAGCGCTTCAGGCTTCGAAGGGGCGCATCATTCGATCAAGCGCTCACCTCATCGCCCACATTCTGCAAAAACCGTTAGCGGACAGGGCGGTGAATTCTGCCGTAACATATTGAGTTTAATGGCTCCATGGCGTCGAAGAAACTGAGAAATATGAATTCGCGATCAGCCTCCTCCGGGATGCGCCACAGTCGCCGAACATGCGC
Organism: Methylocystis sp.; assembly: GCF_021731785.1. Taxonomy (GTDB): domain Bacteria; phylum Pseudomonadota; class Alphaproteobacteria; order Rhizobiales; family Beijerinckiaceae; genus Methylocystis. The sequence continues at coordinate 1,824 of NZ_JAKFWS010000078.1, forward strand.
AAGCGCGACCGGGATCGCGCAGAAGCGCTACGCCTGGCCGGCGGTCCGCCGCCATCGCTCCGGGATCGCGCCGTTGCTCGGGCGCTAGAACGGGGCGAGGTGCGGACCCGCGATCTAACGGACGCCGGTATTCCACGGTGTTATCCCTCCAGGATGTGCGAGGAGGGTCTGCTCGCGAAGTTCGGCCAAGGGCGGTATCGGGCCGTCATTCCGAAGGCTGCTGAATCTCGTCGCGTTGTGGCCAACTGCGGATTGTCCACTTTGCCGACGCCAACCGCGAGAAGCGGACCTCAGACGAGCGTCGGCATTCCGTCATTCAACACAACGCGCCGGAACCAATAAGCGTGGAGGAGCGGAGAACCCTCACCTCGCCGAGATCGCCGGCGAGCGGATCCGGGAAGCGGAAGCACGGCGGCGCGTGAGAGACGTGAGAATCTCCCACTTTCTCACGCTAGCTCACGCTTTCGCCGAACGTGATGGCACAAGCTGACAGGGGATCGAAATGACCCGCCCGACGCACTCGCCCTCGCGATGAATTTTTCCGCTGGCGGGGACAGGCGTCTCTGCGGAAGGAGCCTTGTGTCCGTCCTCGCTCGACCAGGCCTCGATCAGGTCCGCTCCGTCGTAAAGTTCGACCCGGTGATTGTCGGTGGAATTTTTATAGCGCGCCACAACGCCGCCGAAATTGCTGCGCGCCCGGCTGGCGTCGCGATCTCGTAGCGTTCCGAGTTGCTTCGCGCCCTTCCAGATGACGATGTTGAAACGTGGTTCACTCGATCGATTGGCATTCATTTTTGTAGCCCCGATTTCGAATCGCCTGTGTTCATGCTTGCATAATTCGCGCAGCTTATGACGTAGCCCCTTAATTGCCCGGACACGGCCCACTCTTAAGATAAGGGTTAAGAGTAATGCCGCGTCTATGACTGGTTCTTTTCCGAAAGTTGCCATCGGACTCATCGGCTTGATCGACCCGCCGCGTCCGGAGGCCGTCGATGCCATCCGACAGTGCGCCGCCGCTGGCTTGTCCGTGGCTGCGACGGCGACGGCGGCGTCAAATATTCCGACGACCTCGCCAAAACCATCGCGGCGGGCGCCGACGTCGTCATGATCGGATCGCTGTTCGCGGGCGCCGAGGAGTCGCCCGGCGAGGTGTTTCTGTATCAGGGCCGCTGATTCAAGGCCTATCGCGGCATGGGGTCAGTCGGGGCGATGACGGCGGGATCGGCGACGCGCCATTTCCAGGGTGACGTGAAGGCGCAGCTCAAACTCGTGCCCGAGGGCATCGAGGGGCAGGTGCCTTATCGCGGCCCGATGCGCCGATCCTCTCTCAGCTCGCGGGCGGGCTGCGCGCGGCGATGGGCTATGTCGGCACCCCGACGATCAGAGAGTTTCAGGAGCGCGCGCAATTCGTGCGCATCACCAACGCCGGGCGCGAGAGCCATGTGCATGACGTCGCTATCACCCGCGAGAGCCCGAACTACCCGACAGGCGTTTGAGAAGCGCCAATAAAAGGGGGCCGCGCAACGACCCCTAAGTCATGGGAGAAAAGTGAAGGAGGAAACGTCTTAGTCTATAGTAGAGCCTCAGAAGTGAGCGCCAAATATGCGAATGATGAGAGTAAATGCGCTCGTCTAATCTGCTCGCGCCCCTCACCATTCGTCCTAAGTCTATGACCGAAATTAGTTCTCCGCGTCATTCGAATTGATGATGACCGCAACTTTTTTGCAGCGCGACTCAAGGGGGCGCGCTGCCGATCTCATGCCCATCATCGACGAACTCAAAGCGAACGGCAGATCACTCGCACAGATCGCCAAGGAGCTAAATGCGAGAGGCATCAAGACTCCGCGAGGCGGCGAATGGCAAGCAACGCAGGTCGCGCGCGTTATTGCGCACCACCAGATAGAAGGTATTGATGAAAAGCCGCAGAGGCCATTAGAGGGCGGGAACGGTTCAAGCCGCTCCCACTCCTCGTCGATCAAATCCGTCGGGTAATGCGTGGTTTTCTTGAAAATCTCGCAGCGTTCTTGGGCGCCGATAATTTTGCTAAACGGCTGAAGGCGCAGCGAAGCCTGACAACCTCACGAAAATGTCTGTAAAATCTGGAAAGATGAGCCAGCCATCTTCAACAGATGACCCGACCCAGCTCACCGCGGGACTATACACCTAAGGGCGCGATAGAGCCGTGAAGTCGAGGACGAGACCTCCCCAATGAGTTTTCAAACCCTGATTCTAGTCGCGCTGAAGGCCAGCATCGCACTGAGCGTGTTCGCAATTGGCCTCGACTCCCAGCCAAACGATGCCGCCTACCTTCTCCGCCGACCCGCGCAGCTTGCGCGGTCGCTGCTGGCGATGGACATAATCATGCCTGTGGTCGCGGTAGCGATCGTGGCGGCGTTCAATCTACCCGAAGCTATAGAAGTCTCGCTCGTGGCGCTTGCTGTCTCTCCCGCTCCACCCATTCTCCCGAAAAAGCAAATCAAGGCGCACGGAGAGCCATCCTACGCCATCGCATTGTTGGTTTTCGCCGCAGTGGCTGCAGTTGTATACATTCCGGTAGCAATCGAGTTGCTCAACCAATTCTCGCAGATGCCCATCCATATGCGGGCTTGGCCAATCGCTCATCTGGTGCTTGTGACAGTTCTTGCGCCGTTGGTGGCGGGAATGCTCGTCAGGCAATTTGCTCCCGCGATCGCCTTGCAAATCTCCAAACCTGTCGCGCTTATCGCCGCTGTGTCGCTTGCCATCAGCATTCTGCCCGTCCTTTACTCTGCTTGGCCGGCCATCATCGCCCTCGTCGGAAATGGAACAATCGTGGCTATTGCCGCCTTCGTGTTCGTTGGGCTCGCCGTCGGACATATGCTCGGCGGCCCCGACTCCCATCATAGGACCGTGCTCGCGCTCGCGACGGCCACACGACATCCTGGCATCGCGTTGGCGATTGGCTCGACAAATTTTCCAGAGCAGAAGGCGGTCTTGCCCGCGATCCTGCTTTACGTGGTCCTTTGCGCCATCTTCACGATTCCTTATACTGTTTGGCGCAAACGCACGCAGCTTTGATCTCTGGAAAGGACGCGCTTGTTACCGTGCAATATAAGGGTTGCGCTTATGTGCGCGCAGGGATGTTTTGTGAGATGCTCCAAATGCTTCGACCTCTTCTTGCAATCACCGCTTTGCTAATCATCCCTCTGATGACGTTGCAAAGCGGGTTGGCTCGGGAAGCAGTGAATTTCTCATCGCCGGCGCCGTCGCCGCCCGGCACGATCGTCATCAACTCGCCCCAGCGTAAACTGTATCGTCGATGAAGACGGCTTCGACGAGAAGTCTGGGCTTTACGTCCAGGCGCCGGCAAGCATCGAACCGATCGGCGAGCATGCCGGCGAAGCGGAGGCCCGCGAGGCGGTGAAGTTACTTTGGCTTCCGTTCGAGAATTTTCCCTTCGCCGACGCGGCAGGCGTCGCGAACGGCCTCGTATCGCGTTCTGTGTTTCTCGCGGCCCTGCTGACCGCAGTCGTCCGCCGACTGTTGTCGACCGCGCCGGGCTTCCTCATCAGCGCGACGGCACCAGGTTCCGGCAAAACGCTGCTTGCATTGTGTCTCGCATCGTTGATGTCGGCGGACATGCCCGACGTGCTTGGCGTGCCCGAAGGCGTCGACGAAAACGAACTGAGCAAACTATTGCTCGCCAAGGCGATCAACGGCTCGCCAATTTTGCTGATGGACAATATCGCAAGCGTGTTCAGTTCGGCCGCATTGTGCGGTTTCCTCACGTCGCCGGTCTATGAGGGACGAATCTTAGGCGTCTCGCAGACGACAAGGGTTCCGACGAACAGCTTGCTTGTGCTGACCGGTAACAAGCCGGTCATCATCGGCGACCTGAACCGGCGTCTGTTGCGCTGCGAATTGGACCCAGGGATGGAGGCGCCGCATAAGCGCGCCTTTAATCTCGACCCGCTCGAATACTGCCGGGGCCGCCGGCTCGACATGGTGCGCGCCGGCTTGATCCTGTTGCGCGCATGGCACAACGCAGGCTCCCCAACATTTACGCATGACCGGACAGCGAGCTTCGAGGCATGGTCGGACACGATCCGGCAATGCGTGATCTGGATCGGCCGCAATGACTGGCTCGACGTTGACGATCCCGTCGCGTCCATCGACGCCGGTTTCGAGGCGGACCCCGATATGCGAAAGCTCGACGCCCTCCTGCGGGCGTGGGAGGCGGAATTTGGCGCAGCGCGCCAGCCCGTTAAGGCGTTGCGGCCGTATGCGATGGACCGCGACACAGAGCTTTTCGACGCGCTCGACGAGATCGGCGCTATCGAGCGCGGCGAATTGAACCCACGGCGTATCGGGCGATGGATCGAGGCGCGCGCCGGGAGAGTCGTTGAAGGGCGCCGCTTCGTGCAGGACGGTTCCCGGTCGAACACGCTCCTTTGGCGCGTGGAGGTTCTGGACCAGAGCGAGTGTCAGCACGAAAATGGTGAGTTTGGTGAGTTTGGTGAGTTTTCTACCAGCTACGCGCGAAACGAAAAATCGTATGAAAATGAAAATGGGAATGGGCTGAAACAAACTCACCAAACTCACCAAACTCACCAAAACCCGCCCTGGCGTCGCCCCAAGGGCGACGGCCAATGAGCACGCTCCAGCGGCCTTCGTTCTGCTGTGCGACGTGTAAGGCGGAAAGCAGTTGAGAGAGACAAGGATCTAAACCATGGCCACCGGGAAAAAGCTGACCCGCAAAAACGAAGAGTTTGTCCGGCAGTATCTTCTGGATCTCAACGCTGCCGCCGCCTATCGCCGCGCCGGCTACACTGCGCGGGGTAATTCTGCTGAAGTCAATGCGGCGAGGCTGCTCAGAAATGCTCAGGTCGCCGAGGCGATTGACAAAGCGATGGCCGAACGCGCCGCTCGAACAGAAGTCAGCGCCGATCGCGTGTTGCGCGAACTCGCCAAGGTCGCCTTCTTCGACCCGCGCAAGGCGCTCAAGTACGACGGCTCGCTCAGACCTCTCTCCGAAATGGACGACGACACAGCGGCGGCCATCGCCTCCCTCGATGTGGTCGAAATCGGTGGTGACGAAAGCGGCGTCACTCGCAAGGTGCGATTGACCGACAAGCTGCGCGCCCTCGAATTGATCGGGAAGCACCTCAATATGTTCCGGGATCGGCTGGAGGTTGCCGGCTTGACGCCAAAGACCTCAATCAGAGAAGACCCTAAGAGGATTTGCTGCATTTCCAACATTTTTTTAGAGGCTTGACAAAATTCTTGCCGTTTTCAGCTGATTGAGGAGTTTCAACGCAAGACCCATCCGCGTGTGGCTTCTCTCAAGCATCGTTCAACGTACTCTCCAATTGCAACGTGCTTCTTTTCGTCAGTTAGAGGCGAATCTGCCATCGCATAGTGAGCCGACATCTGGCAATCCGTAATTAAACGTCCGAGGGCTTCATCTTTTTCTCCACTGCCGCACGCCGATAGTGATATTGCGCTTGACATGAAAACGAAGCCACATATTTGGGCTGCCTTAAAGGCACCTCGAAAAATTCCCTCTTCCAACCGTTACGCAAATCAGATTCAAACCTCGCAGGCTCTGAACGTAGGAATTTGGCGTGGGACAGCTTGGTTTCTTCGATTTGAGTCGACGCTATGAAGAGCTCGACGCCAAGAACGATCCACTGGTTCCCATCGCGACGTTGGTTGCATGGGAGTCGTTCCGGCCGAAGCTGAAGGCGGCGTTGATCAAAGGCGAGCTCCGCAAGCACGACGCGGAACGCAGGAGTTCGGCGGGGCGCAAGCCATGGGATGAAGTGGTGATCTTTAAAGCGCT
>NZ_JAKFWS010000120.1 GCF_021731785.1 Methylocystis sp.
AGAAAAACTTGTTCCATCGGTTGACCGCGATGGCCGGGGCGAGATTGAGCAGCAGGCAGGCAAAGAGCCCTGCCACGAACAGTTTCGCTTTGCGGCGCGTCGGGCCGGTCCAGAAGCCAAAGGAGAGGTTCGTAAAGTGGCGCAGGAGCCGCGCATCGACCGCGGTTGGAACAATGCCGTTAGTCATATTCGTTCTTAAAGCTCAACTTGGGATGACCGGCAAGGCGGCATAGATGGCCCTGCATCTTGGCGCGATCGGCGCCTTCATGTGAGACTATCGCTGTCTGGCTGTGAACTCTTATGGGATCGTTTTTCTCGTGTCATTTTGATGGACGCCGTGTGGCTTCGCGTGAAGCGAGGCCGAGGAGCAGACTAGCGACGTTCGCCTACAAACGATCGCAGATAGGACCGTGAGTGACCTGGGACGCGAACGAAACTCCCTACTGGAGCCATAATTCTTCCGAGCTGGCCGCAGCTTTGGAGTCGGGTCCCAACGGACTATCGTCCGATCGCGCCGCTGCGCGCCTTTTAAGCGTCGGTCCCAACAGCGTCGAGGATGCGCCGCGCCTGAGCGCGCTTCGCCTCCTTCTGCGCCAGTTCCAAAGCCCGCTCGTCCTCATCCTGGCATTCGCCGCCGCAATCTCGCTGGCGCTTCAGCAATGGGTGGATGCCGCCATCATCCTGGCGATCGTCCTGGGCAGTTCGCTCCTCAGCTTCTTTCAGGAATATCGGGCGTCCACCGCGGTCGAGGAACTGAAGAAGCGCCTGGCGCTGACGTGCCGCGTGGTGCGGGATGGAGTGGAGCAGACGGCGCCGGTCAGCGCGATCGTGCCCGGCGACCACATCCTCCTCTCGGCGGGCAATCTAATCCCGGCGGATGGGCTCGTGATCGAGGCGCAGGACTTCCTCGTCAGCGAGGCGAGCATGACCGGCGAGTCGTTTCCGGTCGAGAAGCGGGCCGGGATAGTTCGCCCCGACGCGCCTATCACTGAAAGGACCAATGCCGTCTTTCTCGGCGCTTCGGTGCGCAGCGGCACGGCGAAGATCCTTGCCGTGAGCACCGGCCGCCGGACCGAGTTCGGCGCTATTGCGGCGCGGCTGGGGGCGCGCCAACCCGAGACCGATTTCGCCCGCGGCGTGCGGCAGTTCGGTTATCTCCTCGTTCGCGTGATGATTGTCATCGTTCTCTTCGTGCTGACTGTGAACTTGTTGCTCCACCGCCCGGTGATCGAGTCCCTGCTGTTCGCCGTGGCGCTCGCGGTCGGTCTGTCGCCTGAGCTCTTGCCGGCGATAATCAGCGTGACCCTTTCGGCCGGCGCGCGGGCCATGAGCAAGCGCGGCGTCATCGTCCGCCGGCTCGACGCCATCGAGAACCTCGGCAGCATGGATATCCTATGCACCGACAAGACGGGCACATTGACCGAAGGCGCCATTGTTCTGCGCGACGTCCTCGACGCCGGAAGCCAGCCTTCGGATGAGGTGCGACGGCTCGCCTTTCTCAACGCCGCCTTCGAGACCGGCATCGAAAACCCGCTCGATGAAGCGATTGTGACTGCGGGCAAGGACATTGGGCTAACGACCCGCGGCGCCGCCAAGATCGACGAAATCCCCTACGACTTCATGCGTCGCCGACTCACCATCGTCGTGGCGGAGGATGGAGCGCCGTCACAGCGCCTGTTCATCACCAAGGGGGCGTTTTCGAACGTGCTCGACATATGCACATCGTTGGACCGCGATGGCGTCGAGGTTCCGGCGAACGCCGAGCGGCGCGCGGAACTCGAGAATGTCTTCAAGGCCAAGAGCGCTGAAGGCTTCCGTGTTCTGGCCGTTGCAACTCGCAAGGTTCCAGTGAAGGCGGACTACGACCGCGACGACGAACGGGAGATGACCTTTCGTGGCTTCCTTGTCTTCTACGACCCGCCCAAGGCGGACGCGCGGCGCACGATCGACGATCTCAATCGGCTAGGCATCCGTATCAAGGTGATCAGCGGCGACAACCGCTATGTGACGGCGCATCTGGCGAAGGCTGTGGGACTCGATGCAACGTCGATGCTCACGGGCGAAAAGCTCGTAAAACTCAAGGACGAGGCTTTGTGGCACCTCGCGCCACGGACAGACCTCTTTGTCGAGATCGATCCCCAGCAGAAGGAGCGGATCGTCCGCGCCCTGCAGCGGACAGGTCATTCGGTCGGATATCTCGGCGACGGCGTCAATGATGCGCCGGCCCTGCATGCGGCCGATGTTGGCATCTCGGTCGAGACGGCGGTGGACGTCGCCCGCGAAAGCGCCGACATCATCCTGCTCGACCGCGACCTGGACGTGTTGCGCTCTGGTGTGGAGGATGGTCGGCGGACCTTCGCCAACACGCTAAAATACATCTCGATCACCACTAGCGCGAATTTCGGGAACATGGTCAGCATGGCGCTGGCGGCGCCGCTGCTGCCGTTCTTGCCGCTCGCCGCCAAGCAGATTCTGCTGAACAACTTCCTCTCCGACGTGCCGTCGATCGCGATATCCAGCGACAATGTCGATGCGGACCGGGTCTCACATCCGCAGCGCTGGAGCATCAGCGAGATCCAGAAATTCATGATTGTCTTTGGCCTGATCAGTTCGGCCTTCGATATGTTGACCTTCGCGGTGCTGCTCCTGGTTTTCCACGCCGGCGAAGCGACGTTCCAGACCGCATGGTTCATGATTTCGCTGCTGACCGAACTCGCGGTCGTCCTCGTCTTGCGAACCCACAAGCCGGCTTTTCGAAGCAGCCCGAGTCAGTTGCTGTTGTGGTCGACGCTTGCGGTGGCCGCCGCGACCTTCGCCATCCCCTTCCTCGGGGCGCTGAGCTCGGTGTTCGGCTTCGTGCCGCTCTCGGCGATTGAGATAAGCGCCGTTGTCGCTATCGTCCTCGGCTATATTGTGGCGACGGAAGTGGGCAAGATATGGTTCTTCTGGTCCATCAATACTGCAGGTCTTTCGAAGCCGATCAGAGCTCGAAAGACCAAGGCGTCTGAGCCCAGACCGCATCCTCTTGGGCCTTTCATGAGCGCGCTCGTCGCTACGGCGTTGGTCGTGGGGGGAGCCCTCGTCTTAACGGGAACGCTCATCTTGATAGGAACGCTTGTCCAACTGAGCCTTCAGCCGCATGAAGCGTTAAAGTCGGTCTTCTGGCCAAGCAAATAACGTAGGTCGACCGGAAAGCGACCGCCACCATCGCCATATTTGCGGCGACGCAATCGCCCGGCTGCCTTTAACCTTCAGAAAAAGACGCCATGAGTAGCTTATCGTCTCAAATACGCGCTCCGGCTCTTACGGAACGTCTCGCTCGCTTGTTGCGCATTCTCCTTGTCGGCGTGGCGCTCGTCGTTGGCGCCGCCGCCTTGCCGTCGGTCAGCGCCGCTCGGGATATGGTGGCCTTTCCATCGTCCGTCGAGCCGGGCACGATTGTCATTGACATGCGGCATCGCGAACTTTTTTTCGTCGTGGATGAAGGCGTCGCAATTCGCTACTCGATCGCCGTGCCAAAGAGCAGCGAGGAATGGTCCGGCTCCGCCACGATTATCGGTAAATACGTCAATCCGGACTGGGCTCCGCCATGGATTGTAAAACGCGACCATCCGGAATTGCCGGACCTTATTCGCGGCGGTGCGCCGAACAATCCCATGGGCGTTCGCGCGCTTACCCTCAGCCGCTTCCAGGTGGCGATTCACGGGACGACCAAAAGGATGCGCGCATCGATCGGCTCCGCCGCCTCCTACGGCTGCATCCGCATGTTGAATGAGGATGTGATTGATCTGTTCGATCGCGTAAGCGTCGGTACGCCTGTTATCATGAGGCCATGACGGTCACGATCTTAGTTGTCCGCGGGCGGCCGATTTTCAACGTGTTATGCAGACCATAAGAGTTTTGGAGGCTTCGACTGTCGGCATTGGCTGCGTTTCTCGACCACCGGGCGCGGCAACATGACTCGGAACGTTGGAATTGCTATATTCCTAGCGTAGGAAGGAAAATTATAGGAGGGGCCTCGACCCGCGACCGCTCTAGACACCCGCGTACGTGGTGTGAGTGTCGCAGCGACGCAGTCGGAATTTCGCGCTGGCCTTAGGCGAACGCGCCTGAGCCAAATTGCAACAAGGTTTTTTCGTACCAATTGCGCGTATTAAAAAGCGCCAGGAAGGATATTTCGAAATCACAATCGAACCCTTAGATCCGCAATACGCCCCGGTGCTCGCCCAGGCGGTCGTCGATACGGTCCGCGATCCTCTGCTCGTGCTTAATTGTCATCTAGGCGTAACCGTAGCTAGCCGGTCCTTTTTCCATAATTTTGCAGTCACCCCCGAAGAGGTCATCGGACGTTCCGTTTATGAGATTTTAGACGGCCGTTTCAAGGTCCCGCGCCTGGCTTCGCTCTTAGATAAAATCCTGCCCGAGCATGCCATTGCGGAAGATTTTGAGATAGATGCCGAGTTTCCTCGCATCGGACAGCGCGTCGTGATTGTGAACGCGCGAGAAGTCTTCTTCACGAGCAGCGCTCACAAAGCTATTTTGCTCTCCTTCGTAGATGTGACCCATCGACGTTTCATAGAGAAGGAGAAGGAGTCTCTTCTCAATGAAACGAGGACGCTGCTACGGGAGAAGGAAGTGCTGCTCCTGGAAATGCAGCATCGCATTTTCAATAGTTTGCAAATCATCGCGAACATCATCATGATGAAGACTCGGGTGACGACCTCGGAAGAGGCGCGCCGACACCTGCAGGACGCCTACTCCCGCGTTATGTCGGTAGCGACATTGCAGCGGCACATCGACACGGCAGGCCGCACCGAACTCGTCGAAGTCGCTCCCTATTTGACCACGCTATGCGACGGCCTCGCGGCGTCTATGATCGGCGAGGAGAAACAAATATCCCTGAAACACGCCTTCGACCGCGCTCTCATTCCCTCGACGGAAGCAGTGAGTCTTGGCCTGATCGTGACGGAGCTGGTTATCAACTCCGTGAAATATGCATTTCCTCAAAGCCGCCAGGACGCGGAAATCCTCGTCAAATACGAGACGTCCGGCTCCGACTGGCAGCTCACGGTGTCCGATAATGGCGTGGGCAGGCCGGAAGGATACACTACAGCGGCCCCTTCTGACGGCTTGGGCAGCACGCTTGTGAAGGCGCTCGCGCAACAGATCAAGGCGCAAATTGAAATGGTAAGCAGTGCCCGCGGACTCGTTGTCTCGATCGCGCATGCGACATTTAGCCCACGGCCTGCATAGGCCTCGCCAATCCAGATCGGATCGGCAAGGCGTTGGCAGTAAAACGTCGCGCGCGACGGTTTACGGCATCAGCAGGAGCAATCCATGAAAATTGGACGGACAGGTTAGCGCTGGATCAGAGTCCAAAGGCTGAGAACCTGCCGAGGGCATCACTGTCGCTGCGACAGCATTTTGTCGATGCAATCGCAACCGAAAGGAGTAGGCACGCTCAGCGTCCTTATCCCACCGAAGTCGCCCCCAATCGGTTCACCGCGAGGCCGGTTGCGGCCTCGCGTCCAATTGCGGCGCAGGATAAGGCGCGCGCTTTATTGGCAGGCCCACACCCAACCAGCGACGGGGTCCCACTGCCAGCACGAACTGCCGCCATAGCCGTAGCCGGGATAGCCGTAGCCCGATGCGCCCGCGATTCCCGCGCCCAAAACGCCGGCCGCGGCGCCCGCGACGCCAGCCGCTGCGCCAACCGCGGCGCCCGGAATGCCGTAGCCTCGGCGATAATAACCGCGGCGATAGCCCCGATAGTAAGCTTGTTCGAACGACGTCGTTAGTCCAACGCTCGTTGGACTCGCGGCGCTCATGGGGCCAGCCAAAACTTCCGTCGGTAGAGCCGCCAGCGCGGTCACCCCGCATAACGCGGCCAGGACAGATTTCACACTCTTACACATTTCGACCTCCCCTTTTTTAGAAACACAGATTTTCAGAAACACAGAGTCGAGTCCGCCCCAACGCGGGCGTGCCGCGCTGCTTCTGCGTCCCAAGAGGATCAACTAGGCCCAAATGTGAAGTTGTCGAGGCCTCGGTGTAAATCAGATTTCAATTGTGACCCCTTTCGAAAACTTTCACGACAGTAAAATCAGCGCCTTGAGCATGTGACCTTATGCGGTATTACGGCCGGGGATTTTGTCGCCAACTGATTTCGACTATATGGCCGTCATGTTGATCGTCGTGGGCTTGTTGTGCCTAGCAGGGTCGGCTGCCTCATTGCGCGCGCCAACTGCGGCGTGGGAAGCGACCAATGTGGATTCATGACGTTCCGCCGATACAATTTGCCGCATCGCTTCTCGGCGTTCGACTGAAATTCGCCGAAGTGAACAATTATGTCGTTTTGATAAAGCTCCGCGGAAAATACAGTGAGGCCCTCAATGCAATGGCGCAATTCTCTGCGAGGCTACGGTGCAGCCGTCCAAATCGTTCATTGGTTTTCCGTGCTTCTTGTTGGCGTCGCATGGGTGCTCGGGACCGTGGGCGAAAGCCTGCCACGTGGGAGAGCCCGCGATCTCGGGGAATTAGTCCATGTTTCTGCGGGAGAGCTGATCGCCATCCTTTTGATCTTTCGTGTCGGCTGGCGTCTAATCAACGCGCCGCCGTCTCCAGAACCGACGCCGCTGGGGAGATTGGGCGATTTGGCCGCCAAAATCGTCCACCTTGCGCTTTACGCGCTGCTTGCGGCGGTTGTCGCCGTTGGCGTCGCGACGCAATTTGCGGATGGCGACGCGCTTTCCGTGCTTGGCATTTTCGATATCGCATCGCCGTGGACGAAGAACAAAACGTTTGCACATGACATGAAGGAAATTCATGAAACTCTAGCGAACGGACTTATCATCCTCGCCACGATCCATGCTGGAGCAGCGTTGGTCCACCACTTCGTTTTCCGCGATCGCACTCTGAGACGTATGCTGCCAGGGGTTTCGAAGCCCCGCTAATCCTGCGCTCGCTGCTCTAAAGGGACGCTGTGATAGCTTCGGCTTCGTTGCGGCCTTTCGGCGACCCGAGCGCGAAGGCACCGCCGGCAGCTCTGCTTTTCATCGGTTAACCGCAAACGTCGAGCCAGTGTTTGATCTTGACGAAGGTCTGTTCGATCGGATTGAGATCGGGCGAATAAGGCGGGAGAAACCACAGCCTTGCGCCTGCCGCGCGGATGGCGCGCCTTACGGCGGCGGACTTGTGACTATCGAGATTGTTCATGACGACGATGTCGCCTTGCATCTTGACCCACAATCCGCAGCAGGCAATGGGAATCAGCTCGAGTCTAAAAAAACTGGAAACGCTCTAATAGCGAGGAGGCGTGCTACGGTCGTGAGCCGAGGCGCGACCTGCTAGCCACTCTGACGAGGGAACGCCTTTTGTAGCGATCGACGACCGCCTGATAATCCACCCGCCGAACATGGCGTTTCAAAGGGAATTCCATCCAGGAAGTTGCTTAGCCCTTCGGGATTTTCGTTTACTTGATGCTGCTATAGAAATGAAGGAGACCCAAGTAGCGGAAGCACCCGGGCTATGATCGCTC
>NZ_JAKFWS010000197.1 GCF_021731785.1 Methylocystis sp.
TGCGCGCCATGCTTGCGAAATCCGTGTCGGAAGCGGCGCGCTTTCTGACCGTCCGGCGCGTTTCCAACGAGGCGGCGCCGGCGCTCGCCCGGCTGATCGGCGCGATCGGGGCGCGTTTCGGGGTGGTCGTCACGCAAAAGACCGCGGCGCAGGCGGTCCCGGTGATCGGCGCGATCAGCGGCGCGGCGATCAACGTCGCCTTCACCGAGCACTTCCAAAGTCTCGCCCGCGGCCATTTCATCGTGCGACGGCTGGAGCGACTGTATGGCCCCGCCATGGTGCATGCCGAATACGCCAGGATCGCGCGCGCCGAGGGGTATTGGAACGATCCGTCGCAGGCGGCGTGAGCAGCGACGAGCGTGCTTGATCACGCTGCATTTGGGGAATGGCTTAGTTTGAATTTCGGCTTTGGGTGGAACGCGGAAACATTTGGCTGGCAGGATATTGGCTTCGCGCCACGAGCGGACTCTCGCTGCGAGCCATGTTGAGGACATTCGAGCCAGCGTTGTTGAAGCCTGACCCGTTAGATATAGAACCGGAAAGGCAGTGGCGCTGCTACTTGCGTCGGGCCCGCCGTCAGTATTTCTCCAACCAGATCGGCAAACCTCAGCGTCACCGGCAGGCCATCCGCGAACCCCGCGTTGTTGAAGTTCAGCTTGGTCAGAGACATCAGGTCTGTCAGCACCTGACGTAGATCCGCCTCGCCATTGACTATGTCGACCGTCACCGGGTTCGGGACTTCCCGGCCTGGATAGGTGTTCAGGCGCGGCGTGAAGCCTGTGGTCCAAAGGTAAGCCCTTCGATCAGAAGCAATGATTGCGGTTCCGCGCAGCACTGGTTTCGATCCATAGCGGAAGAGTTTCAGCTCGTTCTGGCGCCTGATGCGAATTCCGACGAGCTTCGTGTCAACCGGCACCGTGGATCGGAAGCCCTCCCACTCATCCTTCTCGAACCAGGTCTTGCCGTGGATGAAGAGCTCGGTTGGCGGCCGTCCATGTATTTCCTCGTAGGACGAAATCACCATCTGCATCAGCTGAGCCGCTTGCTCGCGGCACAGATGGAAGCTGCCGTCGGTTTCGGAGTACCAAGGGCCGACCGCGCCCTTGAATACGAGGCCCTCGCCTGAGTTCAAGAACATCTGAGCCCCGCAGCAGGCGTTGTTGCAGCCCTTGGCGTTCTCGATCCTTTTGAACACCAGACCGACATAGCAAACGCCCTCGCGTACATCGGCCACCCGCCACGGCCGACCGCCTGACTTATAAAAGCTGGCCGTGGCGAGATTCCAGGCGACCGAGGCCGGATCCTGCAGCGATCGCCGCGTCCCTTCCTCGAATTCGGCGGGAGTCAGGGTCGTCTCGCGTATCACCTGCAGCACCTGGCCGGTGTCGAGAAGGCGAGCTTTCAGCTGGTTATGAAAATTGAGCTCATACTCGTAAAGAGCCGCCGCCTCCATCTCCTCAATGAACATCGAGCCTTTGGAAAGGATCGACTTCGCGGCCTTGCGGCCGAGGGAGCCCGTGGCCTTCACGCGCTGGTCTTTCGGCACAACCGATTTCGGTCGGCCGTAGCGGAAGACTTCCTCGGGGATGATGGCGAACCAGAACTGGGGGCGCGCCTCCTGCTCGCGCAAATACTTCCTCAGGGCGTCGCCGTAGACGTCGACTGCCTTGAAGATCGCCTCGTGGCGATCTTCAGTTCTGATTCGCTCGCTGAGGACATCGCCATCGATGGTGATGGTGGCGAATGGCTTTGCCGGCCATGGAACTCCAAAGGCGGCCTGGAAGCCAGGCCACATGGTCTTGTTCTCCTCGCGACCCGTCTCCGGCGCCGCGATGGTTGAGGCAATCGCTTTGACCCAGGATTGGTATCGCCGAATACCGTCAGCCGTACCGATGACGCCAACGTCCATCCGCGCTGGGTTCTGGTTGGAAGCCGGCGGCCCATAGAGGAACAGTCCGTCCTTGGGGTGCTCCGTCTTTTGGTTGAAGCCGAAGCTGAGCAACGGCTCCTCGACATGGGTCATGATCCAGTCGGTCACTCGTCGCCCTCCCCTTCGAGATCGGCGTCGAAACCAATGTCCTCCTCATCCTCGGGCTCGTCCGGCTCCTCGGCTTCATCCTGGAATTGGAGATCGCCGACAATGTGGCGCTCGGCGGTCAGCTGGAGGAGCCTACCGGCCAGCACCAGGTTCTGAGACCCGTCCAATGGAATCGAGCACGCTGTTGCACCATCCGCCAGCCAAACTGCGAAGGCTTCCTGCAACTGTCGCCAGTGCTGGTTCCACCAATTCTTGCAAAATCGGCGGCGAATCGGCGCGGTCCGCTTCGGATCAGTAATGGCCGTCTGACCGTCGTCCGAGAAAGCGACGTAGGGCTTGAAACGCACGAACGCAGGAGGCCCCAAGACCACGCTCACCTTCATTGCCAAGTGCCAGTAGACCTTATTCCGCTCGCTGCGGCCGACTACGTTCTTATTCGTCCGGCGCCCCGACGCGGCCGTATATGGGACTTTGTTGTTAGCGACCAAACCGTCCCGAAAGTAGTAGGCGCTACTCGAACGCTGCGGCAGCTCTTTCAGACCGCGTGCGAGCAGGTAGCGTTCGACATGCTGCCGTAGCAGCGCGGTGGCGATGTTTTGAGCGTCACTGCGGCGGGGTGAGGTGACATTGGGGACATCTCCGGTGAGGAATTCGTCTAGGGACGCCACCGCCCGCGCTTCGGCCACCATGGGCGTCGGCAGGACGGCGTTGATCTTGTCGATATCCGCAAATGTGATGAGCAGCTGATAGAACGACCTGAACGGGATTCCGCTCGAATGCAGGGCCGTCGTGACCGCGGTGGAGTCAGAGTTGTGCTTGAGATACCGCACCTCTGCAGGCAGTGAATTCACGGGCGACAGGCTGGTAAGGACCGGTTCCTGTTCGACGCTGACCGAGGCGGCCGTTTTCACGGCGTCCTGCCGCCAACGCTCGAATTCCTGCGATTGGTCACCCTCCGACCGAGGAACGTCGGCGGTCTCTATCGTGTCCAGCAACTCGATCAGCTTCGCGCCCCAGTCTCGGCTGAAGTCGATAGCGTTCAGCTGGTGCACCAAGATTGGGAAGTCGCTGAAGGCCACGTCGTCGAGGCGGACGGGAATGATGAAAGCCGGATCTATGAGCGCCTTGCGGACGGCGTCGGCCACGGACAGCTCATTGCGCACACCCTGGCGGTTGGGATCGACGCTCGCTTTGGAGGCGACGAAAATGACCTTGTAGGCGTGCTCACGTAGCGCATCCTCGATCGTGTTCCAGAACGGCATGCCGCCCTTCAGGCCGAACATATCGGCCCACACCTTGTAGCCGTGGCCAGTTAATCGGGCGCCCAGCCAACGAACGAAGTCGTTGTCATCAGGAGTCGCGTGGCAGATGAATATCGTGTCACGGGCCATGGGCGTCAGCGAATCGGTTTGCGCCATTTTACCGGAAACCTGAGGTTGACGCCTAAAACTGGCCCAGCTGACGCGATTCGAGTTCCTTCATCGCGCTCAACGACGAAGAACGCTTAGGACCCAGGCGACGCGCGCCAGATGCGCGTGCTCTGAAGGTCTGCGTTGGGTCAAATCAAGCCATTCATCATCCGCTCGGTGGGGCGACTGCCATGGGTCGTCAGCCGAAATTCAAACCGGGATACGACGGCGTTCGCACGAACTCGCCCAAATGCGATGACGCGATTGATCTCAAAAGCGTCGAGCGCACTTTACGCGAAAAACCAATCTCCACTATTTCGCGAGCCGCGCTCCATGGCGACGTGGCGAAACAAGTGATACGAATTCCGTCTGATCCGTTCGGTCGGAGCTTGTCATTCCCGGCAGGCCGCAGGCCTGACCGGGAATCCAGAGCCGATCCAAGAACGCTGGTTCTGCTCTGGATTCCCGATCGCGCGCGTTGCGCGCGTCGGGGATGACAGCCGAGCCGTTTAAATCGACATCGTATGAATCGTTCGAACGCGCGCGCCCCCCTCCCCGCTTGCGGGGTTACGGGAGACACACATCTTTCCTCGGTGAGCTGGAACGATTGAGCGCGTTTCCTTCTCCCACGAAGTGGGAGAAGGCAGCCCTCGCGTGAGCGAGGGTCGGATGAGGGCCGGCGTCCCGGCGCGATTCCTTGGCGATTTGCGCGAAGTCCCTCGCTCTGTCGGCAGAGGGAAAGCCCTCATCCGACCCCACTTCGTGGGGCCACCTTCTCCCGCAAGCGGGAGAAGGGGACGCGCATTTCCGCGCTTCGCCTAACGCAGACGGCGCAGCGCCTCGGCGAGATGGCCGATCTGCTTGGTCGTGGCGACGCCGGCTTCGTTTTCTTCGAGCAGGACGAAATCGGCGCCGGCGAGATTTTCATCGAGTTCTTCCGCTGTCGCCGCCAGCCGCTCGCCATTCGAGGCGTCGCCGGGCGGGCGCCGGTAATGACCGAGTTCGATATTGTTGTCCGCGGTGCGCATATAGAACCAATAGTCGATTTGCGGCGGACAGGGCGCGAGCGTCGCCGCCGCCAGAACCTGATGCAGAAAGCTGCCGCCAAGCGCGAGCAGCCGCGGCGCGCGCGCGCAATCGCCCTTCTCCCCTGCTCTGCCGATCGCCGCGGTCGGATAAGACGCGTCGGGCCACAGAAGATTTAGAAGGTCCAGCAGGTCGCGATCGGTGCCGAGGGCTTCGGGCGCCGGCGCTGATGTAAAATCGAGCGCGCCGACGGGAGACGCCGGCGCCGCGCGCGTAACTTCGCGCATGGCGAGCGCGCCGCCGACGCTGTTCCAATGCGAGCCGCCGCGCGGAAACAGCGCGATCTCCTGTTTGGATTTTTCCGCGTCGATCAGCGCCGGGCCGTCCACATAGCGCACATGCGATTCATCGAGCGCCGCGCGATAGGGCGCGAGCTTGTCGGGCATCGATGTCGCGCGCGAAGCGCAGGACGCGGATGTCGGCAAATCTTCCGCATAGCGCGCCGCCTTGGACGGCGAAATCAGATAGACGAAGCTCTTTCCGCGCGCCTGCGCCATCTCCTGAATCTCGCGCAACGCCGCGGACCATGCGGCGACGCGGGCAGGATCGAAGCCGCCGTCGCGCGCGCAGAATTCGTCGATATAGATATCTTCATAGAGCTGGCCGTTGCGGCCGATCATGACGCCGGGCGCGGCCGAACCGCCGAAAAGCGAAAAGACCAGCTGATTTTTCGCGCGTACGGAAATCGGAAAAACCGGCGACATTCGGCCGAGATTCGTCGACACCGCCTTTTGCGTTTCTCCCGAAAGAAAAGCGTCGAGCGTCCAGGGCGCGGGCTTTGGCTTGGCGACGCCGGCGAGCGGCGAGGCGCTCCGGATGCGCAGCTTCGGCCAATCGCGTTCAACGGCGAAATTCCACAAATTGGCGAGGAACAGAAAGGCGATGAAGCCCGCGCAGCCAAAGATCGGCAGGCGCGCGAAGGTGAGCGCGTTGAGAAAGGCGCGCGCGAAAGAGGCCGGCGCCGGCGCCGGCGCTCCTAATTCCGCTTGATCTTTCTCGACGCGTCTATCCATGTCGGCCTGATTGTCCGTCCGCTTCAAAAGCGAAAGTAGATGAACGGCTTGAAGGGATCGGCCAGTCCCTTCGCCAGCGCCGCAAGGAAGAGCAGCGACAGCGCGCTGTTCGACGCCATGGCGTAACGCTGCGCCGCGCTTCCCCAATCGAAGTCCTTGACATAAAGCGACAGCCGCTGCGCGACGCAAATCGCCGCGGCGATCAGCGCCATGACGACATATTCTTGCGGAATGGCGAGCGGCGCACTTGCTTGCGCCCATGGATTCGCCATCAGCGCCAGCAGCGCGCCCGCCTGCTGAAGAGAGGCCGCGCGAAAGAAGGTCCAGCCGACGATCACGACGATCATCGTGACGATATTGGCGCACCAATCGGGCAATCGCTGCAGGCTTTTCACCAGAAACAGACGGTCGAGCACCAGAAACACGCCATTATAGGCGCCCCAGGCGATATAGGTCCAAGCGGCGCCGTGCCAAACGCCCGAGGCGAAGAAGCAGATCCACAGATTGAGATAGGTGCGCGCTTCGCCGCGCCGATTCCCGCCGAGCGGAAAATACAAATATTCGCGAATCCAGCTGGTGAGAGAAATATGCCAGCGCCGCCAGAAATCGGTGATGCTGGTCGCGACATAGGGCATGTTGAAATTTTCGAGAAGGCGGAAGCCGAACATGCGCGCCAGTCCGATCGCCATGTCGGAATAGCCGGAGAAATCGAAATAGATCTGGAAGGTGAAGAACAGCACGCCCGCCCAGGCTTGCGTGAAGCCGAGAGAACCGACGTCGCGCGAGAAGATCAGGTCGGCGCCGCTCGCCAGCGTATCGGCGAAGAGCAGCTTCTTCACGACGCCGAGCATGAAGCGCGAAAAGCCGATGACGAAATCATCGACGTCGGCGTGCGGCATCTCGTCGAACTGGCGGGCGATATCGTGATATTTGATGATCGGCCCGGCGAGAAGCTTGGGGAAGAAAAAGACGTAAAGCCCATAGAGCAGCGGCGCGCGCGCCGGCGCGGTGACGCCGCGATAGACGTCGACGAGATAGGTGATTTTTTCGAAGACGATGAAGCTGACGCCGATCGGCAGCGCGATCTGGGGAATGTTGATCCCCGGCAGCGTCAGCGCCTTCAAGATCGCGTCGAGATTGAGCGCCAGAAAGCCGGTATATTTGTAATAGACGAGGATCGCGAGATTGGCGACGACGCCAAGCGCGAGCCAGAGCTTGCGCGGTTTTTGCTCCGACGACGCGGCGATCCGTTGCGCCGCATAAAGGTCGAGCGCGACCGAGGCGAAGACGAGGAAGATGAAGACCGGCTCGCTCCAGGCGTAGAAAATAACGCTGGCGGCGAACAGGATGAGCGCCCGCCGCAGGCGGACCTCTCCGAAAAACAGATAGATGAGGTAAACCGCCGGGCCGAACAGAAACAGGAACAGCGGCTCGTAGAAAAGCATGATTGTCCTGCGTTCGTCGGCGCGCCGGCGCGAGCGCTAAGGCCTGCGGCTTCTACCAAAACCGCCGCAGAGGGGCAAGAAACGGCGTCTCGACGGGGACGTCCTCCATGAATCGCCGGCGGCGGCGGCGCCGCTCCGCCTTCTCCCGCTTTAGCGGGAAGGGCGCCACGAAGCGCCTCCCCAACCCTCCCCCGCTTCGCAAACCGGGTGTTCCCGGTTTGCGTATCGACCCCGAAGTCGGCGACAGCCGACTTCGGACGGGAGAGAGAGCAGGTTGCGCCCGTCGTCAGAATTGCAAGTTGCTTACCTGCCGAGCAGCTCGACGCCGTCGAGTCGCGCGAATTTGCGGTCGAACGTCACGGTCGCTCGACACTGATGCGACCTGCCCGTCTCA
>NZ_JAKFWS010000025.1 GCF_021731785.1 Methylocystis sp.
GGGCTTAACTCGGCCATCTGAAACTCCTGTCTGAGAGGTGGGATGCAACACCCACGATCCTCTCAGACAGGGGACCCATCACGCTAACTCGCCGACCCCGCCGCGATAGCGGCTTCGTTCAATCCCCCGTGAGTCAGCCCGCATAGCTATTGGTATTACAGCTCGGTTGGACCGGCTGTGGGCTGATCTTTATGAATTTCACTTCTGAAAGGAGCGGCCAAAGCCCTTCGTCGGTGCCCTCTTTGGTGACTTGTTGTCGGTTTGCGGAAAAGCGGCCCTCACTAAGTCGGAATACATTTCTGCGATCTTTGTGCTCTGAGCAACGTAGTCTTCATATGCAGACTTAGCGAAATCAGACTGAAGCTGAACCGCGTCCTCGACGGTCGCTACCCCGGCCAACCTTTCGAAGTGATCGCGGCCCCTTTCGAATGACTTCTTTGTATAATCCGTCGTTTCGGCACTGATAGCCCCAAACTTCGTAGCTGCTTCTCGCGTTGGTTTCGTGAACGCCTCAAAGGGGCTCGCGAAGGGGTCAGAAAAGAGTGACTGCATATCTTTGAAGTTATTAAACATACGACATCCTTTTTCTAGGGCACGGCACCCAGGAGGCATTAGGAACCCCGTATTTAGGTGCGTTGCACAAAAAATTCAAGAAACGTGCTGCGATGCAAATAGTCAATTCTAGGCAAAATGAGAAAAAAGGCTCGCGCCCCGGCGGCCTTCCAAAGCCCCGCAAGGAAAGAATGCCTCCGTAGGCAGAGATTGGAACGAGCATGCGCCCAGGCTAATTCATGCGCCCTGGTAGAATTTCCAACTCGAAAGTTGCGCCAGTTCATCCTCCGTTAATTTCCATTTTTCGGTTTGGCTGGTCAACTCGGCAAGGTTCTCGTGCAAAATGCTTCGCGCTACCTTGGTTATGTCTGCTTCATCATATTCGTTCTTCTTTACCAGAACCGGGAAACCAAAGCTGCCGGATCCGTTGTGAATGCGGAATGTCACCTGAGCAAAATCCCCATCTGTGGCGGGAATTGTCTCAATTCTTGTGAGCGATTTTGGGGGTCTCGAATCAGTCTAACGCGTGCTGTTTCTGCCCTCCGTTGTAGCGGATTGAGCCCATCTGGCGACGAGAGAGGCCGAAGGCTCCAGCCAAGCAACCAAAAAGAAACGGGCCTCTGCCTAGCGACCACGATCCGCAAATTGGAGTTGTGTGGGTTGTCGCACGGGCGAACCCGCATGCACACGCCGGCTCGCGGTTACAGTAAGTTATTGTTCCAACCCCATCCGTCGCAGGAGGGCGACGTATCGAGCGTCCATTCGTAAGTCCGCGTAGATCGGATCCACTTTCATCATTAGGGCCCAGACATCGCGGTCGTTGCAAGCCTTCTCCAGCCAGGTCAGCGCTTGTTCGCGGTCACCCAGTCCAAGTAAGGTCAATGCGACTCCAATCGCGCGAACATACGGATATTGATTCGGGTCCTGAAGATCGGCCAAAGTTTTCTGGGCTTTGGCCGGTTCAGAAAATACCGCCCAGGCATGACCCAGCATACACCGCGTCCAAGCCGCGCCCCTCGAGAGTTCCTCCGCTTTGACAAGCGCTGCGAGAGCCTGATCCCTCTTGCCTGAGGCGACGTAGACCCTACCCAAGATCCAAATTCCGAAAGCGAATCGCTCATCCACTTCGATGACCTTGCGCAACTGTTGCTCGGCTTCGTCGAACTTTCCCGCGTGGTAATACATCCATCCGAAAAAAGTACGGGCGATGGGTGAAAAAGGCTCGAGTTCGACCGCGTGCCGGCAGAGTTCGATAGCGGCATCGTGGTTGCCGGCACATGAGTAACCCCATCCGAGCCAGTAGCGCGCCGGGACAGTCCGCGGGTTCAACTCGATTGCACGACGAAATTCGCGTTCGGCGGCGGCGAAATCACGGCTCTTACACAGTTGACAAAATCCCAGCGAAGTGCGCGCTTCGGCAAGTTGCGGATCGAGTTGCAAAGCGCGCTTTGCAACAGCAGCGGCTTTCGGAAACGCCTCGCGCGGAGGTAGGTATCCGTACCAATTCAGCAGACTGTATGTGTCGGCAAGGCCGCTCATCGCCAGCACATAGTCAGGATCTTCGATCAAGGCCAGTTCGAAGTAATGCTGCGCCTTCTTCAGCCCAATTCCGCGCTGGTTCCAGAAGAAACGACCCCTCAGATACAACTCATAGGCTTCAGTGCTGGTCGTTGGCGACTTCACAAGAGGCTGGTCACCGAAACTCGCCAACCGCAATTTCAACGCGGCCATGATCGCTCTGGTGATGTCGTCCTGGATCGCAAACACATCTTGCATCTCCCGGTCGAAGCTCTGCGACCAAAGGCGGAAACCATCGGCGACATTGATCAACTGCGCCGTGATGCGAAGCTTGTTGTCCGCCTTGCGGACGCTGCCTTCCAGCACCGTCTCCACGCTAAGCGCTTCTCCAATTTCGCGGATGTCTTGGTTGCGACCTTTGAATGCAAAGCAGGAGGTGCGCGCCGCTACATGCAGTCCTTCGATTCCTGAGAGGGCGTTCAGCAAGTCCTCACTGATCCCATCGCTCAGAAACTCGTTCTCGCGGTCGGAACTCATGTTAACGAACGGCAGCACAGCAATCGATTTCGGTGTGACCGTCGCTGTGGATTTCGACGCGATAACGATCCGGTACACCTCCACCGGTCGCTTGATATTTTTCAGCTCGACTTTGCCAATGCGCGCCAGAGTCTGCGGGATTTTGTTGTATACCTGATCGAACACTTGCTGTGTGACCGCAATCCCACCTGGATCGGCTAATGGCTCAATCCTTGCTGCGATGTTGACGCCATCGCCCACAATGTCATTCCCACGGAGCAGCACATCACCGAGGTGAATGCCGATGCGAACCTGAAATGATCTCTCAGCCGGAGCGTCCATGTTGCGGCTGGCCAGCGCTTCTTGGATTTCAATCGCGCAGGTCACCGCGGCTACAGCACTGGCAAACTCAACCAGGAACCCATCACCGATCGTCTTGATTTCATGTCCTTGATTTTTGAGGAAAGCGGGCCGCAATAGAGTCCGGTGTTCCTCTAGCAACTCCAGCGCCAAGGCCTCGTCGTGCTGCGCTATTGCGCTAAACGCCACCATGTCGGTGAACATGATCGCGGTGAGCCTGCGTTGTTCTGGCCTGCCATCAGTCATTTCGACGCCATTTGAGAATGTGGTTTAGCCAATTCCCTAAGAGGCTGACCGAAAATGTTGTTGAGTGATTTCAGCCGGTTGTGATTCCTTCGGATTCGCGAGATTCGAGGGGTTCACGATGGCCTGGACTGAAATCACCGGGCGCAAGTATCGACGCGACGGGCTGCGTTACGCAAGTCATTTGACGGATGCCGAATGGGAGCTGATCGAGCCCTTGCTTCCGCCGGCCGCGAGGCTCGGACGCCCTCGCGAAACGGACTTGCGGGCGGTCGTGAACGCGATTTTGTATATGGCTTCGACGGGCTGCCAGTGGCGGCAATTGCCCAAGAAGTTTCCGCCCTACTCGACCGTGCAAGGCTATTTCTATGCTTGGTCGCGCGAGGGCGTCTTTGCGAATATCAGATAGCCGTATACGGTGAGATCGCTGCAACTATGATCGAAGCGGCCGAAGACTGAGTGCTGGGCCAGGGGTGGCGCATCCCCTTTAAGGCGAGAGGCGAGGTCCACCTTCAATGCTAAATTATGGTGGGGTCAACGCACAGCGTTGGCGGAGCCGGAAACGGGGAGCGCCAGTCTCGTTCGCAATTCATTGACACAACGCGTGAGATTGGCGGTCGCAAAGTTAAGCCACTTTTTCGTTGTTTCAGGGCGACGAAACAGTCGCGCACCAGCTATCATGTATTCTTCGAGCATTTTGAGCTGGCCCGAATAAAATTCGGCTTCAGGAACCCACGAATATTCAAACCGAATTTTCTCGAAGTTCGCTGCAAATTTCCCCCACGGCGCAGCCAAAGGACTCAAATCCAAATCCAAAAAGAGGTCGAGATCGGCTACAAATCCGGCGTAATGCTGTTGCTTGGCCTCGGCGTGAATATGATCGGCGGTCGCCATGATCATTTCATAAACGGCGACGGCGTCTGACTCCTTGAATAGAGAATATCTTCGAAACAATTCGGCGCTATCGCTGACATTCTCCCGATCAGGCCGCTGACCGCCGTCTGTATTTCGCGTCAGATAGACGACGTCGTGCCAGAAAATGGCTGTCGTGATGATGTCGCGGCGGACGACCAGGTGAGACAGTTCGTTCAGCTTTTCCAAAAGATCGACGATATGCTTCCAAGAATGGTAAGCCCTATGGCGATCGCCGTAGCCGGCGTCGAGAACCTCCCAAGCTCCAGCCCTATGCCGCTCTTTCAAAGACGTCCAATGTTTTGTTCTAAATTCGTTGATCATCCATGCCCCGCATTCTCGCGCGCCATCCTCGATGCGCTACATTGCGCCGAGCGCCGGAAGGGCGGCTATCGCCCGACGGTCTGTCGTGTTAAATTTGGGTGCAAATGGAGTCTAAGAAAGAGCTGCATGAATGGTTTCCATCGACCTTTCTTTCGGCGACTCGAACGCTGGTTGATCGTTGTGGCGATGGCGGGAATAGCGTTCGCGCTTGAAAAAGCTCTCCTGCATTCGATCAGTCGGGGGACGAACTCGCCCTCCCGCGGCCGAACGACCCGTTAGTCGTCGCACTCATCTGTGTCGCGCGAAATCGATAATTAGTCCTAACGTCAAAAGAGCAGCACTGCCGCCGAACGCGGTTGGCACCCAGCTTGCCGCAGCCGTTGACGTGGCTGTGAGGCCGGCCGCGAGGACACTTGCCGCAGCAATGAATCCGATCGTCAACCGGCGGCCGGTTCGGCGGACCGTGTCTTCAAGAAGGTTCGCCCGAAAGTTCACCTCGAGATTCTGTCCGGGACGAGCACCGATCAGGCGTTCTATTGTTTCGATCATGCGCACCGCCCGCACTTTCAGCTTTTGGGACTCGTAAATTAGAGCTTTCGGATCGAGCTTGGCCCTTATGCCCTTAAGCAGTGCTCGCATGAGAAACTTCCCCGCGACCTCGAAAGGATCAAGCGTTGGATCCAGTTGTGCCGTAGCCAACTGCACTTGGGCAAGCGCCTTGCCGACAAGAGTGAGCGAAGCTGGCAACGGCACTTCATGGCGCACCGCGATTTCGCTCATCTCTTGCAGTATTGGCCCGATCTGCATCTCTGCGAGGGCAGCCCGTCGATACTTTGTCATGAGCGCGCCGATCTCCGCCTGGAGGTCGGCCATGTTCAAATTCGAAGCGTCGAACGAGCCGGACAACATCAGCGTCACGTCGGTCAGGAACCCGGCATCCTCCTGCCAGAAGGCCAATAAGAGCAACATTAATTGCTCGCGAAGATCCGCATCGATGGTTCCAACCATACCGAAATCGAGAAAGTAGATTCGATCTCGCCACCACATTAGATTTCCCGGATGAGGATCGGCATGAAAAAACCCATCTATCGCGATCTGCTTGTAAAAACTCTCCAAGAGTTGGCGAGCCGCTTCTTTCCGTGCTGGCCCTTCCGGAGCTTGGCTGACAGGTGCACCCTGGACTTCCTCCATGACGAGAAGACGGGACGTGGAAAAGTCTTTGTGGACTGCCGGCGCGGCGAGCCGATCGTACTTTACAAGGATCTCATGCATCCGCTCGATGTTCGACGCCTCTTCGCAAAAATCGAGTTCGCGATGCAACGACTGGGAGAGCAGTTTGAAAACCGCCTCCATGTCAATCACTTTCCGAAGTCCTGGTCGCCTACTAACCTGCTCCGCGAACGCTTCTAACAGAGCGAGATCTTGCTCGATTTCCTTGCGTGCGTTTGGACGCTGAGCCTTTACGACTACCCGGTCTCCGCCAACGAGCATTGCACGGTGGACTTGGCCGATGGTGCCTGCTGCAAGGGGACTGGGGTCGATCGACTCGAACACGTCCTCCCAGGGTACGCCCAGTTCTTGCTCCATCACGGAGACAACCTCGCGCTCGGTCATTGGGGGCACCTGGTCCTGAAGCGATGCGAGTTCCTCAATATACTCGGGAGGTAAAAGGTCCGGGCGCGTCGACAAAATTTGGCCAAGCTTCGAGAAAGTGGGGCCCAGCTCCTCGAGGGCGGCGCGCAGGCGCTTTGCCTCCCGGCGCCGGCCAACCGCGCCTTCCTCGTCGGGACGGCCAAACAGCTCCTTTAGACCGTGCTTCGCCATGATGGATACGATTTGGGCGCCTCGCCCGGCGAGATGGGGCTCTGCAGCCGCCAACGGGCCATGGGACTTCGCGAGTGGTGCTGCGTTGAGCGCGAGATCGCCAGTAATCGACGTATTGACAATGATCACCGTGCATCGCGCATTGTGACTGATGCGATTGGGCACGTTGCCGAGTAGGAATTCTTTGCGGCCAGCCATGCCCAGATTGCCAATTACGAGAACGTCGATTGCTTCTTGTTCAGCCGCGCGGACGATCGCCGATGCGGGATCCGAGTCGACGACGACAAGCCCATGTCCACGTTGTTTGGCAAGCCGATGTGCGTATTCGACGAGTTCGACTCGCGCCGCATCGGCCCGCGTGCGCTCGGCTACTCCGAACGCGGTGGAAGCGGGATCTCGTGGAACGATGACCTGGACCACGAAAAGCTCGGCGCTGAACCGATCAGCAAAAGATGCCGCCCATTGGACCGCCTCATCGGCCGTTCGCGACCGGTCGGTGCCGACCATTACGCGTCGCACCGGCCCGTGTTCGACCTGCGTCTTGGAGTTTGGCTTCTGGTTGGAGAGGGCGCTATCCGACATTTTCTGCTCGCCGAATTAGGACCGCCATTATCTTTTGGCGTCTTCACGTTGATCAGCGCTGACGCGGGGGCGAATGCGCGCCCAGACGTCAGGAAAGAATAGTCTTTCGACCCACATTGTGGTCACCGGAGACAATGCTTTGCGGAAGTCTCCGTCAAGCGATGCAACGCTCTGGATGAAGATAGGGCGAAAACGGCCGAGCGAAGGGTGTGAATCGAATTTCATTTGGTGAAATGGCCGGACGCCCGGGGGGCTCGTCACGTTAACCTGGACTTGGCGCTTGTCGGTGTAATGGTCGAGGTATGACCCGTAATTACCCACCCCCATTTTGGCGCTGCGATCGGAGGCGCGGCTCCGGAAATCCGCGTCGCCTTGCCAGGGACTCCAATCTCTGAATCCATGTGCGCATGGATCGGACTGATTTGCAGCGGCTGAGCAAGGAGGAGTTGATTGAGCTGGTGCTCCAGCTTCAGCGACCGGACAAGACGTCGCGCAATTCGTCGAAGCCTCCATCCACCGACAAGAAAGAAAAACG
>NZ_JAKFWS010000184.1 GCF_021731785.1 Methylocystis sp.
CGGTCTCGACCGCGGCGCAAGAGGCCCATAATCCGCAGCGGGACGTGCCGATCGGCATCATCGGCTCGCTCATCATCTGCACGATCCTTTACGTCGCCGTCGCGGCGGTCGCGACCGGCGTCGTCAATTACAAAGAGCTCGGCGTCCCCGATCCCATGGCGCTGGTGATGGATCGCACCGGCGTGTCGTGGCTCGCCTGGGCGGTGAAACTCGGCGCGCTTGCCGGACTGACGACGGCGATTCTGGTGCTGCTCTATGGTCAGACGCGAATCTTCTTTGCGATGGCGCATGATGGCCTGCTGCCGCCGATCTTCGCAAGGCTTCACCCGGAATGGCGCACTCCTGCCGTGAGCCAGATTCTGGTCGGGGTGGTCGTTGCGCTCGCGGCGGGTCTGTTGCCGCTCGATATACTTGGCGAGATGGTGAGCATCGGCACGCTGGCGGCTTTCGCGCTTGTCTGCTTGGCGGTGATCAAGCTGCGCAAAATGCATCCGGAAATCAGGCGTCCGTTCCGTGCGCCCGGCATCCCTTGGCTGCCGATCGCGGGAATTTTGTCCTGTTTCGCGCTGATGGCCGCGCTTCCGCTCGACACATGGCTGCGCCTGCTAATCTGGACGGCAATTGGGATTGGGATTTATTTCCTCTATGGGCTCAAGCACGCCAAACGCCTCCACTGACGGTCGGCGCGCCGGAAGCGAGGTCCAAACCGCGATCATGGAACCCTGGGCTCCCAGAGCGGTTACGACTTAAGTCAACGATCGTTCGTCGAGGCGGCACGAGCGGCGTAGCCCTTCGAACGAGGTAACTTCAGTATGAATGCGCCGGCGATCGTCTGGTTTCGCAATGATTTGCGCATCGCGGACAATCCGGCCCTCACTGCGGCGGCGCGAACCGGAGCCCCGTTGGTTGCGCTCTATATTTTGGACGACGCGAGCCCCGGCCAATGGCGCCCCGGCGCGGCGGCGCGCTGGTGGTTGCACCACTCTCTCGCGGCGCTGTCTCCGCGACTCGCCGCGCGGGGCGTGCAGCTCACGCTGCGTCGCGGGCGCGCTCAATATGTTTTTGAGCAGATCATCGCCGAAACGGGCGCCAGCGCCGTCTTCTGGAATAGGCTGTACGAACCCTGGGCGATCAGGCGGGACGAGGAAATCATTGCGCAAATGCGCGATGATGGCGTCGAATGCCATTGTTTTCACGAGTCCTTGCTTTTCGAGCCGGAGGCGCTTCGCACCAAGCAGGGCGAGAGCTTCCGGGCGTTCACACCCTTCTGGCGGGCGTGTCTCGCCGCGCCGCCGCCGGAACTGCCGCTGCCAGCGCCCGAAGCGCTGCGCGCGGCGCCAATTCCGCCCGACAGCGACGACCTCGACGCTTGGCGGTTGTTGCCGCAGAACCCAGACTGGGCGGGCGGCATGCGCCAGGCCTGGCTTGTCGGGGAGACGGCGGCCCGCGCCGAGTTGGCGGATTTCGCGCGCCACCACGTCGTCGACTACAAGGCCGAACGCGACTTCATGGGACGAGTCGGCGTTTCGCGGCTCTCCCCGCATTTGCACTTCGGCGAGTTGTCGCCGCGCGACGTCTGGCGCGCCATCAACGAGCCCGCCAGCATCGGCGGCGAAGCCTATTTGCGTGAACTCGGCTGGCGGGAGTTCTGCCATCACTTGCTCATCGCCCATTGGGACTTGCCCGAACGTCCGCTCGACAGAAGCTTCGAGAGCTTTCCCTATCGCGACGACGCGCTGGCGCTCGACGCCTGGCGAAACGGCCAGACCGGCTATCCGCTCGTTGACGCGGCGATGCGCGAATTGTGGATCACCGGCTGGATGCATAATCGCGCGCGGATGGTTTCGGCGAGCTTTTTGATCAAGCACCTTCTCATCGACTGGCGGGAGGGCGAGCGCTGGTTTTGGGACACGCTGGTCGACGCGGATCTCGCCAACAACAGCGCCAACTGGCAATGGGTCGCGGGCTGCGGCGCCGACGCCGCCCCCTATTTCCGGATTTTCAATCCCGCGCTGCAGGGCGAGAAATTCGATCCGGATGGCGCTTATGTGCGCCGTTACGTGCCGGAGCTCGCGCGGCTCGACGCCCGCTACATCCATCGCCCATGGGCGGCGCCCGAGGAGGTCTTGTGCGCCGCGGGCATTGGGCTCGGCGACACTTATCCCCATCCGATCGTCGATCATGCCGAGGCGCGCGAGCGCGCGCTCGCGGCTTTCGATTCGATGCGGAGCCAGGCGTCGTTGCGGCGGGCGTAAGCGCTCGCCAATTGCGCCGTGACCCGGTAAAGCCGGCGGCATGGTTCAACCCATCCGTCCCTTTGAAGAAATCCGAATATTGCTGGCGGCGCTGCCTGGCCCCAATCAGGAGGCTGCGGCGGCGGCGCGGGCGCGCGACCGCCTGCTCACCAAACCGCCTGGCGCTCTTGGCCGTCTCGAAGAGATCGTCGAATGGCTAGCCGCCTGGCAGGGCAGGGCGGCGCCCGCGATCGAGCGGCCGCTGGTCGCGGTTTTCGCCGCCAATCATGGCGTCGTCGCGCAGGGCGTTTCGGCCTTTCCCGCGAGCGTCACCCAGCAGATGGTGGCGAATTTTCTCGCCGGCGGCGCGGCGATCAATCAAATCTGCAAATCGCATGGAATTGGCCTCAAAGTCTATGAACTGGCGCTGGAGCGGCCGACGGCGGACTTTACTCAGGCGCCGGCGATGGACGAGCGCGAGGCGGCGGCGACCTTCGCCTATGGGATGGAGGCGGTCGAGGGCGACATCGACCTGCTGGCGCCGGGCGAGATGGGCATCGGCAACACGACGAGCGCGGCCGCGATCTATGCGGCGCTTTACGGGGGACCGGCGTCTCGCTGGACCGGCCGCGGCACGGGCCTCGACGATGACGGCCTCGCGCGCAAGAACGCCGCGATCGACGCCGCGCTAGCGCTGCATGGTCCGTATCTCGCTGATCCTTTGGAGATTCTGCGCCGGCTCGGTGGGCGTGAGATAGCGGCGATGATGGGCGCGATCGCGGCGGCGAGGCTCAACCGTATCCCCGTCGTGCTTGACGGCTATGTCGCCTGCGCCGCAGCCGCGCTCCTTCATGCGATCGCGCCTGACACGATCGCCAATTGCCTGGCCGGCCATGTCTCGGCGGAGGGCGCTCATGGCGAGGTTCTGGCGCGGCTCGGCAAGCGCCCGCTGCTCGACCTCGACATGCGGCTCGGCGAAGGCTCCGGCGCGGCGCTGGCCATTGGGGTGGTTCAAGCCGCGCTGGCGTGCCATCGCGACATGGCGACGTTCGAGAGCGCCGGCGTGTCGGAGAAATCGAAATAATCGGCCGTGGGTCGGCGCTGCTCTCAAAAAACTGTCATATCCGCAGCGCATTGAAGGCGAAGCCGAATGCCGGCCGCTGAACCGCTAAGGAGCGCGGTCTGATGATCTCACTTCCCTCCTCGTATCTCGCCCCGATTTTGATCGCGGCGCTCGTGGCGGCGCTTCTCTTTCATCTCAGCCGGATGCTGGGCCGCCAGCGATGGGTTCATGCCGCCTACGCCGCCGCCGCCGTCGGGCTGATCTATCTGTTGGGCGCCGGCGCCTTTGGCTGGGCGTTCGATGCCCAGGACGCGCTGTTCTGGCTCTATGCTGCGCTCTTTGTCGTGACCGGCGCGATCGCCGCGCGGCGACGCGCGACGCTCGGCGCAATCGGCTTGCCATGGCTCTCCGCGCTCATTCAACTCGGCGTGGTCGCTTATATGTTTGCGCCGGAACCGTTCCGAAAACCGCCGGTGACGGCGGCGCTGTTCCTGTATTTCCTGTTCGAGGCAGTGGTTTGGTTGCGGGGACGAGAGGAAGAGCCGGCGACGCCAGGCGACGGCGACGATCGGAAACGGCCGCCGCTCTTCCCGCCGCCGCGGCGTCGCGGCGTCGCGGAAGCTTCCCTCGCTGTCGCGGCTATTTCGATCGCCTACCTGCTCTTCGTCGGGCCCCGCGCGGCGAATGTGGGTCCCGACTCTGCGACGGCGCAGCAGCAGGACCCGCTGATCGAAGAGGCCGCTGCAACCGCAGAGACGCCGGCTTCCGAGGAGGCGCCCGCGGCGCCCGCCGCTCCGGGTCAGTCGGCGAGTTCGGGAAGCGCAGCGGGCGAGCAGACGGAAGCGGCGCCGCAAGTCGCAACCCGCGAGCCGTCGCCGGCTCCAGCCTCCGCCGTGGCGAAAGATCCCGGCGTTTATACGGCCCGGGCGGGGGACACGTTCAAGTCCATCGCCAGGCGCCTTTACGGGACGGCGGACAAATGGCGCGTGCTCGCCGACGCCAATCCCGACCTGAAAGCGAAGAAATTCCGCGCCGGCCAACTCATCAAACTGCCGTCGGCGACGACTCGATGAACATTCTGGACGGGCGCCGCGCGCTTAGGGCGCCGCGTCCGAACGGGTTTTCACGCCCGCTGCTTCAAATGCGGAGAATCGTATCGTTTCCTGCTCGGTCATGATGCAATCGAGTCGCTGGTCGTGGGGCTCGACCGGCACGTGATCTGATTCCTGGCAGGCATAGGCCACCCCGATGGCGATGACGGGTTTTATGGCGCGCAGCGCCAAGAGCGTCGCGTCATAAATGCCGCCGCCGTAGCCGAGCCGAAAGCCGCGCCGGTCGAAGGCGGCGAGCGGCGAAAAGACGATGTCGGGGTCATAGGCGGGCTTGTCTTCAGCAGGCTCCGACAGGCCGAAGGGTCCTTTGACCAGGTCATCGCCCGGCGCGAAGGCGCGGAAGACCAGCGGATGACGCACCTTGTGCATCACCGGCAACGTGACGCGGCAGCCTTGCGCGGCGAGCGCTTCGATGAGCGGGCGCGTATTGAGTTCGCTGCGGATCGGCCAATAGACCGAGACGATCGGCGCGTCGAGCGCGGCGTCGCGCGCGATGCGCTCGATGAGCGCAAGCCCTCGCGCGGCGATCGAGGCGGCGGCATCATGCGCTTCGCGCGGCGTAACGAGATCGCGCCGCGCCAGCGAACGGCGGCGCAGCTCGGCTTTCGGATCGCTCATGCGAGAGCAATAGCAGGGGAGAAAGGTGCGGGCCACAAGAGCCGTGGGACATCGATCCCGGGAACCTACAACGTAGGTGGGCGCCGTGTGACCAAGCCCACGAGCGAGGCCAGGGACAGCTCCCATAAGGATCGATAAGGCCCCGGGGAATAATAGTCCTACACGCACCCCGCAGCGCCGCCCGAGGAATGTAACGTCCCGAGGGGCGCAACGCCAGTGTCGTCAGCAGGTTTCATTCATGCGAGCGCCAAGTCCAGCCGCGATGAATCGTCGATTCCTGTCCGATCCACGGAAACTCGCTGAATCCGCGTCAGCGTAAACAGGCCGAAGGGCGCGAGTGGGCGGCGCTCGACGAGCTTCATCTGCGGGTTCCGGTCGATCCAATCTCCGATGATCGACCAAGGGAATTGCGGGCGCCAGCCGAGCTTGGGCGCCATATGGCGGTCGAGCCAGGCTTCAAACAGCGCGACTGCGTCGTCCTTGCCGCTTACGTGATTGACGAGCACGATCTCGCCGCCCGGCCGCAGCACGCGCGCCAGTTCGTCGAGCATCGCCGCAGGCTCTGGAACCACTGTCAGCACATATGGCGCGACGACGCAGGCGAAGCTCGCGTCGTCGAAGGCCATCTGCGTCGCGTCCATTTTGACGAGGCCGGCGACATGACCGAGCCGCTCGCGGCGGACGCGCTGTGCTGCCCGGCGCAGCATTGGTTCCGAGAGATCGACGCCGACGACCTGCGTATCCCGAGAGAACAGCGGCAATTCGAGGCCGGTTCCGACGCCGACGTCAAGAATGGCTCCGCGCGCGCCTGACGCCGCCGCCGCGGCGGCGCGGCGGCCGGGCTTCAGCAGAACGTCGAAGGTCAAATCGTAAATCGGCGCCCAGCGCGCATAGGCCGCCTCGACATTGCCGTTGTCCAACGTTTCGACGTCGCGGAAATAGTTTCTTGCTTCGCTCATCGAGGCGCCCTTCGCCGTTCTGCGGCGCGTAGCGGCGGCGCCTTCGATCCCATTGTCATTGCGGCCGGCTCGACCGCGGCGATAAATCCGCCGCCGAGCACGCGCGCCTCATCTTCGTCCGCGCCGTAGAAGACGCAAGCCTGACCCGGCGAAACGCCGAATTCGCTCGAAGCGAACACCACCGACGCGACTCCATTTTCGCCGGCGATCAGCCGCGCGGGCGCCGGCGGCCGCGTCGAGCGCACCCTCGCCATAATGTCCAATCCCTCGGGCGGCAAGGATGCGAGCGTCCCTTCGCCGATCCAGTTCACGTCGCGCAATTCTGCAGCGCGCGTCTCCAGCGCCTCGCGCGGGCCGACGACCACCTGCGCTTTCGCCGCGTCGAGACGCAGGACATAAAGAGGCTCAACGTCGCGACCGGCGACCTTCGCGCCAAGGCCGAGCCCGCGTCGCTGCCCGATCGTGTAATGGATCACGCCGGCGTGGCGCCCAAGCGTGCGACCGTCAAGATGAACGATCTCGCCCGGCACGACGGACGCTGGCGCAAGCTTTTCGACGACGTCGGCATAGCGGCCGGTCGGCACGAAGCAGATGTCCTGGCTGTCCGGCTTATCGGCGACCTCGAGCCCGATGCGACGGGCCATCTCGCGAACTTCGGCCTTGGTGTAGTCGCCGAGCGGAAAGCGCAGCATCCGCAACTGTTCGCGCGTTGTCGCGAACAGGAAATAGCTCTGGTCGCGCGAGGCGTCCTTGGCGCGATAAAGCGCGCGCCCCCCTTGGCCGTCGTCGCGAGCGGAAATGTAATGGCCGGTTGCGAGCGCATGCGCGCCAAGGTCCTTGGCGGTCTCCATGAGATCGGCGAATTTGATGAACTGGTTGCAGGCGATGCAGGGCACCGGAGTTTCGCCCTTGGCGTAGCTCGCGGCGAATTCATCGATCACCTTCTCGCGAAACTTGCTTTCATAGTCGAGGACGAAATGCGGAATCCCGATCTGCGCCGCGACGCTTCGGGCGTCGTGGATGTCGCGACCGGCGCAGCAGGCGCCCTTGCGATGGGTGGCCTCGCCGTGGTCATAGAGCTGCATCGTCACGCCGACGACGTCATAGCCCTGCTCCTTCAGCAGGGCCGCGACGACGCTTGAATCGACGCCGCCGGACATGGCGACGACGATTCGCGTCTCGTGCGGCGAGGACGGCTGCGGCGCATGATCCGATACGCTATTCGTCATTAACGGAAGCGACGCCTGTCTACTACGCAGTTGGGCGAGATGGGTGAAGGCGCAAACCAAACGCCCGGCCCGCCGCGCATC
>NZ_JAKFWS010000172.1 GCF_021731785.1 Methylocystis sp.
GTCCGCCAGACGCTCATCCACGTCAAAAAATCCAGCCGCTCCCTTGGCCATGATCGCGCTCCATCTGCGACATGAGCAAGTGAATCAAGCCGGAGCCGATTTGGCTACAGGTTTTTGGAGCCGTCCAACTCGCAACGACCCTTCGTGAAATGGGCCATGGTTATGCAACTAGGCCAATACTGTATGAAATGGAGAAACAATCGCTTGCCAACGCCCCGCGGAATAGGATCAGCCGCATTATATGGGGAGCCTATGGAAAACCATTCGGTTTTGGATATTCGAGCCTTTTGGCAATTATGACGCTGGTTACCGTTTTTTGTATAGGTTGGATTGGTTTTTATATCGCTGAACAACCGAATTTTGCATTCGACACCACTTTTACTCCTACGCCCGAGAGAACTGTTTCAATAGATGTACCGTCGCGTCAACCCCCTCAAAGGCAGACGTTTTCGTGTTCTTTTGCGCAGAGTGGCTACGGCCCAGTAGTTTATGAATGCGTGGACCCAACGAAATCTTCGCCGAATGTACATCCGCATCCGGCGGCGCTGCGTAAAATATTTGCGGGAGAGAAAGGTCCGTACGATTGGTCCCCGCCGTGTGAGATGCCTTCCTGGCTTTACGGCATAGACGTTATGCTCCCGATCGTGGACTTGGGTGTTGAATCTGTGTGTGACTTTCCCGACGAAGCCTGGAATTGGCACTTTTTCCGCCTGGGAGTCGCTCTCGCGGGGACCATAGCAATACCGCTTGCTGCATTAACATTTGCTGGCCTACTGCAACGGCAATAGCAATCAGCTTGAACAAAGGCATTTCTTCACCTGCACTTCATCGGCCAACACGCTCCGCATTCTGCTCGCGTCACCCTGGAGACTTGGTTTGGCAACACGGCATCGGATTGTACGCGATTGTGCTAAAACGCATGGCAGTGCTCTCGCATTGTTCCTCAAAAACGCAGAGATTTAAATGAGCGGCACTAATCGGCCCATCGAGGGGGCTACGTGGGCAAACTCTTCGCAGGCCCGCTCTCTCCAGGCAGCGGCGTCGACTCGCCCAGCGTATCGCGCACATAGAGCTTGATCACCGCGACATAGATGATGACCGTCAGCGGCGCGGCGAAAATCGTCGCGCCGAGCCCGAACAGCGTGCCGAACGTCGCGATCGAAATCAGCATCAGCGCCGGCGGCACGCGCACCAATTGCCGCTGAATAAGCGGCATGATCATGTTGCCGTCGAGCTGATGAATGGCGAGATAGGCGAGGATCGTCCAGAGCATCGCATAGGGTCCGATCGTCGCCGCGACCGCGACTGAAGGGAAGATCGCCAGAATCGGCCCGATATAGGGGATGAATTCCGAAAGCCCGGATATGGCGCCAAGCGCGAAGGGCGAAGGCAGGCCGATGAGCCACACCGCTACGCCCGACATGACGCCCACCGTCACCATTTCGATCATCTGACCGAGAAGCCAGCGGCGCAGCGCGGTGGAGACATGGCCAAGCGTTTCGCGCGCTCTATTACGCCAGCGCGGCGCAAACAGCAGCGTGAAGCCTTCGCTGTAGAGCTTGGGCTCACTTGCCAGAAAGACGCCGGCGAAAAAGGCGACGAGACCGCCCAGCACTGCCTCGACGCTGACGGTGAAGGAACGACCGATCAGGCTCGAGAGCGAAATATTTTCGCTGAACGATTTCGGCAAATAGTCGGACAATCCCGCTCGGCTGATCGCGAGCGAAATGGAATCCGCTGCTTCCTCGGCGCTGCGCAGCACGTCGTGAAACTCCGACGCCATGGTGCTGCCAAAGAGATAGAAGGTCCCGCCGATGACCGATGCGATCAGCAGGCCGGAGAGCGCCAGCGCCGCGCCGCGCGGCAGACGGAGCTTCAGGAACGGCGTCGCGACGAGATGCATCAGCGTCGCGACGAGCACCGCGCCAGTCGCGAGGACGATGACATTGAAGAGCAGCCAGACGAGAAACGGCAGGAGGGCGAGCGCGATGAAAATCGCCGAACGCAGAACGAATTCGCTTCTGGTCATGTCAGCTTCGCCGGTTACATCAACGCGCCTAAGGCCAAGGAGAGGCGCTTTCCATCGGAGGATATTCTACGGCCCCGCCCAATACCCGGTAGCTGAGGGTTTCGGCGACTGTTAAGGCTGCACAGTCCCGCCTGAATTATGGAACATTTGTCGACAACCTAGGAGACAGGCAAACCAATTTCTGCGCGCTCCCGCGATGGAACTTGCGAAAGTCCATGCGTATAGGAAAGAAAACGAAATGAAGGTCGAAGTTCAAATATTTGAGAAAGGTTTTGCCAGCTGTTACAATAACAACGAAAATTGGAACGAGCTTACTTCAGTCGACCTATCTGTCGGGTTGGAAAATTACCCATTAGTTTCTTGTTTAATGGTGACGCGCAGCGATCCTGATTTGGTTAGTTCAGCCATTCACTGTTTTGAATATCAAACATATCCGAACAGGGAGTTGGTTATTGTTTGCAACAACATTACTGATGCGCTCAATTTGTTAGTAGAAATGTCGAACGGACCTTCAGTGCGGATAATTTCTGTCGAGCCTGGCCATACGCTCGGTTCTTTGAGAAATATTGCGGTCTCAAATGCCAAGGGAGAGATACTTTGCCAGTGGGATGACGACGATTTGTACCATCGTGACCGATTGAATATTTGTATAAGCGCACTGTTAAAGACAAATGTTGCCGCAGTTTTCCTCAAACGGTGGTTGATTTGGTGGCCAGAGAATAGAGTATTGGCTTTTTCCACGGATCGACTGTGGGAGGGCTCGATGGTCATCCACAGAAACTATATTTATTCTTATCCTGAAATTCGCAAATCCGAGGATACCTCTATGGTAGAAAAGCTACTGACCGAATATCGTATAGGACTCATTAATGAACCTTTAATATATTGCTACACGATCCATGGCAACAACACTTATGATCAAAGCCACTTTGGAGAGATAATCAGTAACGCGTCTGTCATATTCTGCTATGAATCAGCAATTAGTAGGCTGTCTAACGCAATACCCTTCGTCACTCATAAAATGTGGAAACTTATTGATAAGCAAAAGATTGACGGGCAGCAGGACGGGGTCGCATTGCTAAAGTTTACTGGCGTCAACGACCTGAGATGCCAGTTGAAAAGCAGAATTTCAGCATTGGAGACCAAAACAATCGAGCAACAAATTCGACTGGAAAAAATCTTAACAGACAAAGAGTCGCTTTGCAGGTTCATTCCTATTGCTTTGTTGAAGCCAATGGCGGAATTCCTGTCGACGGCTGGCCGCGCGACGGGTTCTCAATCGATTGAAAGAGCAGCGCATCGCCTTTGGCGTTACATGGACTGAGGGCTTAGCGACGCAGTCTTTTTCCGCAATTAGAACATGCGCTCCGGGCCGACCGACGCGAGGTCAACTCGCCAGCGCGAATTTCTCCGCCTGCTCAAGATCGACCGAGACGAGCTGCGAAATGCCGCGCTCGGCCTGAGTCACGCCGAACAGCCGGTCCATACGGGCCATGGTGATCGGATTGTGGGTGATGGTGACGAAGCGCGTGTCGGTCTTCTTGCGCATTTCGTCGAGCAAATCGCAGAAACGCTCGACATTGTTGTCGTCGAGCGGCGCGTCGACCTCGTCGAGCACGCAGATCGGCGATGGATTGGTGAGGAAGACCGCGAAAATCAGCGACATTGCAGTGAGCGCCTGCTCGCCGCCGGAAAGCAGCGTCATCGTCGTCGGCTTCTTGCCGGGCGGACGCGCCAGAATGTCGAGACCGGCCTCAAGCGGATCGTCGCTTTCGACAAGCTGCAATTCCGCTGCGCCGCCGTCAAAGAGCAGCGTGAACAGCTCCTTGAAGTGCTCGTTGACCTTGTCGAAAGCGGCGAGCATGCGCTCGCGTCCTTCCTTGTTGAGACTGGCGATCGCGGCGCGCAATTTCTTGATCGCTTCGGAAAGGTCGTCACGCTCGGCGATCATCTTTTCACGCTGCGCCTCGACCTCGGCGAGTTCGTCCTCAGCGCGCAAATTGACGGCGCCAAGCCGTTCGCGGTCAGCGCGCAAATTTTCGAGCCGCCGTTCGATGTCGGCGATCTCCGGCAGATCGGCGCCGTCCTTGACCTCGGCGAGTTCGGCGAGCGCTTGCGGCGTCGATTCGAGATCATGCGCGATGGCGCGCTCGACGTCAGCGACGCGCTGGCGGGCGGCGTCCAGCTGCGCCTCGCTGCGCGCCATATCTTCGCGCGCGGCGCTCATCGCCTCTAACGCGGCGCGGGCGGCGCGGTCGGCCTCGGCGAGACGCGTTTCGGCGGAAGCGCGCGCGTCGGAGGCGTCGCGGCGCGCCGCCTCGGCCGCTTCGAGCGCATTCATCAAGGCGCGGCGCTGGCCGATGAAGGCGTCGGGCGCGTCGCTCAAGCGCCCATGTTCCTCCTGCGCGGTCGCCAGCCGCTCTTCGAGTTCGCCGATGCGGTCCTGGGCGCGGTCGCGCCGCTGCGCCCAGGACGCGGTTTCGCGCGCGATCGCCGCGAGCCGCGCGGCGCGCGCCGCTCTTTCGTGGCGCAGCGATGCGAGCGCCGCCCGCGCCTCGCCGGCCTGGGCGCGCTCGGCCAAAGCGCGGCCGCGCAGATTCTCCAGAGCGCCGGCAAGGAAGGCCGGCTCTTCAAGGTCGTCGAGCGCCTGGGTCACGCTGGCGCGCTTCTGCGCCGCCTCGTCGCGATTGGCGAGCGTCTGCGCCTTCGCCTCCTGCAGCGCCGAGAGGCGTTGGGCGATCTGCGCCTGGCGGCGCTCCGCCGTCGAATGGCGCTCGCGCGCTTCCTCCAGGCGAAGGCGGGCGCGGCGCTGTGCGTCGCGCGCCTCGGCGTCGGCTTGCGCGGCCTGCCGCGCGGCCTCGCGCGCCGCGTTCAGCGCCTCGTTCAGCGCCTCGGCGGATTCGCGCGCGCCGACGGCCTCGATCCGCAGATCGGCAAGCCGGTTCTTCTCCACGAGCCGACGCGCGGCGGCGGTCGGCGCCTCGGCGGCCTGGGTGAAGCCGTCCCAGCGCCACAGATCGCCTTCCTTGGAGACGAGCCGCTGGCCGGGCCTCAACAACTTGCGCAGGCTCTCGCCCTCGGCGCGCAGCACGACGCCGATCTGCGCCAGACGGCGGCGCAGGGCCGGCGGCGCATCGACAAGCTCGGCGAGCGCGCGCACGCCATTCGGCAGAGCCGGATCGCCCTCGCCGCGTGTGACCGACCAATGGGCCGGCGCCGAATCGTCGGCGGAGGCGTCGAGATCGTCGCCCAGCGCCGCGCCCAGCGCGGTCTCATAGCCTTTCTCGACCGTCATGCTCTCGACCACCGGCGCCCAGAGGCCGCCTGAGCCCGCCTGCAGCAGATGTTCGAGCGTGCGGATCTCGGTCTCCAGCCGCTGGGCGCGCAACGCCGCCTGTTCGCGCGGCGCGCGGGCGGCGGTTTCCGCCTCTCGCGCCTCGCGATGGGCGGCTTCGCCAGTTTGCGCCGTTTCCTCGGCCCGGCGTGAATCCTGCGCCGCCTGTTCGAAGGCCTCGGCCAGGCGCTCGACCTCCTCGGCGCCGCCGCCCTGCCCGGCGATCAGCGCAAATTCCGTCTCGATGCGGGTCAGCTCCGCCTCGAAGCGCGCGACGCGTTGATTTTCCTCGCGCAGCGACGCCTCGAGCGCCACCCGCCTGGCGTTGACGCCGGCGAGCTGCTCTTGTGCGTTCGACAGTTCGGCCTCGGTCGCAGATAGCGCCGTTTCGATCTCGTTAAGCCGCGACTGCGCCTCGGCCTCGCGCTCGGCGTCGCGCGCGTCGCCGCTCTGAAGCTCGCCGCGCTCTTCATCGAGCCGCTCGGCGACCTCGGCGGCGTCCTGGATCAGCGCGCGCTCGCGTTCGAGATCGCGGCTGAACTGTTCGATATGGCGCTGAAGCTCGGCGATTCGCTCTTTGGCGCGCTGCTCGTCGGCCTCTAACGCCTGACGCGCCACGACCAGCCGATGCAGCGCCGCGCCGGCCTCCGCCTCCTTGTCGCGCAGCGGCGGCAGCTCATGCGCGGCGACGGCCTGGAATTTCGCCGCCTCGGCCTGCTCCAGCGTCCGGTCCTGCACGCTGCGCCGCCCGGCGTCGAGCTTCTCCGCCGCCGCCTGCAGCTGCTCGGCGGCAAGTTGATAGGCGACAAGCGCGGCGAGCGCCTCATTCTTGCGGATCTGCGCCGCAAGTCCGCGGTAGCGCGTCGCCTGGCGCGCCTGGCGCTTCAAGCTGTCCACCTGGCTGTCGACCTGTTTCAGCACGTCTTCGAGGCGGGTGAGGTTTTCCGACGCCGCGTTGAGACGCAGTTCCGCTTCGTGCCGGCGCGAATGCAAGCCGGCCACGCCGGCGGCGTCCTCAAGAATGCGGCGGCGCGCCTGGGGCTTGGCTGAAATGATTTCGCCGATCTGGCCCTGGCGCACCAGCGACGGCGAGCGCGCGCCGGTGGCGGCGTCGGCGAACAGAATCTGCACGTCGCGGGCGCGCACCTCGCGGCCGTTGATTCGGTAGGTCGAGCCCTCCTCGCGCTCGATTCGGCGCGTCACCTCGATCGAATCGGCGTCGTTGAAGGCGGCGGGGGCGGTGCGCGCCGAATTGTCGAGGACAAGCCCGACCTCGGCGAGATTGCGCGCCGGGCGCGAACCGCCGCCGGAGAAAATCACGTCGTCCATCCCGGACGCACGCATGTTCTTGTAGGAGTTTTCGCCCATCACCCAGCGCAACGCCTCGACCAGATTCGACTTGCCGCAGCCGTTCGGCCCGACGACGCCGGTCAGGCCCGGCTCGATCAGGAAATCGGTCGGTTCGCAGAAGCTCTTGAAGCCCAGAAGGCGCAGGCGCTCGAATTTC
>NZ_JAKFWS010000183.1 GCF_021731785.1 Methylocystis sp.
CGAACCCGAGCTTTTGCGTCACGGCTTTATGGCTGGGGTAGGGATGGCTATGAAAGTCGGCGAGTAGCGTTTGGTGAGGGGCCAGCTGCCTGAACAGCTCGTCCTTGATTTTGCCGGCACGACGGTTCGGCGTGACGCTCAACGCCGCTCGTTTGGCGCTGAGCGTCACGCTGAGCTTGTCGAGGAAAAACGCCATTTGGCCGTCAGGGTAAGCCTTCTTGCTTCCCCATATGTAGCCGTAGGTTTCGACCCCACACTTTCTGCTCGATTGAGGGCCGCGAAAATTGAAGGCTTCGACCGTCGCCAGGGTCATTGATTCAAGCAGCGACGCGCCGAGCTTCACGCGAAAATTTGGCATACCGCTTCCCCGTGGCTCAATATTCGTCGGCGAGCATGATCGTGAGCACGCGCGTCGTGACATTGGGGTCGGCCGCGTCGGGTGAATGAAAGGCCAGGTCGAGGTCGTAATAATCGATTTTGAAAAACAGCTTGTGGCCCTTGACGGTCAACACGCCAAAGTCATGTTCGTCATAGGGGTCATTGTCGTCGTTGATATCATCATAGCTTTGCAAGGCTTCGGTGATTGCGTGAATGACTGCAGCTTCGAGCGCGGCCACACCTCGCGTCAGCATGATTTTGCCGCCGGCGAGGGTGGTTCGAAGGGCGTCATTGAGGGTACGCACTCGAGCAGCGTAATTTTCGGTCGACTGTGATTGATCGGCTTTGGCCATGACATTTTCCTTGGCCGTGCTATGAAAGCTCGGCTCGTTGGAGTCAGCGACGATGACTCGGTGAACGGCGACCTTCGCGTCACAGCAGGTTCACCAGTTGACGCTGACTTTGGGTGTCGCCGTCAATGTATCGTTGGGTGGTTTCGATTGACTGATGGCTGGCGAGTAGCTGCACGTCGCGCAGGCTTCCCCCGGTTCGATGGACATTTTTCGCGGCGGCGGTGATGAAGGTGCGTCGACCCGAATGCGATGAGCAGCCTTCGAGGTTGAGGTCATGAAACATCGTCACGAACCAATTGACGATGCTGTTGGGGCGCATGGGGCCGCCGCGGTTTGAAGCGACGATATGAGCGTCGGATGCCCTCACCGGCCACAATTCCCCCAGCGCCTGTCGCAGGCTCGGGTGCATGGGAATGCGTCGCCCCGAACCCTTTTTGGCGATGGCGCTGCGTATGTCGATGACATCGGCAATTTCGCCATTGTCGGTCATTACCATTGACCATTGCAGGCCGGCGATTTCACAGGCCCTGAGGCCAGCCTTCACCGACAGCAGCACGATGACGGCGTCACGTTTTGGCTGCCGTGTTTGGCTGGCGAAATTGAGCATTCGCGCGAGGGTTTCGGGCGAGATGATTTTGGCCTGTTTGCCCAGCATTGGCGTCTCCATTGCTGACGCCAGGGCGTGAGTCGTCCACCTCCGCCCAATGCGTCGGCTTGCACAAACTTTCGATGGCAAGGGATAATGGTTACGGCAGGCGGCTCGCGGGGTGAGTTGTCCCTGCCGCCGACGGTCATTGCGGCCCGTGAGCCGCTTAGGTTTTCGATTTCGTCGATTGATCGCTCAGTTTACGTCAGCCTTGCCCTCCAAGAATCGCAAAGGGCGCCG
This sequence comes from Methylocystis sp., assembly GCF_021731785.1. Lineage (GTDB taxonomy): Bacteria > Pseudomonadota > Alphaproteobacteria > Rhizobiales > Beijerinckiaceae > Methylocystis. Next base: position 1,618 of record NZ_JAKFWS010000183.1, read on the forward strand.
CAGCGCCCTTGCACATGTCACCCTGGCGCTGGCGATGCTAAGCGTTAGCCTCACCCCGTTGCCAGTTGTTGAACGTATAGGCTGTCAGCGCCACGGCGTCAAGCGCCTGAAAATACACTATATTCGGCAAAGTAGCCGTAAAGCTACAGCTTGTATACGCAGTCGTTATCACCAAATAGCTATTTTTAGTTGGCAGAATACACACTCATTGAGTTCCAGCGCGTGGTACTGCTTCTTAGAAGGCGATTTTAGTCTTCATTTGTAAGCCGGAAATGGCCGTCTGACGTGGCCGGGAAACAGATTCATCGCGCGACATCAACGCCGGAAACTTTGCGTCGAGAGGCCGGAGCAAAAATGCATCACGCTTGAACGCCGGCGCGTTAAAGCCAACTTCCCATGGGAAGGAGAACGGCGCATGACGAGGAAGATCACACGCCGGGCGGTAGCTTACGTTGTGGTGGCGGGTGCCGTGGCAGTGAAGACCGTGACCGCTGGGACGTCGATCACTTTCGCAATCGAGGACTTCGCGTTCATACCCGTGCAACTGTCTGTGAAGGCTGGCACGAAGGTGATCTTCGTCAATCATGACGAGGCGCCCCATAGCGTCGTTGGCCTCAAATCGGAATTTCGCTCGCCCACGCTCAACAATGGTCAGAGCTTCGCCATTACATTCGATAAGCCGGGCGAGATCGACTATTTTTGCGGTCAGCACGGAAACATGCGGGGAAAGGTCACGGTTGCTCCCTGATGATTTGATCGGCCCGCGGAACCGTATTGCCGCGAACGGTACCGCTGATCGTGCCCCCTTGGGTCTGAAGGAATACTGGTGGCCCCACGCAACCGTTTTCAACGGAGAGGGGCGGGTGGAGGGTCATTCCTAGCATTCTTGATAAGAGCCCCGTTTCCTTCCAGATATAAGAGGCATGACGGAAAAGCTCGAAGACCGGCCTATCGAGGCGCTCAAGAAGGTGGATGTGCACGGCGACATCGCCCCCGAGCATGTTCACGATCCAATGACAACGATCCTGCGTGAAAGAGCATTGCAGGATGATTTAATGCGCTGGGACGACAACAGGGGCCGGTATGTGCTGACCGGAACAGGGCGTCGCCGAATTAACTTGCGCAGCCGTAAGCCTGCTACTGTAATTCGATTTCACAAGCGTTGTACATCCAGTTGACGGGCCCCTAAGATTCGAACGTGACTATCCTACACGCAGCGGCAGCGTGCTAACGCTTCCACGTGGCTCAAACAACGCTAACAGCAGGCACTGCGTACACTGCGCGAAACGCCTCAGCATTTTTGGACTTACAGATCGATGAGTGAAGCGATGGAAGACGACGCGCATTTTGATCAAAACGACTTTGAATTGTTCAATCGGTATGCATCCAGCATCCCATTTGGAGATGTTTTGCCCGCAGACAGGGAACGTTTCAAATCTATTAGAGACAAACTGAAAGGAATAGCTAGGTCGGCGGCTGAGTCCTATTCTGGCGGCGTCGAAATGAAGGAATACGCCTCCCTTTTCAGTCCGAATGGGCGATCAGCAACCGAACTTTGGTGCTGTATTTTTCCGGCGGCTGCGCGAAATAAATCCTTTGGATTGCAGTTCGCGCTGATCCTGAACGCCCGTGGTGCAGAGTTCTGCTGTTGTTTCGGAGCAGGATCAGCCCAGGTTTCTGATCCGACCACCGTAGAGGAGCTCAAAAAGACGTTGGACAAGGCGAAACAGAGGCTCAGAATAATTGATAATCGGATAATCGAGGAAATCTCCACCGCTGTTGGACAGGAATGGGACTTCCGCAAGCAGTGGCGGTCCAAGGCTGGAACTAAAGACTTTTCGAATTTCAAAGACTGGATTCAGTACGCGAGTTCCCCCGAAAGCCACGGTGCGAGCATTTCAAAAAACTTAGACGTGAAATCGATTGTTCAGCTCGGGGGCAAAATTGAAAGCGAATTTCAAAGATACGCAGCATTGTTCAAGCCCCTTATCGAAGCGATTTATCGGGAGAAAGAAAAGGATTATGAAGCCAACCCGCCAGAAAATTTTACAGTCGATGATATTCTAGCAGATGGTTGCTTCTTAGAACGTCAGGAGATCGTTCGTATACTTGACCGATTGCGCACCAAAAAAAACATAATCCTCCAAGGCCCTCCTGGCACAGGGAAGACTTGGTTGGCTAAGCGTCTCGCCTTTGCATTGATAGGCCGAAAGGACGGCAGCAGCGTACGTGCAGTACAATTCCATCCGAACTTGTCGTATGAAGATTTTGTGCGCGGGTGGCGTCCGATGGGCGAGGGCAAATTGTCTTTGGTGGATGGTATTTTTATGGAGGCTATAAAAGCAGCATTGGACGACAGCCTGTCCAAAATCGTCGTGGTCATTGAGGAGATCAACCGCGGAAACCCTGCCCAAATTTTTGGGGAGCTTCTAACGCTTTTGGAAGCAGATAAACGTGTCCCGGAAGAGGCATTGGAACTTTGTTATCCAGACAGCGATGGTAAACGCCGGCCAGTATTTATCCCGGATAACCTCTACCTGGTCGGGACAATGAATGTCGCAGATCGATCACTAGCATTGGTAGATTTAGCTCTACGTCGAAGGTTCGCGTTTGTCGATCTCGAGCCGAAGCTCGGTTCCGCCTGGCGTAGTTGGGTGATCAAGGAGCGCAACCTCGATCCTGACCTAGTAGAAGACATTGAACGTAGGATTATTCAGCTCAACAACCAGATCACATCGGATGAGCGTTTGGGCGAACAGTTCCGCGTCGGTCACAGCTATGTAACACCAACACGTCGATTAGATACTGGCGAAACCCGAGATTGGTTCAGGCAGGTGGTCGAAACTGAAATTGGTCCACTGCTCAAGGAATATTGGTTTGATGCACCTGATGAGGCCCGACTTGCGCTTGCTCGTCTCGTCGAAGGCTGGCCCCTGTGAACACCGAAGCGGTGAAAAACGAAACTTCGGCAACAGTGGGAACTATTGGGAGAATACCGGTCCGAAACCTCTGGCTCCTAATGCTCTATGCATCAGAGCTATTCAGAAGCCGCAAAACCGGAAGGATCGGGCTTGAGGACAGCCCAGACGATTTGCCGGATCTCGTGGCAGAGATCCTTGCACACGCCGTGGAGATGCGGCAACGTCGCCACCTCAGTTTAGGCTACCAGTCACACGCGGCTATTCTGAATCGTATTCGGGGGCGAATTAATATTATACATACTGAGCGGCGCCATCTGTTAGCCCGTGGCATGATTGCATGTCGCTATGAGCAGTTAACCATTGACACGCCTCGCAATCGCTTCGTCCGAGCGGCATTGGAAGCCGTTTCGAGAGTGGTTCAAAGACGCGACATTGCCCATCGCTGTCGATCCTTGGCCAGAGCAATGAAAGCGTCCGGCGTTTCCGGAAATGCGCCTACGAGGGCAGAGCTCAGCGCAGATCGTTTCGGACGTCACGATGCCGATGATCAATTCATGGTTGCAGCGGCCAGATTGGCATTTGACCTCACATTGCCGACAGAAGCTGCCGGATCAAACCTACTTTCGCTGCCAGATCGAGAGGCGACATGGGTGCGGCACCTATTCGAGAGGGCCGTCGGCGGGTTTTATGATGTTGTACTCAGTCCCCTGGGTTGGCATGTGCGACGCGGCTGCTTATTGCAATGGCAAATCGAACACAAGACTGAGGGAGTTTCAAAGATATTGCCCACGATGAGGGCCGATGTGGTGCTCGAACATGTGCAGACGGCGCAGCGAATTGTGATCGACACCAAATTCACGTCCATTGTAACCGCTGGTTGGTATCGGGAGGAAACGCTTCGGAGTGGCTATCTCTATCAAATTTACGCGTATCTCCGTTCACAAGATGGGTGCGAAGATCCCTTAGCAGACCATGCGACTGGACTACTCCTCCACCCCTGCGTCGGAGGATTTGTCGATGAGGCGGTCACTATTCAAGGTCATAGAATACGGTTTGCAACAGTTGACTTAGCAGCACCGGCTAGGGAAATCCGGTCTCAATTGCTGGCGTTAGGCCCCCCAGCATTACGAACTTCCCGATGGCGTCCTGCTGATTTGTTCGACCGAACTATGGCCAACGTCATTTAACGCCAAGACGCCCTCGAAGAAAGGCGATGACTCTTGCTTCGGCTTTTCGCGTTGGGCCGTCGGGATCGTCGTCTCGCAGATGAAGGGTCAGAACCGAATGGGGTGGTTTCGGCCCATCGGAATTGGCGTCTTTAGGGTCCAATTCAATAGCCTCAAATCGCTCTCCAAATTCACGCCGGAGCATTTCGAATCTTTCGTCGGGAACAAATGGGTCGCCTCGAAACCGCAAACCGATCATGGACAAATTTTCGTCAGCAAGCCTTCGTCGGGCGCAAGCAATCTCTTCAGGTGACGCATCGATGGCGCGTCGCCGCGTGGATGTAATGGCCACGGGCAGAGACGGTTCCCCGAGAATCGGCGCGATAACTGCTGGCTCGGTCATCATTGCAAGGGCGAAACCACCCGTAAGACAAAGGCCGATTGCGCCAACGCCTCGCCCGCCGCTCTCGTTCTGAGCGTGACGGGCCAGGGCGCGTAACCACTCGACGATGGGACTCGACCTGTCGCTTGCCCAAACAGTGAACTCGCGTCGGATGCAGAGCACTGTTGCCGTGCTTTTTATCTGATACAGCGTCGAAAATTGTGTTTCGGCGTGCAATTTTGACCCCCTAACTTGGGGGATCGGCGTCCAAAATTGACCCCCATCTGAACTGTTTGCAGGTCTGCCCGCTTTGGCATTGAGCGGGCGGTGGGGGATGCTTGTTGTGG
>NZ_JAKFWS010000042.1 GCF_021731785.1 Methylocystis sp.
GAACTCAACCCGGTCGAGAACCTCTGGCAGTTCATGCGCGACAACTGGCTCTCCAATCGCGTGTTCAAATCATACGACGACATCGTCGACCATTGCTGCGACGCCTGGAACAAACTCATCGAACAACCCTGGCGCATCATGTCCATCGGTTTGCGCGACTGGGCGCATCGGTTCTGATCAGCACAGGTTGGTATAATACGCTACGCTGTGGTGATCGAAAAAGCGGGCGACAATTTTTCCGGCTATGTCCCGGACCTGCCGGGCTGTATCGCGACGGGCGAGACCGTTGGGGCGGTCGAGCAGGAATTGCGTGAGGCGATCCGTTTCCATATCGAGGGGCTAGCAGCGGATGGTCTCCCAGTGCCGCCGCCTTCGGCGTTGGCCGAATATTTGGAGGCGTGAGGAACTCAATTACGACTATTTATTGCACAACGAGCTATTCGACGACGCCTGAAGGGCTTGGAGCCGCTGGGCTACCCGTACCGCAGCCCAGCGCCATCGCGGAATATGTCGAGGCGTAAACAGAGCCTTTTGAGCGCGCTTTAATTATCCAAAAAGCTCCGCAGCTTCCGGCTCCGACTCGGATGTTTCAGCTTCCTCAGCGCCTTCGCCTCGATCTGGCGGATACGCTCGCGCGTCACCGAGAACTGCTGGCCGACCTCTTCGAGCGTATGATCGGTGTTCATGCCGATGCCAAAGCGCATGCGCAGCACGCGTTCTTCGCGCGGCGTCAGCGATGACAAGACGCGCGTTGTCGTCTCGCGCAGATTCGACTGGATCGCCGCCTCGATCGGCAGGACGGCGTTCTTGTCCTCGATGAAATCGCCGAGATGCGAATCTTCCTCGTCGCCGATCGGCGTTTCGAGCGAGATCGGCTCTTTGGCGATCTTCAAAACCTTGCGCACTTTCTCGAGCGGCATGGCGAGCTTTTCGGAAAGTTCTTCGGGCGTCGGCTCGCGACCGATCTCATGCAGCATCTGGCGCGAGGTGCGCACGATCTTGTTGATCGTCTCGATCATATGCACCGGAATGCGGATCGTGCGCGCCTGATCGGCGATCGAGCGGGTGATCGCCTGCCTGATCCACCAGGTGGCGTAGGTCGAGAATTTATAGCCGCGGCGATATTCGAATTTATCGACCGCCTTCATCAGGCCGATATTGCCTTCCTGGATGAGGTCGAGAAACTGCAGGCCGCGATTGGTGTATTTCTTGGCGATGGAGATGACGAGACGCAAATTCGCCTCGACCATCTCCTTCTTGGCTTGGCGGGCTTCGCGCTCGCCCTTCTGCACCATATGGACGATCTTGCGGAACTCGGAGATTTCCAGTCCCGTCTCGGTCGCGAGCGCGTGAATGTCGGCGCGCAGATCCTTGATGCGATCCTTGTCGCGAGCGACGAATTCCTTCCAGCCCTTTGAGCCGAGCTTGGCGACGCGCATCACCCATTTGGGATCAAGCTCCGAGCCGTGGAACTTGTCGATGAAGTCTTCGCGCATCACGCCATGGCTGTCGGCGAGCCGCAGGAGCTTCGTCTCATAGCCGATGAGCCGCTTATTGATGTCGTAGAGCTGCTCGACCAGCGCTTCGATGCGATTTTGATTCAGCGAGAGTGATTTGACATCGGCGACGATCTCTTTCTTGAGAGTCTTGTATTTACGCTCCTGTGCGGGCGTCAGGGTCTCGTTCTTGAGTTTGTTCTCGACGTTCTGATCCTGAAGCCGGCGCAGCTTCTTGTAGGCGTCGGCGATGCGCGAAAAGGTTTCGAGAACTTTGGGTTTCAGCTCCGTTTCCATTGCCGAAAGCGACACGGAATTTTCCATGTCGTCTTCTTCCTCAAACGTCTCTTCTGCGGGCGGGGTTTCCTCTTCCAATCCGGCAGGCGGCGTGCGTGGCGCGGTTGAGGGCGCCATGTCGGCGCTTGCGGCCGGTTCCGCGGCTTTCGCCTTGCCTTCGGGGCCGGCGTAGGTCGCCTCGAGATCGATGATGTCGCGCAGCAGGACCTTGCCCGCCTCCAATTCCTCGCGCCAGATAATGATCGCCTGGAAGGTGAGCGGGCTCTCGCAGAGCCCGGCGATCATCGCCTCGCGTCCCGCCTCGATACGCTTGGCGATGGCGATTTCGCCCTCTCGCGACAGCAGCTCGACCGAGCCCATTTCGCGCAGATACATGCGGACGGGATCGTCGGTGCGATCGGCCGGTTCCGACGTGCGCGTCGCTACCGCGGTCGCGCGCGGGCTCTCGACGAGTTCGCCGCCTTCCGATTCTTCTTCTTCGGCGGCCTGTTCCTCCTCGACGTCGTCGGGATCGTCCCCCTCCGAGACGGTAATGCCCATCTCCGAGAGCATCGCGTAAACATCCTCGATCTGGTCCGACGACACTTCCTCGGACGGCAGCACGGCGTTCAGTTCGGCATAGGTCACAAAGCCGCGCTTTTTCGCGAGCTTGATCATCCGCTTAACGGCGGCGTCGTTGAGGTCGAGAAGCGGCCCGTCGGAAGCCTCCGTCGTCGCCGTAGTTTCGTTCTCGACCTTGTCTTCGTCTTTCTTCGCCATCCACAAGCTCCAAGCGCCTCGCCCCGGATCGGCTCCCCGAACCAGGCAAGGCGCAAGTTTTCTCAAAAAAGCCCTGAGAGGCCGCCCCTCCCAAGCTAAGGCGCGGCAGGCAGGCGAAATAGCCCGGCCGACCGCATGATGTCTTCGCGCCGCCTCCTAGTATCGGGAATCGTTGATTCCCGATACGTCGCATTTCTTGAGCATCCGCTAATCGCCGCTAAAAGCGTTGTCGCTTCGCAACTCACGCTTTAGCGTCGGCGAATGCTCGCGGCGCGTTTTTCGTCCCCTCTTCGCTACGGCGCTAACCTCTACGAATTCACAAATTACGCGACGGCCGGCCGGAAAGCGATCCATATCCTTCCACGGCAGCTTCTGCGCCATCCAACGCCGACAACTGGGTCTGAATATCCTTCAGCCGGGCATAATCCCGCTCGTTGGGGTTGTCGGCCAGCATGGCTTGCACCGCGCGCAACTCTCTATTTAGCGCCAACGATCTTCGATGCAAGACGAAAGCCTGTCGCAGGCTTTCGCCGGCGTCGGCGGCCGCCGCCTCGGGACGCACGCTCCAGAGCGAGGAATGGGCGGCCATCGCCTCGAGCCGGGCGACCGTCCGTTCAAGCCCGAGCGACGCAAGAAAGGGGCGAAGCTCAAGCGTAGCCGCGCCGCTGCGCTCGGCGAATTGCAGCAGGGCGTCGCGCAGCCCGCGGGCCTCGAGAGATTCGAGATCGAGCGTGGCCAAATCCTCCGAACGGGAGTCGATCAGATCTGGATGGTTGATCAGGATCAACAGGATAAGCGCCTCGCGCGGCGCAAACGCAGCCTTGACGCCGCGAAACATCGGCGAGTTTCGCAGGCCCGGGCCAATGGTCAAAGGCCCTTCGTCGGAAGGGCGCCTGCGACCGCTTGCGCCGCGCCGCGCCGCGTCCGGCCGTCGAAACTGCCCGCGCCGGTCGCGGCCGAACAGGCGCTCCAGCCGCTGCGCCAGTTCCTGCTGGTAATGGCGCCGCAGGCCGTCGTCTCTGATCTGGTCCGCGACTTCGTGCAGCCGCCGTTCGAGCGAGGCGCGGCGCTCCGGGGTGTCGAGCGTCGCCGCTTCGGTTTCGCGCATCCACAAAAGATCGACGAGCGGCAGCGGCCGGTTCAGAGCGTCGGCGAGCGCCTCGGGACCGTTCGAGCGCAGCAGTTCATCGGGATCCTGGCCGTCGGGCAGAAGGACGAACTGTAGCGAACGGCCGGGGCCAATCAGCGGCAGCGCGGTATCGACCGCGCGAAAGGCCGCCTTCAACCCGGCCTTGTCGCCGTCGAAGCACAGGATCGGCTCCTCGGCCAGACGCCAGAGCAGGGCGCACTGGTCGGCGGTCAGCGCAGTGCCGAGCGGCGCGACGGCGTTGGGGAAGCCTGCGGCGGTCAATGCAATGACGTCGACATAGCCTTCGACGGCGATCACCGCGCCGGTTTCGTGCGCGGCCTTGCGGGCGCTATGCAGATTGTAGAGCGTCGCGCCCTTATGGAAGAGCGGCGTCTCTGGGGAATTGAGATATTTCGCCTGGGCGTCCGCCTCCAGGGCGCGTCCGCCGAACGCGATGACCCGGCCCGCGCGGTCGCAGATCGGAAACATCACCCGGTTGCGGAACCGGTCGTAGGGTACGGCGATGTCCTCGCCGTGGACGAGCAGGCCCGCCTCGATCATGGTTTCGACGCTTGCGCCCTTGGCGGCGAGATGATCGCGCAGCGCATGGCGCTCGGGCGGCGCAAAGCCCAAGCGGAATTTTTCGCGCGCCGACGAGGAAATTTGCCGGCGATCGAGGTAGGCGCGGGCCTCGCGTCCAGCTGGGCCGGCGAGCTGCTTTTCGAAAAAGACCGCCGCCGCCTCCAGCGCCTCGCCGAGCGTCGCGCGTCGTTGATCCTGTTCTTGCTGCTCTTTGGTCTCGACGGGCAGCGGCAATCCGGCGAGCGCCGCCAGTCTCTCGACCGCTTCTGGAAAGGTGAGCCCCTCGGTCTCCATGACGAAATCGAAAATGTTGCCGTTCTTGCCCGCAGAGAAGTCGAACCAGCGCATTTTCTGGTCGTTGACGTAAAAGGAGGGGGTCTTTTCGGCGTTGAACGGCGAGAGACCCCGCCACTCCCGGCCTTCCTTCCGAAGCTTCACCTTCCGGCGCACCACCTCCGACACGGGCACGCGCGCCCGAATCTCTTCGAGGAAGGAAGGCGAGAAGCGCATCGACTGTCCCTAGCACTACTCCTTCCTGGGGCGGGGAAGAAATTCGCCGCGATGCCCATGATTCACAGCTTGTCCGCTCGCCCGACTTTTGGCCGGATACGAGGGATGACGCCGCGACAGAAAATGACCGACGCGGAAATCGACGCCGCCGTCGCAAGCGATGCTGATTGGGCGGTGTTCGAGCCGATCCACTGGAGCAAGGCGCAAGGCCCCGGCTATCAGCGGCGCATCAACGCCGTCCTGCGCAGCTATGTGAAGCAGCGCAAGATGGGCTGAGCGCGTCAGTCCGGCACGACCCGCAGCGGCGCGGTGAAGTCGGGCAGCGACTCAAAACTGATTGGCCCGCCGAAGGTAAAGCGCACCGCTGGCGGCTCGACCGGTTTGAAATGGCGATCCATGACGCCGATCCCGCAGACCGCGCCGGGAGCAACGCCGTTGACGCATTGCTGATAGAGCGCGTCCGTCGGCAGCAGCGAGCCATAGGCGTAGGTGATCTGGTCGGAACGCGAGTTGAAAATGTTGAAGGCGTCGATCTGAAAGCGCCAGCCCCCATCCCAACGATAGCCGAGCCGCGCGTTGAAGGTGCCGGTGGCGGGGGAGGAATAAAAGCCGTCGGGCGTCAGCGGCCGCGCGCCGAAATAGCGGTATTTCATGCCGGCGAACCAGCCCGTGGCTTCGCCGATTTCGAGCCCGCCCATCGCCACGATCGCCGGCGCGTTGAAGAGATAGTTGCCGGGGGCGTTGCCGAGGAAGGTTCCGTAAGGCAGCGCCTCGGGCGAGGTCAGTTCGACATAGTCGAGCCAGGCGTTCTGATCGACACCGCGGAAGCGGGTATTCACCAAAGCCACATTGCCGTCGAAGCTGACCCAGGAGACGGGGTGATAGTGATTGGCGATTTCGATGCCGTAGCGGCGGCTTGGGCGGCCGAATTCCGTCGTGCCTGCGTCGCCGACATATTGGTTTTCGGAATCGAGATTGAGCCAGAACAGGCTAACGCTCGATTCCAGTCCGGGAACGAACTTCGTGCGCCAGCCGATTTCCGCGCCGCGCGACTTGACCAGCAGCGGAATGCGACCGACGACCGAGAAGCTGTCGAGGTCGAGACCCTCGATGCCGCCGATTTCTGCGCTCGCGAAGTTCTGCACCGTGCCGCGCGCGTCGGTGGAATGAAACCCTTCGCCGAAATTCAGGAACATTTCGGTCGCATACCAGGGACCGAGAATGATCGACGCCTTGGGACTGAAGATCGCCGCGTCTTTTTGGCCGTTATTGAAGGGACCGGTCCACAGAAAGACCGGAACGCCTGCGCTGTTGAATACCTTTGGCGCGTCCCACAGCGTCTGGATCGAATTGGTGGCGGCTGAATAAAGGTCGACGCGCGCGCCCGCCACCGTGCGCAGCCATGGCGTCCAACTCACCGTCGTGTCGGTCCAGACGCCGATGCTGCCCTCGCCGACATAATCGTTGCGGATCG